>DATKTN010000034.1:0-10986 GCA_035531135.1 Anaerolineae bacterium
AGGTCGTCATCATGGCGACCGGCACGCAGGGCGAACCGACGGCGGTCCTCAACCGGCTGGCGGTCGGGCGACATCGCTCACTGTACATTCAAGAGGGGGACACGGTGGTGCTCTCCTCGCACACCATCCCCGGCAACGAGGAACTGATCCATCGCGTCGTCAACCGCCTCTTCCAGAAGGGCGCGGACGTCTACTATGATCCCCTTGCGCCGGTGCACGTGTCGGGCCACGCCAGCCAGGAAGAGCAGAAACTGCTGATCAACCTGCTCCGCCCGCGCTTCTTCGTGCCGATCCACGGTGAACTGCGCCATCTCAAGCAGCACGGCAAGACCGCGCGACAGTTGGGCATCCCGGCCGACAACATCGCCGTCGTCGAAAACGGCTACGTGTTGTCCTTTGGCCAGCAGTTGGAGATCGGCGCGCGGGTGCCCGGCGGCTACGTCTTCGTGGACGGAGCGCGGGTGGGCGAGATCGGGCCGGCGGTGATGCGCGAGCGGGAGGAGCTGGGGCAGAACGGCTTTGTGATGTCCATCGTCCGCTACGATCGCCAGACGGGCCGCCCCGTGGGCCGTCCGCGCATCATCACGCGTGGCTTTATCTTTGTCCCCGGCGCGGAGGACCTGCTGGCCCAGGCCGCGGAGGTCACGCTGTCTGCCGCTTCGGCCAGGCCGGGAACCCCCCCAGCGGAGGTCGAAAAGCAGGTCCAGGCTGCGCTATCCAGGTTCCTCTACGAGGAGACCAAGAGCCACCCCACCGTGATCCCGGCGGTGACGGAGGTGTGATTCATCCCCCGTCGCTACACCCGCGCCCACGCCTGGGCGGCCAACTCCCGCGACCGGGCAGTGATGGCCTCCTCGTCCAGCGTGAGCAGCCGGCGGTCCCGCATGAGCGCCCGCCCGGCGCAGACGGTGGCCGTGATCGCCGACGCCTCGACGCCAAAGAGCAGGTGCCAGGGCAGATTGCCCGCCGTCAGCGGTGTCGTGGGCTGGTAGTCCAGGAAGACCAGGTCAGCAGCCGCGCCCTCGGACAGCTCCCCCAACCTCAGGTCAGGCCAGAAGACGCGTGCCAGGTCAGCGTTGTTGGCGTAGGCCAACTGCATCACCAGGTCACCCGGCATCGCCCGCGGATCGTGCTGCCACAGCTTGTGCACCAGGTAGGCGGCCTTCATCTCGGCGAACATCTGGTTAGAGAACCCGTCGTTGCCCAGGCCGACGTGGACTCCGGCATCGAGCATCGCCTCAACCGGGGCCACACCCACGCCATTGTTCATGTTCGAGCGCGGCTGGTGCGTGACCCACGTGCCGGTCTCCGCCAGCAACTCGATCTCGCGCTCGTCCACATGGACACAGTGGATGGCGATGGTGCGCGGGCCGAGGATGCCCGCGCCGTGCAACCGGTGGACGACGCGCTTGCCGGACTTGTGCAGCGAGTCCTCCTGGTCGGCCCCGTCCTCGGCGACGTGCACGTGGAACCCCAGGTCCAGGTCGCCTGCAGCGGCGACGCAGTCGGCCAACGTCTCGTCGGAGAGGGTCAGCGAGGCGTGCAGGCCGAAAGTCGCTGCAATCCAAGGTGCGGGACGTGCGACCTGGGCTTTTGCGAAACGCACGTTTTCGGCGATGCCGGCCCGGGCGCGCTCGGGGCCGTCCCGGTCGGTGACCTCGTAGCACAGACAGGACCGCAGCCCCGCCTCCTGCACTGCCCCGGCGATGACGTCGAGCGAGCCCTCGATGCCGTTCGGGCTGGCGTGGTGATCGATCAGCGTGGTCGTGCCATGGCGGATCGCGTCTACCAGGCAGACGAGCGTCGAGTAGCGCACGTCCTCCAACGTGAGGGCCTTGTCCAGCCGCCACCACAGCCGCTCCAATATCTGGGGAAAGTTGGTGGCCGGCTCACCGGGGACGGCCATCCCACGGGCGAACGCCCCGTAAAAGTGGGTGTGGGCACAGATGGAGGCCGGGAGTACCAGTTGACCGTCCACATCCCAGCGCTCGGCAGCGGGGAAACGCGTGGTCAGTTCGGCAGTGGTGCCGAGCGCGGCGATACGGTCCTTCTCGATCAGCAGCGCCCCATCCTCGATGAGGTCGGGCTCATCGCCCAGCGTGGCTAGACGGGCGTGCGTGATGAGACGTTTAAGCTTTAAAGTTTCTTCTGCCATCACCATTCCTCCCACCCTTTTCCCTATTTTAGCCCATTTGACCCGGCCTGTCCAATGCGCATCCCATCAACCCGAAACGATGCTGTAACACAAATGAAACTCATAGCATGCCACTTCGGAACTATAGTGACTTCAATCCATGGTCCCCTTCTTGAGAATGGCCTTCGCGTAACAAGCGAGGTCGGCCGCTTGCCAGTTTGGGACAAAGTGTGTAAACTATTACGTGCTTTCAGTGCCAGTACGTCACGCGCACGAGGGGGAATGACAATGAACCGAGAGGCCATCCAGAGATTGCTCGTTGCGTCAGGGCTGGCTATGATCCTTTTGTTCCTGGCAACTGGCACGGCCCCTCCGCTCCACGCTGCGCCGCCGTCGCAGCCCGCGGGTTCGCTTGGAGCGCTCCAGGCGACAGAGGGCCTGATGCCAGTGGCCCCGACTACGACGCCTGACACACCACTGCACACCCCGGCGCCGGCGACATCAACGCCAGCCGCAACACCCTCTCCTAGGCTCGCGCCAACGCCGACGAACACTCCCCCTCCTTCCCCACTCCAGTCTCCACTTGCCACCCCGACGCGGGCCAAGCTCTTAACTCCTACGCCTGCGCCGACTCAGACACCGACCCAGATCCCGACGCCGGCAGCGACCTTCACGCCCGTCCCGACGCCGGCAGCGACCTTCACGCTTGTCCCGACGCCGACTGTTCCCCCCACCCTCTCGCCGTTTGACGAAGCAATCACCCTGTTGGCCCAGAACCCGGTTTGGGTTGCGGCGATATGCCTGATCCCCTTGCTGGTCCTGGGCCTTGTGCTGGTCCTGTGGACGCTGTGGAGAGCGAGGTCGCGGCCAACGCCACCGCTGCCACCCGCCCCCGCCGGTCCATATCTGGAGAGCACTGCTACCCCCGGGGGCCAGGGCCGCCTCCACCTGAAGCCGGAGGGTGTCACGATCGGGCAGGCACCGGAGAATGACCTGGTGGTCGCCCAGGATCTTCCCGGCTGGGAAACGGTCTCCCGCCGCCACGCCCGCATCTATGCGCAGGCCGGCCACTGGATCGTCGAGGATCTTGGCTCAACGAACGGCATCTACGTCAATGAAAGACGCACCGGGCGGAACCTGCTGCGCGATGGCTGGCGCCTTGGTGTCGGCGGAGTAGAGTTCGTCTTCCACGCCAGCACAGGGGAGGAGCGACAATGAAATGTCCAAGCTGCGGCTACGAAAACCGCAAGCGCGCTCGTTTCTGCCAGGGTTGCGGCGCAGCGCTGGAGGGAGAGTCGATCACCCGCCCCCTGCCGGCGGCCAGCGTGGCCTTCGCTCCTCTGCCGGAAGGCGCATTGCTCCACGATGGTCAATACGAGGTCGTGGAAGTGCGCACCACCAACGAGCGCTTGAACGTCTACGTGGCGGAGGATACTGCCCTGGTCCGGCCGTGTCCCAACTGCCAGACGGAGGTGTCCGACGCACAGGAACAGTTCTGTCCCTCGTGCGGAGCCGACCTCTCCGGCATTGAGCCGCTATACCTTCGTTACCGGATACAGGAAAGCGCCGACGAGCAAGCCTTTGCGGTAGAGGCCCAGTTGCTGGGCATGGACCTGGAGCATGCTGGCTTGCTGTTGCCTCGCGAGGTCTTTGTAGAAGCCCCGTACGGCCCGCCCCGCCACTACATGGTGGAGCCAGAGTTCTCGCCGCCGCTGGCGACCTCGCTGTCTGTGCCTCAGGGGCTCAACCAGGTCCTGGGATGGGGTATATCGCTGGCCCAGGCGTTGGATCACCTGCACCGCCACAACGTCACGCTGGGCGAGGTCGTCCTGAACCACGTCGCTATAGCAGGGAAGCAGGCGCTCTGGACGCACCTGGGCACAGCCCACGTCGCCTCGCCGGCGCCCCATGCGATGGCAACGAGTGACTTTGCCCAGGACGTGCAGGGGCTCGGAACAGTGCTTGTCTATCTGGCGACCGGTGAGCAGCAGGCCGCCCAGGTCGAACTGCCCGAGCAGGCGGCGGCGACCTTCTCCCAGGCGCTCACCACGCCGACGACGCTAACCGCCGCCGCCTTCGCCACGGCGCTCGACGCCGCGCTTCAGGAGCTCCGCCGCCCGACCAGCGTCATACTCGTCGTCGGCCGCCGGACCGACGTGGGACAGGAACGCGCGCTGAACGAGGACAGCCTGCTGACGCTGGACGTTGCTTCGGTGTTCCGCTCCGCCAGTGTGCCGGTGGGCCTGTTTGCCGTTGCCGACGGGATGGGGGGACACGAGGCCGGCGACGTCGCCAGCCGACTGGCGATTCAGGCGATCGCACGGCGGGTAGCCAGCGGGGTGTTACCCCCCGCCGTCGCCGGCGAGCCCCTGCCCAACGCCCGCCAGTGGCTCACGGCCACCGCGCTGGCCGCCAACCGGGCCGTCTACGACCACCGCAAGTCCGCAGGGACCGACATGGGCACCACGCTGGTGATGGCAATCGTCGTCGGCGACGTAGCGACGATCGCCAACGTCGGAGATAGTCGCGCTTATCTACTCGACGAGGCTGGGATCGTTCAGATCACCACCGATCACTCGTTGGTCGAGCGTCTCGTCGCCACAGGACAGCTCACGCCAGAGGAAGCCGCCCATCACCCGCAGAGAAACATCATCTACCGGGTCATGGGCGACAAGCCCCAGGTGGAGGTCGACCTGTTCGAGCGGCGGCTGGCTCCGGGCGAGGCCCTGCTCTTTTGCTCCGACGGGCTGAGTGGGATGGTGCCAGACAGACAGATCTGGCAGATCTGGCACACGTCCACATCACCCCAGGACGCCTGTGACCGGCTGGTCGAAGCAGCGAACCAGGCCGGGGGAGAGGACAACGTCACGGTCGTGATCCTGCAAGTAGTGGGATAAAAGTACAAGGAGGCGCTCAAGCGCCTACTACGAACCCATTTGACATGCTGGCAGTTCTTTGCGCTCATAGTGAATTCTAGTAAATGTCTCACTTTTCCTTAACAACATGTGGACAGAAGTATGTTACGATGATGAGACGAATCGGCTGCGTGAGGCCCTGAACGGTTAGATTGTGGCCAGCGCGCCGGATTTGTCAGTGGGTAGACTGAGAGAACTGATTCAAGATTGCAGATTGCAGATTGCAGATTGCAGATCGCAGGTTGCAGATTGCGGATGCAAGCGGAGGAAAGCTATGCCCGTATGCCCAAACTGTGGTTCGCAACAGCCCGACGGGGTTGCTTTTTGCGATGATTGTGGCGCCAAGCTGGAAGAAACAGCAGCGGCAGCAGCACTATCGGCTGCCACCCCAGCACCGCCCGCTCCCACCGCCATCGCGACGACCTGCCCTGTCTGTGGCGCACCGGTGACGCCGGGTGAGGCTTTCTGCGATAACTGTGGCGCAGCCTTGGGCCCGGCGGCAGTCCCCACCCCAGCAACGGCCGCCACGTTGACCTGCGCCGCCTGCGGTGCCCGACTGGAGCCAGGTAGCAACTTTTGCGACATGTGCGGCGCACCGGTGAGCGGTAGCATGCCGCCGACACTACCCGCACAGCCGCCACCAGCCGCTCCTGCTCCCCCACCAGCCCAGCTCGCCGGCGCCACCGTTCAGCACCGCCTGGTCGTACAGGGCACCGACGCTACGCTACCCTTCCCAGCCGGCAAGACCGAGGTCCTCATCGGGCGGGAGGATGTGGCCAGCGGCGTCTTCCCCGACATCGACCTGACCGGCCACGGCGCGGACGAAGGAGGAGTTTCCAGGCGACACGCGCGCGCCTCCCTGCAGGGCAACCAGGTCTTTATCGAGGACCTGAACAGCACCAACTACACCTATGTCAATCAGCAAAGGCTGACGCCAGGGCAGCCCCATCCGCTCAACGACGGGGACGAGGTGCGCCTTGGACGGGTGAAACTCACCTTTCACTCCGCGTAGACGGAATGGATGCGATCCCCGGAGCGATTGCAGGTTATTTTATCTTTGTGTTATATCGGAGCTAAACTCTATGCATCATTTCTGTCATCTCTGTGGCAACGAGTTGGAAAACCCCCAGGCACGTTTCTGCCCGGCATGTGGATCCCAACTGGTTCCCGCTGCTCCACCGAACGCAGGAGACGGAGGGCAACCTCGCCTCGTTATCCGCACGCCGGGGCAGCCGCTACGAGAAATCTCCCTGGAACGGGCGACGTTCACCATCGGTCGCCGGCCAGACAACGACATCGTCCTTCCACCCAACTATGTCTCCGGCTGCCACGGCCGGCTGGAGCGGCAGGGGACAGCGTGGCACTATGTAGACCTCGGCAGCACGAACGGCACGTTCTTCAACGGTCAGCGCGTGCAGAGCGCGACCTTGCACGACGGCGACATCCTGCGCATCGGCGACCCCCATGGAAACTCGGTCAGCCTCGCTTTCCACGCCACCGGCGAGACACAAGCGCCGGCCCCCACCGCCGGTACGATCCACATGGGTGCCACGGCGCTGGGCATGGAGACGTCACTCCACATCGGACGCAATCCCCAGGCCGACATTCCCCTTCAAGCACCGGTCGTCTCCTGGCACCACGCCCGTCTCGACCGTACCCCGCAGGGTCACGTTCTCACCGACCTCAATAGCACCAACGGCACGTTCGTGAACGGCCAACGCCTGGTACGTCCCCATCCACTGCAACAGGGGGACGTGGTGCAGATCGGCCCCTTCAGGCTGGTATACGAGCCGACCGGCTTCCAGCAGTACACGTCCGCTGGCGGCGTGCGGCTGGATGGGGTACAACTGACGCGGGAGGTGGGGCGCGGGGATCACAGGAAGCGTATCCTCAACGACATCAACATATCCGTCTACCCCCGCGAGTTCATCGCGCTGGTGGGCACCAGCGGCGCAGGTAAATCGACGCTCATGATGGCGCTAAACGGATTCACCCGCGCTGACGGACAGGTATTGATCAACGGAGACGACCTGTACAGCCACTTTGACCTGTACCGTACGATGGTCGGCTACGTCCCACAGGATGACATCATCCACAGAGACCTGACCGTCGCGAACGCGCTCCGCTACGCGGCCCGGCTGCGGCTTCCGCCGGACACGTCCGAGCAGGAGATCGAGCAGCACATCAACCAGGTGCTGCAGCAGGTGGAGATGGTCGCCCAGAAAGACCAGGTCGTGAGCAGCTTGAGCGGGGGACAGCGCAAGCGGGTCAGCATCGCCGCC
Source organism: Anaerolineae bacterium (assembly GCA_035531135.1). Classification (GTDB taxonomy): domain Bacteria; phylum Chloroflexota; class Anaerolineae; order B4-G1; family B4-G1; genus DATKTN01. Next base: position 7,332 of record DATKTN010000034.1, read on the forward strand.
GAGTTGCTGGCCGAGCCCCACCTGTTCTTCCTCGACGAGCCCACCTCCGGGCTGGACCCAGGCCTGGAGAAGAAGATGATGCACACGATGCGCCGTCTGGCCGATGGCGGGCGGACGATCGTCCTGGTGACCCACGCCACAGCCAACATCGTCCAGTGCGATCACGTCTGTTTCCTCTCCCAGGGCCGTATGGTCTACTTTGGGCCGTCGCAGGAGGCGCTCCAGTTCTTTGGCGTGACGAGCGGAGATTTCGCCGACATCTACGCTCAACTGGACGACCCCGACCCTCAGGTGGCACGGCAGAGAGCAGCCGAGTGTGAGGAAAAGTTCAAACACTCAACGTATTACCAGCAATACGTCGCTGACCGGCAGCGCGCGCTCCCCCAGGTCCAGCAGGACGCAAGCAGGACCGCGTCGCGGAGTCGTCCCAGGGTCAGCGTGATACGCCAGTTTCTTGTCCTCACCCGTCGCTACCTGGACCTAGTGTTGCGGGACAAACTGCTTCTATCCGTGCTGATGGTCGTGATGCCCATCATTGGAACACTGGTACTGCTGGTTTCGGATGCCAACTGGCTGGTGGGCAACCCAGTGGCCGAGATCGAGAGCCAACTGGCGGCCGACCTGGCAGCCGGAGAGAGCAGCGCGACCTACGCGGTCGTCGGCAACAGCCAGGTGCTTTTGTTCATCATGGCACTGGCATCGGTCTTGTTGGGGCTGTTCGCCTCCGTCTACGAGATCGTGAAGGAATGGTCCGTCTATCAGCGGGAGCGCATGGTCACGCTGCGCATCCTGCCCTACATCGCCTCCAAAGTAGTCGTGCTGGGCATCTTTGCGCTGGTGCAGTGCCTCCTGCTCATGCTCGTAATCAACCTCAAGGTGGATTTCCCCAAGGAAGGGATCATCCTCCCAGCGCCGGTGGAGATGTACATCACGCTGGTCCTGGCGACGGTGGCGGCTGTCCTGATGGGGTTGCTCATCTCCGCCATCGTGCCCAACCTCAACACGGTGATCTACTTTGTGTTCCTGGTGCTGTTCTTCCAACTGATCTTTGCTGGCGTCATGTTCGAGCTGCCAGGCGTCAGCGTCAAGTTCTCCGGCCTGACGCTCACCCGCTGGACGATGGAGGCGCTGGGCACGTCGGCAGACATGGAGTCGTTGAACAGCCTCACCCGCACCCGTTTCCAGCCCGACCCAGTCACGGAGGAGGTCTCGATGGACGTCGAGAAGCCCGACGATACTTGGGAGCCGGTGACGGTGGTGACGACCACCCAGGAGATCCAGGTGCCTGTTCAGCCGGGCATCACCCGAACCGTGCCCATCTCCGTCCCAGAAGTGACCGTGAACGAATTGGTCACCGTCACAGAGACGGTCACGGAGACGTTCACCGTCGAACCGGATCCGATGGACGTGATCAACGAGCAGGAGTTTCACATCCAATACACACGCACACCAGAGCACCTGTGGTGGAGCTGGTTGATCCTGGCCGGATTCGGACTGGTGTTCGGCCTCGCGACGGCGATCGTGCTAAAGCGGAAGGACGTGGGATAATCAAGAAAAGGCCAGTGGAACGGAGTGAGATATGACGCTTGCAACCGGACAAATCCTGCAAGACCGTTACCGCATCGTCTCGATGCTGGGCCAGGGCGGTATGGGGGCCGTCTACCGCGCCTGGGACATGCGCCTCGACGTGGTGATGGCGCTCAAGGAGATGGTTCCGCAGCCGGGCCTGGACTCTCAGACCCTGGCCGAACTGCGCCGCCAGTTCCAACAGGAGGCCGTGGTTTTGGCTCGCCTGCACCATCCTCACCTGGTGCGGGTGACCGACTTTTTCGAGGAAGGTGGCAGCGCCTACCTGGTGATGGACTTTGTCGAGGGCGAGAGCCTGGACCAGCGCATCGAGCGAGAGGGCTCGCTGCCGGAGGCACAGGTGCTGGAGTGGGCGGACCAGTTGCTGGGCGCACTGGCGTACTGCCATGCGCAAGGGGTGATCCACCGCGACGTGAAGCCGCAGAACGTGGTCATCCGTCCCGACGGGGAGGCCACGCTGGTGGACTTTGGGCTGGTGAAGCTGTGGGACCCCCACGACCCGCGCACCCGGACGGCGATGCGGGGAATGGGCACGCCAGAGTACGCCCCACCGGAGCAGTATGACACACAGATGGGGCACACCGACCCTCGCAGCGACGTATATAGCCTGGGGGCGACGATTTACCACGTCCTGACCGGCCAGGCTCCGCCGACGGCGACGATGCGGATCGCCAGCCCAGGCACATTCCAGCTCCCCCGGGCATTGAACCCGCGCCTTTCGCCCACGACGGAGGCAGCCGTGCTGCGGGCGACGGAGCTGGCCGTCGACAATCGCTTTGCCACGGCCCAGGACATGGCAGCAGCGCTGCGTGGCGAGGCTCCGCCAGTTGGACCAGCGCCTGCGGGGACGAAGGTGATACCGGGAGTCCAACCGGTTTCGGCGGCTGGACCAACCTATGACTCCATGCGGGCGATCCCGGCAGCACAGCCGGCCCCACCAGCCCGACGTAAGCCCGTGCCCGCGTGGGCCTGGGTGGTGGGAGGGGGCATGCTCGCGCTGGCGGCCGGGTTGATCGCGATGACGGCCATCGTAAAGCCCTGGACGAATTGGGGCAGCGGCCCCACTCCCACGTCACGGGTGGCAGCCACAGCGGTTGCCGCCGTGCTGGAAGCGACAGAGACAGCTACGCCGTCGCCCTCCCCCTCGCCGACGAGGGCAAGTCCCACCCCGAGCCCCACGAGCACGCCCACGCGAACACCGACGCGGACGCCACGCCCCACGAGCACGCCCAAGCGCACGCCGAGTCCCACGCCAACACCCAAAGCGCCCACGACACCCACAGCGGTTCCCACCTCCCGGGCACCGACACGTACCCCTGCGGCCACAGCACCTCCGCCCTCCGGTGCCTTGATCACCTTCGAGCAGTGGCCTGCATGGCAACGGGGTGACCAGCCCTACGGAGAACTGACGCAGAGCCAGGAACAGGCCCGGTCGGGCCGCTACTCCGCCAAACTGCGCTATAACTTTCCGGCGGCTGGCGATGACTATGTCGTCTTCGTCCACCCAATGAGCCTGGCCGGGCAGCCGAATACAATCGGAGCCTGGGTGTACGGCGACGGGTCCGGCCATTATGTCAACGTTTGGGTTCAGGACGCGCAGAATGAAATGTGGTCGGTCCACCTGGGGCAGGTGGGCGGTGCACGCTGGCAACAGATGGCGGGCACGCTGGCTCCCAACCTTCCCTGGCCTTCGGGCCACGTATCTGGACCCGACAACGGGGTGGTAGACTACCCGGTTCGCTTTCACGCGCTGGTGGTGGACCGGCCTGGAAGTGGCCCCCAAAGCGGTCAGATCTACATCGACGACGTCTCGGTCTGGCGAAGCGAGACAGCGCCGACGCCCCCGCCAGCAACAGCGGTCCCGGCCACACCTCCCGGTGGAGCAGTACCCACGACGGTCACCGGTGAGCCACCGGTCAGCGCCGGCCCGCTGGACTTTCCCACGCCAACCCAACTGGATGGCTGGGAGACCATAGAGGGGGGCCACCGGGCCACGATCATCGTCCACATCAGCGGCGGCGCTCCCCCCTTCCTGATCTACCACGACACGGACAGGTTCGTAACCGAT
>DATKTN010000035.1:0-7842 GCA_035531135.1 Anaerolineae bacterium
CTGTGAGGCAGTTGGCGGAGGGTCGCGTCGCCGTCGTCGGGCTGGGGCTGATGGGCGGCTCGTTGGCCGGAGCGCTGCGCGGGCGGTGCCGGGCCGTCGTCGGCGTGGCGCGGCGCACGGAGACGATCGAGGCGGCGCTGGCGCGCGGCCTGCTCGACCAGGGCACGGCCGACCTGGCGAGCGGCGTGCGCCAGGCGGACGTCGTCGTCCTGGCGACGCCGGTGCGGGTCATCCTGCGCCTGCTGGACGAGATCGGGCCGCTGTTGCCCGATGGGTGCATGTTGGTGGACGTGGGGAGCACCAAGGCGCAGATCGTCGCCCGCATGGCATCGCTCCCGGCCCACGTCCAGCCGCTCGGCGGACACCCGATGTGCGGCAGGGAGGTCTCGGGGATCGCGGCGGCGGACCCCACGCTCTACCGGGACCACACCTTCGTTCTCACACCGCTGCCGCGTACGTCGGAGGCGGCGCTGGCGCTGGGCCGCGCGCTGGTAAAAGCTGTCGGTGCGCGCCCGCTGGTCCTCGACCCGGACCGGCACGACCGGCTCGTCGCCACGGCCAGCCACCTGCCCTACCTGCTGGCCTGCGCGCTCGTCGGCGCGGCGAAGACGGTGGCCTCCGCCGACCCGGCGGTATGGGAAGTCGCGGCCAGCGGCTTCCGCGACACGTCGCGCCTGGCCGCCAGCGACGTGACGATGATGCTCGACATCCTGCTGACCAACCGGGAGGCGGTAGTGGAGGCGCTGGGGACCTGTGATGCACAATTGCAGCATCTAGCCCGTCTCGTGGCGTCAGGTGACGAAGAAGGCTTGCGTGCTGCGCTGAGCGCCATACGTGACTGCAAGCTTCAGACGTGAAACGTGAAACGTGAAACGTGAAGCGTGAAACGTGATCGTCACGCATCACGCATCACGCATCACGTATTACGTATTGCGTGTTCCGTGAGATTTGAAGGAGGATCATATGAGTCGATTAATCGTGCATCCCGGGGGGGCTCTGTGTGGGCGGGGGCGCGTCCCGGGCGACAAGTCCATCTCTCACCGGGCGCTGTTGCTCGGCGCGCTGGCCGACGGGGCCAGCCACATCAGCGGCTTCCTCCCGTCCCGCGACTGTCTGGCGACGCTGGCCTGCCTGCGCGCATTGGGCGTCCCCGTGGAAGCGCACGACGCGACGACGCTGACTGTCCACGGGCGTGGGCTGCGCGGGCTGCAGGCACCCGGTGCACCGTTGAACTGCGTCCGCTCCGGCACGACGATGCGGTTGCTGGCGGGCATCCTGGCAGGCCAGTCGTTCGACTGCACGCTCACCGGCGACCCGCAGTTGCTCCGCCGCCCGATGCGGCGCATCACCGAGCCGCTGCGCCGGATGGGGGCCGGGATCGAGGCCACCGACGGGCACGCCCCGCTCACCATCCACGGGCGGCGGCTGCATGGATATGACCACACGCTGGCCGTGGCCAGTGCCCAGGTCAAGAGCGCGCTGCTCCTGGCGGGGCTGTACGCCGATGGCCCGACCACCGTCCGCCAACTGGGACCCGCCCGGGATCACACCGAGCGCATGCTCGCCGCGATGGGCGCTGCGATCAAAACGTCTGGACTGAACGTCACCCTGGTCTCATCCGCGGCCCTTTCCCCCCTCACGCTTCGCATACCCGGCGACCTTTCGTCGGCGGCCTTCCCGCTGATCGCGGCGGCGCTGCTGCCCGGCTCGGAGGTCACCATCGAGCGCGTGGGCGTCAACCCCACGCGCACCGGGCTGCTGGACGTGCTGCGGGCGATGGGGGCCGGCGTCGCGTTGGAGGACGAGCGCGAGCAGGGTGGCGAGCCGGTCGCCGACGTGACGATGCGTGCGTCGGACCTGACAGGTGTGGAGGTGAGCGGCCACACGGTGGTGCGGATGATCGACGAATTCCCGGTGCTGGCGGTCGCCGCGACGCAGGCCCACGGCACGACCGTCGTGCGCGACGCGGCCGAGTTGCGCGTCAAGGAGACCGACCGCATCGCCACCGCCGTCGCCGAGCTGCGGGTGCTGGGCGCGCGCATCGAGCCGCGGCCCGATGGGTTCGTCGTGGAGGGACCGACCACGCTGCGCGGTGGCGTCGTGGACAGCCACGGCGATCATCGGCTGGCGATGGCGCTGGCCGTGGCCGGCCTGGTCGCGCAAGGCGAGGTCACGATCGAGAACGCGGAATGTGTTCCCGATTCCTTCCCGGGTTTCGTCGAGTTCATGCGGAGCCTGGGGGCAAAGATCCATAGCACGTAATACGCAATACGTAATACGTAACCGGCAGGTGTCACGAATCACGAATCACGTTTCACGCATCACGTTTCACGCTTCGCGTCCCACGTAGCGACCCGAGGTACAGCCATGACATCTTCCCAGATTGACGGACACACCCAGTTGGTGGGCCTGATCGGGTGGCCGGTGGAGCACAGCCTGTCGCCGGCGATGCACAACGCCGCCTTCGACGCGCTGGGCCTGAACTGGCGCTACGTCCCGCTCCCGGTGCCGCCGGGGCAGGTCGAGGTGGCCGTGCGCGGGTTGGCCGCGCTGGGCTTTTGTGGCGCGAACGTGACGGTGCCGCACAAGCGGGCGGTGATGCCCGCGCTCGGCTCGATCGGTCCCAGCGCCAGCGCGCTCGGCGCGGTCAATACGCTCGTCATCGGGCGGCGCGCCGACGGGACGCCGATCATCGGTGGCTTCAACACCGACTCCCGGGGCTTTGTCGGCGCGCTGCGGCAGGGCGGGTTTGAACCGGAGGACGGGGGGAACGCCGTCGTCGTGGGCGCGGGCGGCGCGGCGCGGGCGGTGGTCTTTGGCCTGCTGTGGTCGGGCGGCGGGGAAATCGCGGTGCTCAACCGCACGCTGGAACGGGCCCGGGTGCTCGTCTCCGACCTGTGCAGTCATCCCGGGTTTGCAGCCCGGCTGCGCGCGCTGCCGCTCACGGAGGAGACGCTCGTCGAGTCGGCCCGCGCCGCCGACCTGCTGGTCAACGGGACGGCCGTCGGCATGTGGCCCCACGTGGACGGCTCTGTGTGGCCCGATACCGTGCCCATCCCGGCCCACCTGACCGTGTTCGACCTGGTCTACAACCCGCTGGAGACGCGCCTCCTGCGACAGGCCCGGAGCTCGGGTGCACACGCCGTAGACGGGCTGGGTATGCTCGTCCGGCAGGGAGCACTCGCCTTCGATATGTGGACCAATCAGGGTTTCTCGGTCACTGAAGTGGCCGCATGGATGCGCGCTGCCTGCGAGCGGGTGTTGGGGAGGTGACGTTGGACACAGGTCCCACTTTAACAAAACGGCCCAATCCGGTATAATTGCAGCCAGGCATCTCCGGTTGCGGGAGAAGAGAGCGAGGTTGCACTATGCGGAATGCGTTGGCCACCCATCGCCGATTTTCAGACAGGCTGTCCCGTCCCCAACGTCTGGCCCTCATGGCCGGGGTGGGGCTCCTCCTGGTTGCCCTGCTGGGGCAGTCGGGCATCGCCGAACGGCTGGAGTTGGCGGCCTACGACCTTCGCTTCCGGGTGCGTGGCGCACGCGCCGCCGATGCGCCTATCGTCATCGTCGCGATCAACGACGAGAGTTTCAACGTTCTGAATCGGAACCTCCGCACCTGGCCGCGCGCTGAATACGCCCGCCTGATCGACGCCATCGCCGCCGGCGGTCCGGCCGTCATCGGCGTGGACGTGGCCTGGACCCACGCCGGAACCGACGCGGGTGGCGACGAAGCGCTGGCGCAAAGCCTGAAAAGGGCGGGGCCTATAGTCCTGGCCGGTCTCCTCGAGCATCAAGAGGGCGCGGGGTACGAGTACGACCGGTACGCTGCTCCGGTTGAGGCCCTCGCCGAGGCCGCCACTGGCATTGGACTGGTCAACATGGCGCTGGACGCCGATGGCGTCCTCCGGCGGGTCGCCCCCCATCGACGCCACAACGAGGTGTGGTATCCCGCCTTTGGCTACGCGGTCGCTCAGGCTTACTCGGGGTCGCCGACGGCCAAGGACGAGGATCGGGTGACGGAACTGCTGATCAACTTTCGCGGTGGCCCCAACACCTTCCGCACGGTGTCCATGTACCGGGTGCTCAACGGCGAGGTGCCCGCCGAGGTCTTTGCCGGCCAGATCGTTCTCATTGGCTTCACGACGATCCTGGAACAGGACCTGCACATCACGCCCTTCGACCCGGCCGGTCGCACACCGGGTGTCGAAGTCCACGCCAACGTCGTCGCCACGCTGTTGAACGACGACCCCATCCGGCGAGCGCCGGGCTGGCTGGCGGGGGGCATCAGTCTGGCAACCGTCGCTTTGGCTGCACTGGCGTTCTGGCGGTTCAAGCCGGTCCAGGCGACGGTGGCCGTTGGAGGCGGCGTTCTTCTTTACCTCACGATGGCGGCCCTCCTCTTTGTGTGGGCCGATCTGTGGCTGCCGGCCGCCTCGCCCGCAGGCCTGGCTGCGATGACGGCCGCGGGCGGCCTGGTGGAGCGCGTGATCGTCGAGGAGCGGGAGAAGCGACATCTCCGGGATCGCTTCCAGAGCTTTATGGCCCCCGAGCGACTGGCCGCCGTGCTGGATCACTGGGAGGAACTGGTGGCGGAGGACCGGTCCGAGGTCGTCGCCACGGTGCTCTTTTCCGACATCCGGGGCTTTACCTCGGCCACCGAGGCGCTGACGCGCCAGGGCCGGGGTGGCGAGGTGATCCGCTTCCTCAACCACTACACCGACGCGATGGTCGAGGCCGTCTTTGCCGAGCAGGGGGTGCTGGACAAGATGCTGGGCGACGGGCTGCTGGTGCTCTTCGGCGCGCCGGAGCCTTCGCCCGATCACGCGCTGCTGGCGGTGCGGGCGGCGCTCCGCATGGCAGCGCTGCTGCCGGCGTTGGACGCTCTCTGGCCGTTGCGCGATCAGCGTCCCCTGCGCATCGGCGTCGGCATCCACAGCGGGCCGCTGATGGACGGCATCGTCGGGCGTGGCCGCCGCGTCGAGTACACCGTCATCGGCGACGCCGTCAACACTGCCTCGCGGGTGCAGGATTACACCAAGGAGGTCCTGGCCCGCCGCATCGAGCGGGAGGGGGACGAAGGGCAGCCCGGCGCGACTATCCTGGTCACTCAGGCCACGTACGAGCAAGTAGGGGATCGCGTGCGGGTGGACCCGGACATCCCGCCGTGCCAGGCCAGGGGGAAAGCGGAGCCGATTCGAGTCTATCGCGTGTTAGGACTGTCGGACCTGGAGGTGTGACGTGAAGAAAAGAGTCTGGATCGCTGGCGGTCTGGTGCTGGTGACAATCATCGCCGTCCTGTTCCTCCGCCTCGCAGGAGGCCAGGAGCACCCGGCGACGATCGTCGAAACCGTCAACAAAGTGGACGCCCACGCGCGCCCGAAGGACGACTGGCAGCCGGGCGCCGTGGACATGGCGATCTACGGCGGTGGGCGGGTGCGCACGGGCGCGGCGTCGTCGGCGCGGATCGAGTTGCTGGAGGGCCTGGTGCGCCTTTCGGCCGATAGCATCTTCACCGTCAAGAATAGCGCCACGCGCCAGGGCAAGCTGGTGACGACGCTCTCCTTGCAGGAGGGGCGGCTGTGGGCCCATCTGGCGCCGGGCCAGCCCCACGAGTTCACCCTCGAGACGGGCAGCGCGGTGGCGGCGGTGCGCGACACCGACTTTAGCGTCAGGGTGACCGACGGGGAGACATTGCTTTCGGTGGCGAAGGGAGAGGTCGTACTGATGGCCCAGGAGCAGAGCGTGACCGTGGCCGCCCTCCAGCAGGCGACCGTCGAGCCAGGCCAGCCGCCAGCCCTGCCGGAACCAATGAGCGACGAGGAGCGCGCGCTGTGGGCCACCGAGGGGGAGATGCCCGAGTTGGCGCCGCCCACGGAGATGCACGTTGACGTGTGGTGTGGATTGAGCGGCCCGGCTGGCAATCTGGCTTCTCGCCACCCTGATACCGCCCTCGACGCTACGGTCGAGAGCCGCAACGCGGCACAGGTCTTGGTAGAGTGCCCCAGCGGGGAAAGCGTCATACTGCCGTCATACGGCGACATCTACGGACGGGAAAAAAGGTTTCACGGGCGCATCCAGGAGTTGCCCCAGGCCGGGGGAACCTACACCTTTACCCCGCTCGACGCGGACGGCGCACCGATACCGGGCGCGGTGGCCAGTGACGTCTACGTCGGCGGCTATGAGCCGGACCCACCGCCCCATATCCAGGCTGAGGTGGTCGAGGATGGTATCCTGGTCACCTGGGAGCCGTCCCCCGCCATCCCTGGCGCGTTTGACCCTGGCGGGTCTCCCCCCCGCGGTTTCTATCAGATGTCCCTCGCGGGAGAGGATGGAATGTCGTTTGGCTGGAACAACGTCGAGATGCCGCTGCCAGAGACGTTCCATCTCATTCCACTGAGCCGCCAGGATTTCGGCCCTGGCGACAGGGGCCTGGCTTTGGAAGAGATGGACAACGGGGTCTACGACCTGAGCGTGGGCGCCTTCAGCGTTGCGCCGGAGGGCACGGCTGGGCGGGGTTTGGAGTGCGAGTCGCACGATCCGGCGGAGGACATCCAGATTGTCATCGAGGGAGGCCAGGCACGCGTTGAGGGGCCGTAGAGGAGATAGAACACACACATGGAAAAGGTCAATCTCGCGCAAAAGCTCAGCACTTTTGACGATCTTTGGGCTCCAAAGATCATCGCTGAACTCAACGGGCAGGCCGTGAAGCTGGCCAAGTTGCAGGGGGAGTTCATCTGGCACCACCACGACGTCGAAGACGAACTCTTCCTCGTCGTCAAGGGCAGGCTCCTGATCCAGTTTCGGGACCGGGATGTCCTGCTGGAGGAAGGGGACCTCATCGTCGTACCCGCCGGCGTGGAGCACAAGCCGGTCGCCGAGGAGGAGGCGCACGTGCTCCTGTTCGAGCCACAGACGACGCTGAACACGGGAAACGTGCAGGACAAGCGCACAATCACAGAGGTGGAGAGGATCTGAAGCCGGGTCCTTATCTTTGAACACAGGAGGCACACGAACGCATGGACGCAGTAGTATTAGACGACATCCCATTTCGAATCGACCTCGGCTTGCTTATGAAAAAGCTGCACGTAAGAGAGGGTCACACCTACACCGATGACGTCGAACGTCTCGCCGACGAGGCCCAGGCTATTGCCAGGCCCAAGGCGCTCTACAAGGTGGCGTACATCGAATCCAGAGATGACAATGCAGTGGTTATCGATGGCATCACGATGAACAGCCGGGTGCTGCGGGTCAACCTGGAACAGGCACACCGTGTCTTCCCCTACGTCGTCACGTGCGGGATGGAACTGCAGGAGTGGGCGGACTCGATAGACGACGTGCTGCGACGTTTCTGGGCCGAGACGATCAACGAGATGGCGTTACGCGTGGCAATCCAGGTACTGAACAAACATCTGGCGGAACGGTATCGCCCCGGCCGCACGTCGGCGATGAGCCCGGGATCGTTGGGAGAATGGCCCATCCAGGCGCAACGACCGCTGTTTGCGCTGCTCGGCGATCCAGAAGAGGCCATCGGGGTCCGGCTCACGGACAGCCTGTTGATGGTTCCGGTCAAGTCGGTTTCCGGGATCCGGTTCCCCACGGAGGAAAGCTTTGAGAGCTGTCAACTGTGTCCCAGGGAGGGCTGCCCCGGGAGAAGAGCGCCGTACGACAAGGACCTGTATGACAGGAAGTATCGCCTTGAAACAGGCTAGTGCAACCTGGTGGAAGTAGGCCGCCACTTGTTTGCTCAAGGGATCTACGATCCCCGGGATCGTAGATCCCCGTCCAAAGCGCCGAGTTTCACTGGATCGCGGGGCCTGTTCGTAGTGGGCGCTTCAGCGC
>DATKTN010000036.1:0-8812 GCA_035531135.1 Anaerolineae bacterium
CAGGCTGTCCGCCGGCACGGCCATGGTCTCCGCCTGCCCGCCCCGTACCTGCTCCCCCCAGATGCAGTAGCCCGGGCTGAGCGAGTGCTCCCCCCGGCAGGTGAACTCGTCCTCGCGGGTGCTGAACCCGGGTTCCACGACCACGCGCTGGCCTACCTCCCAACTGGTGACCCCCTCGCCCAGCGCGGCTACCTCTCCTGCCACGTCCGCCCCGGTCCAGTGGGGCATCTCCAGCTTCAAGCCCGGCCAGCCCCGCCGCACAAAGACGTCCAGGTGGTTGAGGGCGCAGGCCCGCACCCGCACCAGCACCTGGCCCGGGCCGGGCTCGGGGTCGGGCACGTCGTCGTAGCGCAGCACGTCCAACTCGCCGTGTTCGTAAAAGCAGAGCGCTTTCACGATATTCCTCCTATCGCAACCCTGTCTCGTGCCGCGCGATCACCATGCGCTGGATCTCGCTCGTGCCCTCATAGATCTCGGTGACCTTGGCGTCGCGGAAGTAGCGCTCGACGGGCAATTCCTTGCTGTAGCCCATCCCGGCGTGGATCTGGATCGCCTGTGTGGTCACCCACATCGCCGTCTCCGAGGCAAACGTCTTGGCCATGCAGGACTCTAACGTGTACCGTTTGCCCGTCTTCTTGGCCTCGTCCTTGGCCAGCGCCGCCTGGTAGATGAGCAGCCGGCTGGCCTCGATGCGTATCTTCATGTCGGCCAGTTTCTGCTGGATCATCTGGAACTGGCCGATCTTTTGACCAAAGGCCTCCCGTTCGCGGGCATATTCGACCGAGGCCTCGTAGGCCGCCTCGGCGATGCCCAGCGCCTGCGCGGCGATGCCGATGCGCCCCGCGTCCAGCACGGCCATGGATATCTTAAAGCCCTGCCCCTCCTCGCCCAGCCGGGCCTCCACCGGGCACTTGTAGTCCTCGAAGTGAACCTCGCAGGTGGCGGAGGCGCGGATGCCCAGCTTGGGCTCGGTCTTGCCTCGTTCGAACCCCGGCTCGTCGGTGTCGATGAGAAGCGCGCTGACGCCCCGGTAGCGGGGCTTGGCGTCGGGGTCGGTTTGGGCGAACAGCAGGATGTATTTGGCCACCGGCCCGCTGGTGATCCAGGACTTTGTGCCGTTGACGACATAGTGGGAGCCGTCGGGGGAAAGGGTGGCCATCACCCGCATGTTGGCGGCGTCGGAGCCGGACTGGGGCTCGGTCAGCGCGTAGGCCCCGATGACCTCGCCGCTGGCGACCGCCCGGAGGTACTTTTGCTTCTGCTCCTCGGTGCCAAAGTGGTTGATGCCATAGCAAAAGAGAGAGTTGCAGACGGACATGATGACGCCGTGGGAGCCGTCTGCCTTGGAGATCTCCGCCAGCGCCAGGACGTAGGCCAGCGTGTCCATCCCCACGCCCCCGTATTCCTCCGGCACGGCGATGCCCATAAAGCCGTGGGCACCCATTTTCTGGATGGTCTCGTTCGGGAACTCGCCCGTCTCGTCATAGTGGGCTGCGATGGGCACGATTTCCTTTTGGGCAAAGTCGCGCGCCATGTCACGGATCATACGGTGTTCATCGCTGAGATGCAGGTCCATTGGAATTCCTCCTCAATGTGTGATGATGGGTTGCGTGATGCGTAAACCACTCCAGCACCGGCCAATCCTCGGCTCCAGCTCCCTCGCCTGCTGTCCCTCCCACGACTGCCGCCCGCAGGGGGATCCGGGCCGAAATCAGCCCGGTGATGGCATTCAGCGACTCGGCAACGGTCCGACGCACATGCCAGTCCCAATCACGGCTTCATAACTCAATGAGTATTCGGGTAGGATATCCCAAGTTTCATTTGGGATAAATTTGGGATAAAAAACATCAGTTTGGTCATTGACCATCTGTCATCTGTCATTGGTTATTGGTCATTGGTCATTGGTTATTGCTTCTGGGTCATTTCAATATGTAATACGTCCCCTTTTTGGCACCGATCTTGAGCAAAAGCCCCCGCTCCACCAGGTCGGCCAGGTCGAGCCGCAGCGTCTCGGCGCTGACGTCGGGACAGAGATGGCGATACTCGCGGTTGGTGATGCGCCCGTGCTCCTGCACGTAGGTCAGAGCCTTGGCCTGCCGCTCGTTCATCGTGCGCGTCCAGGCGGGCAGGGGGGCGCGTTCGCGGACGTTATGGAGCGTGACGGTGAAGGAGTAGGGCGTGTCCTTGAACCTGGGCGGGGGATGGCCGGCCCGCACCATTTCCTCGATCATCAGGTCCACGCCCAGCCCCAGTTCCTCGATGTAGCCCCACTGGTACAGGCCGGAGACGAGGCGCGGGTTGCGCGAAAAGTGCTCCTCGACGATGTTGTCCACGGTGATATAGCCCGGAAGTCCGCCCGGGCTGGTGATCTCCATGCGGTCGGTGAACATGCGCACCTCGATGCGCCGCCCACCCAGCCGGTAGTCCCGGTGCGCCACGGCGTTGACCAATGCCTCGCGCACGGCCGAGATCGGGTACTCGGTGCGTTCCTCCCGCTCCAGCCCGGTGACGACCGCGCCGATGCGCATCTCTTCGCCCACGACCTCCCAGGTGCGCTGGATGATGCGCGCCAATGGCCCGCCGATCTCCTCGCGACGGCCATAGCCCGGCTGCCCGGCCTCGCCCCGGGGCAGCGTGCCGACGAACTTGACAAAGGTCAGGCCACACTGCGGCAGGAATGCCTGGGGGTTGCCAGCGAACAGCAACACGCCCGCGACGGTGGGGCGGCCGTCCTCGTCCAGCGCGCCCACTTCGAGCAGCAGGTCGTCCACAGCGCGCGTCCATTCCCGGTGCTGGCGCTCCTCCCACTTGGCGACGAACTCGGCGATCACCTCGTCGTCCAGGTCCTCCCGCCGTGCCCCGGGCGCGGGTTCGGCCTCGAAATCGCCGGTGGACTTGGTCGCCGCCAGTTGGCGAATCTGGTCGCCACTGAGCGGACGGTTCTCTGCGCCTGCGCGGACGAGCACGCGCCCGTCGGCCAGGCTGTGGAGCTCGGGGCTGCGGACGACGACGATCGCAAAGGCCAGGCCCTCCTCAGCCGCCGCCTGGTGCCAACGGGCCTCGACCGGCGGCCGGCATTCCTGCACCGCGGCCTGCAGTGCGACTTCGACTTCGTCAGAATAGACCTGGTCGGTAGCCTCACCGGCCTCGTCCACGCCGATGAGGACGGTGCCGCCATCGGAGTTGGCGAAGGCCACCAGCGTCTCGGCCAGCAGTTGGACCTCCGGCTCCGGTATGAGGGCCAGCATCTGGCTGGGGCGACGGTCATGCAGATCGGTCCACATGTACCTGTTCCTCACTGTTCACCACCACCACCGACGCCACCTCGTCCCCTGGCTCAAGATCCATCACCTTCGCCCCTCGGGCCGCCCGCCCCATCTGGGGAACCTCGGCCACGCGGGTGCGCAACACCACACCAACTGACGACACGAGCGTGACGTCGTCGTCGGGACACACGACGCGGGCGGCGGCGATGACGCCGGTGTGCTCCCGCTCGCCACCCAGGCAGCGGACGCCTTTCCCATAGCGTCCCTTGACCGGGAACTCGCTCAACGGCGTCCGCTTGCCGTACCCCCTGGTCGTGACCGTCAGCAGTTCCGCCTCCGGTCCTTCGGCAACCTCTGGACACCGCTCGCTGGCGGATGCGTCGGCGACAAAGTCGCCCGGGTCCAGCTTGATCGCGTTGACGCCGGCGGCCGCGCATCCCATCGGGCGCACGGTCTCCCCGCGAAAGCGCAGCGCCTGGCCCTGCCCGGTGACGACGATGACGTCCCCATCGCCCCGCATGTGGCTGACCCAGCCCAGTTCGTCCCCTTCGTCCAGGCGGATGGCGACCAGTCCGCCGGGCCGCACGTTGCTGAGCTCCTTCAGCTCGACACGCTTGGCCCGGCCCTGGCGCGTGACCATCATCAGGTAGCGATCCGGCCCGGTACCCGGCACGGCGAGGGCAGCCGTGACCCGCTCGTCGGCGTCGAGCGCCAGGATACTGGTCACCAACACGCCCCCGGCGGCACGGCTGGCGTCAGGAATCTGGTAGACGCGCTCCTGATAGACCTTGCCCAGGTTGCTGAAGAAGAGGATAGAATCAAGCGTTTGGGCGGAGAAGAGGTACAGGACGTCGTCCTCGTCGTGGGCGGTCACCCCGATCCTCCCCCGCCCACCGCGTCCCTCGGCCCGGCAGGCCTCGACCGGCACGCGCTTGATGGTGCCGCGTCGCGTGATTGTGACCAGCACGTCCTCCTCGACGGCCAGATTCCCCTCCTCGAACTCTGTCTCCCCCTCGACGATGCGGGTGCGGCGGCCGTCGCCGTAGGCGCGCTTCAGCTCGGCCAGCTCCTCCTTGATGAGGTACAGGACCTTGCGCGGTGAGGCCAGCAGATCCTCCAAATAGGCGATGCGCTGGATCAACTCCAGGTACTCGTCTTCGATCTTTTGGCGCTCTAACGCCGCCAGCCGGCGCAGTTGCATATCCAGGATCGCCTGCGCCTGGATCTCTGTCAGCTCAAACCGCGCCATCAATTGTTCGCGGGCGGCCTCGACGTCGGGCGACCGCCGGATCGTCTGGATGACGGCGTCCAGGCGGTCGAGCGCGACCTTTAGCCCCTCGAGGACGTGGGCGCGATGGCGGGCCCTCTCCAGTTCGTACTCTGTGCGCCGGGCGATCACGTCGCGGCGGTGCTCGACGTAGAGCTGCAGCGCCCGCTTGAGGCTCAGCAGGCGCGGTTCACCGTCCACCAGCGCCAGCATCTGCGCGCCGAACGTGGACTGCAGGGGCGTGTATTTGAACAGTTGGTTCAGCGTATCGCGCGGTTGCGCGCCGCGCTTGAGTTCGACGATGATGCTCATCCCGCGCCGGTCCGACTCGTCGCGCAGGTCAGAGATCGTGTCGATACGGCCACAGCGCGCGAGGTCGGCGATCCGCTCCAGCAAGGACGATTTGTTCGCCTGGTAGGGCAGTTCGGTGATGACGATGCGATGGCGGCCACCGGACATCTCCTCGACGTGCGTCATCGCCCGGACGACGATGCGCCCGCGGCCGGTGACGTACGCTTGCCTGACTCCCTCTCGCCCGACGATGATGCCGCCGGTGGGAAAATCAGGCCCTTCGACGTACTGCATCAGGTCATCGACCGTCACCTCGTCCAATTCATCCCAGCGATCGATCACATAGCCCAGCGCGTCGCACACCTCGCCCAGGTTGTGGGGGGGGATGTTCGTCGCCATGCCGACGGCGATGCCAGACGAGCCGTTGACCAGCAGGTTGGGCAGGCGGGCCGGAAGCACAGCGGGCTCTTGCAACGTGCCGTCGAAATTGTCCCCCCAGTCTACAGTGTCCTTCTCGATGTCGAGCGACAGTTCGGTGGCGATGCGATTCAGGCGGGCCTCGGTGTACCGCATCGCGGCCGGGCTGTCGCCGTCCACCGAGCCAAAGTTCCCCTGCCCATCGACCAGTGGGTAACGCAAGCTGAAATCCTGGGCCATGCGGGCCATCGCGTCGTAGACCGCCGAGTCGCCGTGGGGGTGATACTTGCCCAGCACCTCGCCGACGATCCGAGCGGATTTCTTGTGCGGCGCGTCGGGTCGCAGGCCCATATCGTGCATCGCGTAGAGGATGCGGCGCTGGACCGGCTTGAGGCCATCGTGGGCGTCGGGCAGCGCCCGCGCGACGATGACGCTCATCGCATAGTCCAGGTACGCGTCGCGCATCTCTTGCTGGATATCTACAGCTCGTACGGTGCCAAGCTCCAAACGTGACCTCCGAACACGGACTCGCGCGTATTATACCGCGAAGGGAAAATAATGCGTAATACGCAATACGAAATAGAGAGTTCTGCATAAAAACAGCGGTGGCACATAGCCGCCGATAGTCCGAGGACACATCTCCTGGTAAAATGGCGTTGCTACAAACGCTATCAAGGAGGTGTGTCCCCCGATGAGTATAGAGCAAACAGCGCCAGTTGTCCAGCAAGCGATAGCCCTACGCGATGCCGGGCAGGTGGAGGAGGCCATCGTCTTGTTGCAGCCACACATCGAGCAGGAGCCAAACGATATGGCCGCCCGAGAATGTCTGGGCGACATCTACTATGCCCAGGAAGCGTACCGGAAGGCCCGCCGCCAGTACCGCTACGTCTTCGACCGCCGCCGACACGCAGTAGACGTAGCGCTCAAACTGGTCGAAGTATATCTCTGCTTGCCGAACCGACTACGCCAAGCCTACAACGTACTGCGGCGTACCACTCACCACAATCCAGAGCACCTGGCAGCCTGGTTGCGCTATGCCAACTTCTGCCGGGTGCTGATTCGGGACGATGAAGATGTGGAAGCTCTCTACGCTCATATCGAGACGCTCAGCACGGGTGACCCGGAGAAAGAACTGGTATGTGCGGCCGACCATCTGTTCACCGGCCAGTTGGAGCGGGCACGAGCGACCTGTGGTCGTGCTTTGGCCCTCGCGGGAGCTGATAGCCGGGTCTATCACCTGTTGTACGTCATCTACTTGGAAATGGGCATCTTCTGGCTAGCGGATGCTGCCCTGCAGCAAGTGTTGGCCTTGGAAGCACCCGGCGTGCAACTCTATCATGACCAGGCGATGCTGGAACTGAAGGCCGGTGACCCCGGGTCCGCGATCCGGGCGCTGACCCAGGCGCTGGAGTGCACGGCTGACCCGCAGGAACAGCTTGTCCTGTGGCGGCAGTTGGCTACTCTGCAGATGCAGACCGAGGCCTACGCCGATGCACTGGTCAGCCTGCGTCAGGCTTTGGCCCTGGAGCCCGGCGATGTGTCTACTCTGTACAGCCTGATCGTCGTCCACCAGCAGATGACCGACTATCAGGCCGCTCTGCAGGTGCTGCATGAGCAACTGCTTCCTGTGGTAGGTGTCGCAGACCGACAGGCCCGTCACCTGCAAGGCGTACTCCATTTGTTGGCCAAGGAAGGCAAGGCTGCTCTGACCATCTTCACAGAACTGGTGGTCGCTGATGAGCCGAATGCCAACTATCACTACGGGCTAGCACTGGCCTACCAACAACTGGAACGCATCAGCGAGGCCAAGCGAGCGGTGGCCCGGGCGTTGCGCCACAACCGATGGCACGCGGCAGCGCGCGCCCTCTATGACCAACTGCACACCAAACCGCCTCACCCAGCCGAGGAGGACAAACGCCGTCTCCCTTTCTTCGACCCCCTGAGCCTGGAGGAGTTCCTGCAGACGCTGGCTGTTGAGCGAAGCGTGAACAAACTGACCCACTACATCCAACACCGCTATTGGAAGATGCGAGATCGGCGCGGCCCCAAACCCAAGGTTTCCCATCGTACCATCGTCCTGATGCTACTGGTGATGGGACTCAAGGACTGGAACCTCCACCAGTTGCACTCCAAACTCCGTTCGCGCAAGCATGGCGGACCGTTGCGCCGCTTGCTGGACCTGCCCACCGATCCGGCCAAGTTGCCCGTCTACACGACCTTCGAACGGCGCATCAACGTCCTGGGGGTCTATCCCCTCAAGTTCCTGATGCAGACCTTGGTGCGGGAAGCCGTGACCCAGGGCTACATTGACGTCTCCGACGTCCTACTCGACACCTCGCTCATCGCCGCCTGCAGCGACCTGGCTCGCTTCTTCCCCAACAGCCCCACCGGCTTCAGCGAACAGGAGGGGGCCTGGAGTTACCCCAAACCCTGGACCGGACGGGTCTTCGGCTTCAAGCTCTCCCTGGCTACGGCCAAGGATGGTGAACCGCTTGACGCTTCTGTGGTGACTGCCAATCTCAATGACATTACCTTGGGCAAGCAGGCCGCCCGTCGTCTAGGACGACTCTTCGACCCGCTGAACATCCGCGTCGAGTTCGTCCTTGGCGACAGCGGCTACTGTTCCAACCCCCTGCGGGACTTGGTGGCTGAGGTATTGGGGGCCGTCCCGCTCTTTCACTTCAACCCGCGCAACGGTGCCCAACGACAAGAGCGATACACCTACCTGGATGACCCGGATGAATGGCTGGAAGCCAAACGCAAGTTGCGCAGTCTCGTCGAACGCAGCTTCGCACAACTCAAACGACACTTCGGCTTGAACAACTTGCGCATTCGTGGTCTAAGCCAGGTAGCACAGTATATCTTGTCCCGTTGCCTGGCCTACATAGCCTGTGTCATCGTTGCACACCGGATCGGCAGGCCGGACCTCAAGGCGTCGCCCAGTCGGCTCCTGTGGTCGTATTAGGTTGTGAAGGAACTTTTATGCAGAACTCTCCGAAATACGTAATACGTAATGCGTAATGCGTGAAACGTAATCACGAGTTACGCATCACGCATCACGTTTCACGTTTCACGCCTCACGTTTCACGCCTCACGTATCTGTACACGTCCACCCGCACAAAGTGTGCCTCGTCTGTTCGCTGCGCGTTAGCGTCCAACCACGCCTGTACCAGCTTCCGTTCGTCCCACATCTCTACTTCGGTGGCGACCAGCCAGACGACGTCGTGCCCTGCCGTCACCTCCTGCATGTGGTACGCAGCCTCCTGCTCGCCCATCAGGTAGGAGCCGTCGGGGGCGCGGTGGTTGGTGTAGAGCCCCTCGGCCCAGGGGTATTCTTCTGTAGGAAAGTAGTAGTCGAAGGTATGTCTGCCGTAGGGGATCTGAAAGACGATCAATTCGTCGAAATAGCGGTCTCTCACGACAAGTGGCAGGAAGCATTCGAAGGCGAGTTTGTCGTCGGTGGCATGGGAGACAGTCGGCTCATCGGACGTGCGGTGCTCGGTTGTTGGCCCGCCGGATGAGCGATAACTGGCGACGTAGGCGGCGGCGGCCCGAAAGTCGGACTTGATGG
>DATKTN010000037.1:0-13786 GCA_035531135.1 Anaerolineae bacterium
GGGAGAAAGAGGGACTTGACAGCGTTGGCCAGTTCGTTGATGTTGAGCACCCTCACACCCTGCAGCTCTGCCACACGGTTGAGGTTATAGTCGTTGGTGACGATCGGACAGTGCAGCCGCTTGGCCAGCAACACCAGCTTATCATCCACCTCCCGCACCCCCTCAACATCCATGTCGGTGACGCGCACCGGCGAGACAGACTCGCTTTGGAGCCGGTGCAACATGTCTAGCCCGCGACGTCCCCGGTTACGACGCAGGGCATCGGAAGAATCGGCGATATGCTGGAGCTCGTTCAGCACAAAGCGCGGGACCAGCATCTCGCCTTCGATGAAACCGGTGAGACTGATGTCGGCGATGCGTCCATCGATGATCACGCTGGTATCCAGCAGCACGGGCCTATGCCCATTCGCTCCGCCCTCCCGGCTTTCGCCTCGCCCTGGCAGCCCGCGAATGACATTGAGAATATCGCGTTGGCGAATGATCATCACCATGATTCCCAGGTAGCCGAAGAGCACAGCGGCGACGAAGGGCAGAATCTGGCTGAAGGGAGGCGGAAGCAGTGACAGGGGAAAGGAGACCAGGGCAGCGATGATCAGGCCGACGATCAGCCCAAGCACAGCGGCCAGCAGATGCTGCGCTGGTGCCTGGCGGATGCGCTTTCGTAAAGCCACGAAAGGCCGCACTGTTACGTAGGGCGTCAACACCAGGCCGAACAGCGCGCCGACGAGCAAAAATATCGCCGCATATTGATAAGGTGAGCCCCCTAATTGAGCTGCCACGTAGATACCCAAAAAGACACCACCAACAGCCAACAAGATCATGCCGACAATACGAGAGATAAATTCCACACTCATGACTGTCCTCCCAAAAAATAAGTTCAGACCCGCGAAGGCGGCACAAAAACAGGTGAGCACCAGCGAGGCCCTCACCTGCCAAAAGACATCCCGCACTGCCTAGTACCGGCATGCCTGGGTACGGTTTCGTCATATCAGACAACTTTGCGGTACATAATGGATGAAACGATAAATAAGTATGACCGAACCGCACAACGGATGATTGGGCCGCTGATAAAACCAAGCACCAATATCTTAGCACATTCGCTCTCAAAAGTCAACGTGGGATAGTCCCCGCGTGCATTTTATACCGTTTTCATCTGTCGCAAAAGCCGTCCTTAAGGATGAAGCCGTTTATGGACGACAAAGCGCACGGGGTCTTTGCGATGCGCGGCCCGAGTAGGCCGAATCCGAATGGGCCAAAAGTCCTATTGCGTCCCGATGCATGTTTCTGGTACAATGAGTTCAGCGATAAGCGTTCAACCAACCTCTTTGAGGTTATACAGCCTCTCTCCAGCGCGGGGGAGCGTGCCGCGCTCTTTGTGCATGCTATCCTCCAGAACCAATAGCGCGGGGCGGCGGGCGGCGGGCCCGGAACCTGCCAGGGGCTGCCGCCTGTACAACACCGCTTCCATGGAGGTACACGTTGTGCTGTTCGACACCATAGTATTACTCGGTCAGGCTGTGGTTCCTGTAGGCATCGCCCTGACCCATCTTGTGCTCTGCCTCTTTGTCCTATTTCGGCGCAGGCGCAGCAACGATGCGCTGACCCGCTTGTTTATCGCTCATTTGCTCTTGACTGCCGTTTGGAACGTCAACCTGGCCGTCGCCGTCGTCGGCACCATGCCGGCGCCCCTGCCTGCATTAACCTGGATGCAGATGGCCCTCTACGGGTTGATCGCCTTGGGGGCCTTGTATTGGACTTTCGCCCGCGCTTTCTTGCAGCAGCCCCGGACAGCACCTTGGGGATGGGGGGTCGGCCTGGTTGGCCTGACCCTGGCGATCAGCCTGGATATGCGCTGGATATCCTTGCCCGCCGAGGCCCTGGATCAATGGCCCTGGATCACCGGCTGGCTGAACGCCGACAACGCCGGCTTTGTGTCAAGCGCGGCCTGGTGGGGCCTCCTGATGGGACTGACCCTCTTGACCGCCGAGATCCAGCAAATCCGCACCCAGAGCCCTGCTCACAAGAACAGAATCCAATATCTGCTCATCGCCACGCTGCTGCTCTGTGCCGGATACGGGATGGCTCTATCGCTGCCGGAGCCTTTTCGGACGGCTGGTTTGGTCGTCACCTGGCTTGGCAATACACTGAACGCGTATACCGTGGTGGAGGAGGATCTACTTGATCTGAGCACGGGCGTGCGCCGGACCACAAGTACGTTCGTCGTTGCGCTGGTGACTTTTGCGTTTTACCTGGCCGCTATTTACCTGATTCAGATTTTCCTGAGTGCTTTTCTGGCATCCACCTTTGCCAGCCCCTCGCTAGATCCAGAATGGCTGGTTGCTGCCGTGACCGCCGTGCTCCTGACGATCGTCTACATGCCCATTCGCCGGGTGAGCCAGGGTCTGACCAGCCGCGTTCTGTTTGGCCGGCGCTACGATTACCAGGCGGTGATCCGCGATTACAGCCAGGCGATCAGCAATATCCTCTACCTGGATGAGTTGGCCAGCACGGCCCTGCTGCACATCAAGCGGACGCTGAATGTGGACGAGGGAGTGCTCTGGATCCTCGACTCTGAGTCTGCCGAACAGCTCCACTTCCGAACAGTCCCCTCTCCGGTCACCGACCGCTTCCCGGCGAGCGTGCCGCTGACCAAAGATACCCCGCTCATCCACCGCCTGGCGGATGAGGGTCAACCCCTGGCCCAATACACCATAGATATCTCTCCCCAGTTCAAACGTGTGCCTGAGCAGGAACGTTCAGCGCTGAAGAGGCTGAACCTTGAGTGGTTTATCCCCATTCTGAAAAAGGAGCGCTTGATTGGCATGTTTGGACTGGGTCCCAAAGCGTCGAAGCGGCGCTACACTGTCCAGGATATGCGCCTGCTTACGACGTTGGCCGACCAAACAGCGCTGGCACTGGAAAATGCCGCACTCGTCGACCGGTTACAGCGGAACCTGGAAGAGACCACCCGGATGAGAAACCTGATGGACAACGTCTTTGACAGCATGGACAATGGCGTCGTTACCACCGATACTGTTGGCAGAATCACGCTCTTCAACAAGGCTGCCGAGTCCATCCTGGCCATGCCGCCGGATAATTGCATCGGCGTGCCCTATCTCAACGCGTTGCCCTCGCTGGCGAATACCGTTGTGCCCCACCTCGTTGCCAATGTCCTCGGCCGCGAGGACCATTATACCGATTACGAGATTGTCTCAGTGTTGCCGGGGCGGGGCAGGGTGAATCTCAACATGAACCTGGCCCCGCTGAAAGATGCCCAAGACCAGACGCAAGGCGTGACCATGGTCGTGGACGATCTGACCGAAACCAAGCGTCTGCAGGCCGTGCAGGATATGTTCCGGCGCTACGTGTCACCCGCCGTGGTCGACCGCCTCCCTGCTGATCCGTCCGAGTTGCGGCTGGGCGGACACCGCCAGGAGGCAACGATCCTCTTTGCCGATATTCGAGGTTTCACGAGGATCAGCGAAATGCTAGAATCTGAAAAGCTCGTCGACATGCTGAACGAGTACCTCTCGATGGCTGCGTCGTCCATCCTGATGTATGAGGGGACACTGGACAAGTTCATGGGCGATGCCGTAATGGGCATTTTCAACGCCCCATTGGAGCAAGAGGACCACGTGCTGCGGGCCGTGCGTGCCGCTGTGGCCATGCAGCGGACAATCGCTGATCACCACCGTAACGCTGGCCCAGAGCAATGCCTGAGCTTTGGCGTCGGTCTGCACACAGGTGAGGTCGTGGTAGGCAATGTGGGCATGTCTGCCCGCATGGATTACACAGCCATCGGCGATACCGTCAACCTGGCCAAGCGTATCCAGGAAAACACGCCCGGCGGCAAAGTGCTCATAAGCCAGGCCGTGTACGACGTGGTAAGGGCCTCGGTCAAGGCCACGCTTTACAAGGAGATGAAAGTCAAAGGCCGCGAGCAGTCGGTGATCACGTACGAGTTACAACTGGCGTAATGACCGCCCAGTTTTGACATTTCCCCTGCCCCGATATACAATAACCTCATGTGTTCGGCAGCCACGCCGAGTGTTGTGATGCCCCATTCATCCTCAAGGCGTGTTACAGTGCACGAGAAGCGAACTCATTCACACCGAGATGGCGCGCATTGAGCGATATCGGCGCAAAGGAGACCTGGTGTCGGAGGACCAGGTGTTCAGCTACCTTCAGTGGCGCGATCGCTGAATACGCGCGCAGATGGAGGAGAAAACGTGTCCTACACCACGATCATCGTAGAGAAGCGAGACGACATCGGCTGGATCACCCTCAATCGCCCCGAGGCAAAGAACACCTTTACCGTGCCTCTCGCCAGAGAACTGAACGCCACACTCCAAGCGCTGGACGACGACGCCGACGTGCGAGTCGTGGTGATCCGGGCGGCCGGGAGAGACTTTTCCACCGGCATTGACCTGGGCGAGTTCAAAGACAAGAATCACCAGCAATACCGGGAACTCGTCAAGCTGATGGACCAGCACAACCACACCATCGCTCGAATGAAAAAACCGGTCATCGCATCCGTCAAAGGATATGCGGTTGCCAATGGTGCCGGATTGACCTTTGCCTGCGACCTGGTCGTCGCTGCGGAAAGCGCGAAATTTGGCACCACCGCCATCAACGTCGGACTGATCTGTCTGGGGCCAGCGGTTCCCCTGGCGCGCTCCGTGGGACGCAAGAAAACGCTCGAGATGGTCCTGACCGGGGACATGATCTCCGCCGCGGAGGCAGAGAGACTGGGGCTGGTCAACAAGGTCGTGCCAGATGATCAACTGGAGGAAGCCACGCTCGAGCTGGCCTCCAGGCTGGCGGCCAAGAGCCCGCTGGCGCTGCAGATCGGAAAAGCCGGCATCTATGGCATGGCAGATTTGCCCTACCACCAGTCGATTGATTACGTGGGCGAACTCTTTGCCTCCCTGTGCTCCACCGAGGACGCCCAGGAGGGCGCGCAGGCTTTTGTCGAAAGACGAAAGCCGGTGTGGAAGGAAAGATAACCAGAACAGTATGCATAAGGAGAGAGTCTCATGGCGAAAATCCTCTGTATTGGCGCCGGCTACGTCGGTGGGCCGACGATGGCCGTCGTCGCCAAACATTGTCCCGAACACCGGGTCGTCGTGGTCGACATCAACGAAGCCAGGATTGCCGCCTGGAATTCCGAACGACTTCCCATCTATGAACCCGGTCTCGACGAGGTCATCTGCTGCGCCCGGGGCAGGAATCTCTTCTTCTCCACCGAGATCAACCGCAACATCGCTGAGGCAGACATCATCTTTGTCAGCGTCAACACCCCGACCAAAACGTTCGGCCAGGGTGCGGGCAAGGCGGCCGATCTGCAGTATTGGGAAAAGACGGCGCGCCAGATCCTGGAGAACTCGACGACGCCCAAGATCGTGGTAGAAAAGAGCACCCTGCCCGTCCGCACGGCCCAGGCGATGGAGCGCATCCTCAACTCCAACGACGACGGTCTCCATTTCGACGTGGTCTCCAACCCGGAATTCCTGGCTGAGGGCACAGCCATTCGCGACATGGAGAACCCGGATCGCGTGTTGATCGGTGGGCGAGAGACCGCCTCAGGCCAGAAAGCCATCCAGGCCATCGTCGACGTCTACGCCCATTGGGTGCCGCGCGAGCGCATCGTCACGACGAACCTGTGGTCCAGTGAGCTGTCCAAGCTGACAGCCAACGCGTTCCTGGCCCAGCGCATCTCGTCGATCAACGCGATTTCCGCGCTGTGCGAAAAAACCGAAGCCGACGTCACCGAGGTCGCTCGGGCCATCGGCACGGACAGCCGCATCGGGCCGCGCTTCTTGCGGGCCAGCGTGGGCTTTGGTGGCTCTTGCTTCAAAAAGGATATCCTGAACCTGGTTTACCTGTGTGAATATTACAGTCTGTACGAGGTGGCGGCCTATTGGGAGCAGGTTGTCAAGATGAACGAGTATCAGGAGGCACGCTTCGTCTCCAATATGGTGTCCGCGATGTTCAACACGGTCGCCGGCAAGCGCATCGCCCTCTTTGGCGCTGCTTTCAAGGCCGACACCAGCGACACCCGTGAGTCACCCGCGCTGGCCGTCTGTCGGGCGCTGCTGGAGGAGCGGGCCAAAGTGGTCATCACCGACCCACATGCCCTGGACAACGCGCGCGCTGACCTGGGTGACGCCGCCGATGAGGTGATCTTTGAGCCGGACCCATACGTCGCTGCGGAGGGTGCTCACGCAATCGCGATCCTCACCGAGTGGCCTCGCTTCACCGAATTGAACTATGAAGCCATCCTGGAGTCGATGGTCAAGCCGGCCTTCATCTTTGACGGGCGCAACATCCTGGACCACCAGATGCTCTACGCCATGGGCTTTAACGTGTATGCCATCGGCAAGCCGCCGCTCACCAATTTCCCCAGTTGAACGGAGGAGCCAACGTGACCAGAAAACCCTACGGCGTGATCATCGTCCACGGTTTCACGTCCAGCCTGGACTATGACACCAACTACGCCTGGGCTCCCACCGACGCCATCGCCTCGCTTTTTGAGTTCGCCAGGGTGACACGCCGCCGCCTGCCAGAGGTGCGGGTCCCAACCCTCATCATGCAGAGCCGCAAGGACACCACCGTCGCCCCGGAGAGCGCACAGATCATCTACGAGGGCATCTCCACACCACCCGACCAGAAGCGCATCGTCTGGTTCGAGGTGACGGAGCACGAGATGTTCCGCGATTGCGAACGGGGGGCCACAATCAGGACCGTGGTGGACTATGTGCGGGAACGGGCAGGGCTGGCCGGGTAAAAGTCCCCGTGGATGATACCCTGACAGCCCTGCGGATCGATGAAGCGCGTTTTCGCGCCGATTTTGAAGCGCAGGCCGAGATTGGCGCGACGGGAGACGGCGGTGTCCACCGGCCCGCGCTGGGTGAGGCGCACCTGGCCGCGCGGGCGTGGTTCCGCGAGCGGATCGCGGCGGCGGGCCTCGAGTTTCACACGGACGGGGCGGGCAACCATTCCGCGCTTCTCGCCTGCGGCCCGGCTGGCGCGCCCACGCTGCTGCTGGGCTCGCACCTGGATTCGGTGCCCTATGGCGGACGGTTCGACGGCCCGCTGGGCGTGCTGGCCGCGCTAGAAGCGCTGCGCGTGGTCCAGGAGGCGGGCGTCTCACTGCCGGTGCACCTGGAGGCGATCGACCTCACCGACGAAGAGGGCACGCTCTTCGGCGAGTTGGGCAGCACCGCGATGGCGGGCACGTTGAAGGCAGAGGCTTTGCGGGAACCACGAGGCGGACGGGCGGCGCTGGAGGCCGGGCTGGCCCGCGCCGGGTTGACGGAGCCCGGGCTGCTGACGGCCCGGCGTGACCCGGCGTCGCTGGCAGGCTATCTCGAGCTGCACATCGAGCAGGGGCCACGGCTCGCGAACGCCCAGGTCGACGTCGGGGTCGTGACCGGCATCGTCGGCATGTGCTCGTACCAGTTGATGTTCGTCGGGCGGGCCGACCACGCCGGGACGACCTCAATGGCGGACCGGCGGGACGCGGCGCTTGGGGCGAGCGCGTTTGCGCTGGCGGCCCGGGAGGTAATGCTGGCGGATTTCCCCGACTGCGTGGCCAACGTCGGCGACATGCGATTTACACCGGGGGCGTTTAACATCGTCCCGGCCCAGGTGGTGCTGGCGCTGGAGTTTCGCGCGCCGGAGCCGGCGCTGTTCCGCCTGCTCGAGGACGCGCTGCTGGAGCAAGCCCAGGTCGAGGCGGAGCGGTTTGGGCTGGGGCTGGAGGTGGAGCGGCTGGGCTGGCTCGACCCCGCGCCGATGAGCGACGTCGCTCAGCGCGCCTTTGCCGACGCCGCCGACGCGCTGGGGTTGACGCACGTCTCGCTCTTCTCGGGCGCCGGGCACGATGCGCAGTCGCTGGCGGGCGTCTGCCCGGTAGGGATGATATTTGTGCCCTCGATCGGGGGTGCCAGCCACTCGCCGCGGGAGTTCACCCGCTGGGTGGACTGCGTCAACGGCGCGAACGTACTCCTGCAGGCGGCGCTGCGGATGGCGCTTTTATAGAAACTCTGGACCATAGGGCGCTACTTAACCGCCCCCCGGTTCACACAGTGAGGGAACCGGGGAGCGTGTGTTTTTTCGAAACATCAGCGCCCACTCCCCCCTGGTATTTCACGTTTCTCCCAAATTGCCCGCAAGGTTTGGGGGTGTTTTTCCGTCATGATAAGTGTACCACCACACGACGGGTGCGTATTGGGCCCCGATCCATCCATCGCCGGGTCTGATACTGCCGGGAACGTGCAAGTTGCACGTCCCCAACAAACTCGACAGGTAAGGAGGTCTCTATGAGGTACATTACCCGTATTCGCTTGCTCGTACTCGCTGTGCTCGTTGGAGCGACCGCCGTCATTTTAACGGCGACCGGCCTCTCCGCCGCATCAGCCGCCGGCCAGGTGGATCTCACACTCGATCTGAATGCACCGGCGCACGTCGCAACTGGTTCGCCGTTTCAGGTCCGAATCGGCTACTATAACTTTGGCACAGAAGTAGCGCCGGATGCCTGGGTGACGGCCACATTGCCAGCGGGGACACAGTTCGTCACGGCCACGGATCGCTGGGGTGCGCCGCTCCCGCCGGACACGACCGATGGCAACGTGCTGGCGTGGTACTTTGTCACGCCGCATTGTCACATGCCGCTCGACGCGTGCTGCGGCCACGTCCTGATCACCCTACAGCCAGACGAGACGTTGCCAGAAGGAGAGGTCCTCACCACCACGGCGACGATCGCCACGAGCGCCATAGAGTCCGACACGACGAACAACGCGGCGAGCGTGACCAGCGTGGTGTGCGACATGGCCGGTTCGACCAAGCAGGTCCAGGCCCGACACGTGATGCCAGGCGACGTGCTCACGTACACGATCACCGTCAACCTCGCACACAGGCCCGGCGGGGAAGCAGGCACGCGGTGGGTCACGCTGACCGACACGTTGCCCTTCAGCCACCAGGTGCGTTTCCTGGGCTGGAGCGGCACGCTGACCGGTACGCAGATTGACGGCCAGATGCTGCGCTGGCAGGGCCAGGTGCGCGCCGGCCAACTGCTCACGATGCAATACCAGTTGGGAGTGGAGGGGGTGGTCACCCCCGGCACGGTCATCACCAACATCGCCGGGCTTGGCTGGGGCGGGCGGCACATGCAGCTCGGGCCAGTCACCACGGTGGTCACGCTGCCCCACGGAATGCTTGCATTAGGGGCGAACCAGGGCGGCCAGTTGCGCCACCAATACGGCTTCACGCTCAGCGTCCCGCCCGGTGCCGTGACCGACACGACGCGCTTCCAGTTCAGGCCCCTCTTCACAGACACGCACCCCGTCAGCCCGCCCGGCGGTCTCGTGTTCGCCCATCGGGCCTTCGAACTGACCGCCTTCCGCTTCGGCGAACGGGTGCGCCAGTTCAACCGCCCGCTCACGATCACCGTGAACTATACGGATACGGACGTGACTGGACTGAAACGCGAGACGTTGCGCCTGTGGACACGGTCCGGTCCGGGCGAGCGCTGGGCGATGCTGGGCGAGCCGGCCCGCGTGATGTCCGGCGCGTTGACCTTCACGACGACGCATTTCACCCAGTTCGCGCTGTTTGGCGAGGGCAAATACCGGGCTCACCTGCCAGTCGTCATCCGATAGAACGAGACCCAGTCCGCGCCCACCAGCCGCCGGACGGCCCGATCGTAAGCGAAGCGACGCCCGCCGGACTGTTGTCCGGCGGGCGCGTATAGGACAAAGCTTCATCCAGCGGCCCAGCGCCAGCCATCGACCGTTCGCTCCAGGCCCCAACGCTCGCGGGCAGCGGCAACGCTGCGGCAGAGCCACGCGTACACGCCGCCAGCATCGAAGAGCACCTGGCCCTCCTCCACGATCTCACAGAAGAACGGCTCACCGGCAGCGATCTGGGCCGCTAACTCGTCCCGCGTCTTCACCACCGGCTGGACGACGCCGTCGCTGCAGGCATAGACCGTCTCCCAATCCACCGGACGTTCAAAGAGGACCAGCACGTCGGCGTCGCTGTACTGGGTGAACTCGCCAGTGGCAACTGAACCAAAAAGCAACACCAGCAGGGGGTCCAACCGGCGCACTTTCTCGATGAAACGCTCCACCGAGGACCTGTGAGGGTAATCACGCCAGGTGGCCCTGGACGAATTCGAGGATCTCTGTGCCACAGGCCAACGCCCTCCTGGCAGTCTCCTGGTCATAGAACTCTGCCGGATAGCCGGTGGCGAATCCGTTGACGTTACATTGGTCATTGGACATTGGTCATTGGTCATTGGCCCTTGGCCATTCTACAACCCCGCTTTCGCGACCAACTCCCGGCCCAGGTCAATCAACTCCTGGATCGTGGCGATGAACCCCTCGGCCGCTTCGACACTGGGGGGCGGCGCCTCCTCCTCGTCCTCGGCTGGCGGTGCGGTGAGCGCGCGGACACGGTCCACGCGGGCAGCCAGATCGGTGGGTACCCGGCCGGGGGCGACCAGTTCCGCCTCGACCAGCCTCGGGGAGGGCAGTTCCTCGCCCGGTGCCTTGTCCTTGACGAGCGAGAGATGCGCACTCAGCGCCCACCCCAACGCCTGGCGCACGGGGCGCATCACTTCCTCCGGGAAACCGCCTTCCAACACGACGGACGCCAGTTTGAGCCGCTTGTCGGCCGTGTCAAAGCCCTTGTTCGTCCGGCGCAGCCGCTTCTCCAGCGCCTTGCGCTCGTCTGCCCGGGCCGGCGCAGGGATGGCCGGGGCCCGGTAGACGGTGGCGGCCTCGGCCGCCTGCTCCATCAACCCACCGGTGAGCGCCGCCAGCGCCCGGTACCCCTCCTGCTCCATCAGCAAGAGGCCCGGCGCCGGCAAATCGCCATAGTGTTCGTTGAGCAACGCTTCGACCTTGGGGCGCAGTTTGCCCGGCTCCCGGTCCACGACGACGAGGACGTTCCCGTCGGCCGGGGCACCGGGGAGTTGCGGGGCCTGCCGCACCAGGAGCACGCGGCCCGGGTAGTGTCCCACCAGCAGGTCGGCCAGGCCCTGCAGCGTGGGCACTGGTTTTTCCTCGACGGCGGTGGGCTCGAGCACCAGCTCCGGCGTGACGGCTTCCCGGGCGCCCAGCAGCACCTCGAGTCGCTGCAGGACCCCCGACCCCGCGTCTGCGAACGAGAGGTCGGTGACGGTGCTATCCTCGTTCAGCGCCGCGTCAAAGACCGCCCGCTTGGCGGCCAGCGTGTCGAGCATGCGCTCCTCGATGGTGCCCTTGGCGATCAGGTTGACGACGTTGACGGTGTGCGGCTGGCCGTGACGGTGCGCGCGCGCGATGCGCTGGGCGAGCACGGCCGGGTTCCAGGGCAGGTCGAGGTTGACCACCATGCTGGCAGCCTGCAGGTTCAGCCCCACACCACCGGCATCCGTGGAGAGGAACACCTTGCACTGCGGGTCTTCAAAGAACTGCTCGATGAGCGCGCCGCGCTTCTTGGAGGGCACGTCGCCGGTGAGCTTGACCCATCCCAGATCGAGCTTTTCCAGCGCCGGCTCGGTCAGGTCGAGCATCCGCGTCCACTGGCTGAAGAGGATGGCCTTGTGGCCGTTGCTGGCGACCTCCTCGTCGAGGATCTCGCGCAGTTCGCCCAGCTTGGGGGCCGTCTTCTCATAGTCCTGGGGCTTGATCTCCGGGTCGTGGAGCGCCAACGCATTGCAGATCAGGCGCATCTTGACCAGGCACCCCAGGAGAATATGGTGTTCCTCCGGCGTCAGCGGGCGCCGGCGGGCCCGCGCCATCAACTGGGCGACCCTGTGCTCGTACTCGCCGTACGCCTTCCACTGGGCATCGGTCATCTCGACGAAAAAGTTGCTGTCAATACGCTCCGGCAGATCGAGCAGCACCTCCTCGCGCACGCGGCGCAGCACGTACGGCGCGATGCGGTGGCGTAGCTCGTCCAGGTTCTTGTAACCCAGTACCTTGTAGGAGCCAGAGGGTCGCCGTTCTGTCTCATAGTAGCGCTCGTTAAAGCGCCACAGTGGGCCGAGGATGGTCGGATCAATGAATTGAAGGACCGAGTAGAGTTCGTCCAGCCGGTTCTCCAGCGGGGTGCCGGTCAGGACGAAGGCGTAGGGACTGCGCAACCGCTTGACCTTGTCCGCAGTCTTTGTCCGCCAGTTCTTGATCCGCTGCGCCTCGTCGAGGATCACCAGGTCGAACTCTCGCCGGGAGATTTCCTCCTCGTCGAAGCGCACCAGTTCATAGTTGATGACGTTGAAAAACTGCAGGCCTCGATAAAGCTGGCGGCGCTGGATCGGATTACCTTCGATGACCTGGACGGACAGCGAGGTGAAGCGACGGATCTCGCGCGCCCATTGGTACTTGAGCGAGGCGGGGCACACCACCAGCACGTGCTGGATGTCGCGCAGTTGCTTGAGCAGGGCGGCCGCAGCGATGGCCTGGATCGTCTTGCCCAGGCCCATGTCGTCGGCCAGCAACGTGCGCCGGCCAAAGGTCAGGTGCACCACGCCCCCTTCCTGGTAGCCGTAGAGCGGTGTCGAGAGGACGTTGAGCGAGCGGTTGCCCTCTTCCACCTGGTCGAGGAACCACCGCTTTTGTTGCTCCACCGCTTCAATGTCCTGCTGGTTCTTCAAGTGGTCGTGCACAGCCTGGCCGACGTGAATCT
Source organism: Anaerolineae bacterium (assembly GCA_035531135.1). Lineage (GTDB taxonomy): Bacteria > Chloroflexota > Anaerolineae > B4-G1 > B4-G1 > DATKTN01. The sequence goes on from DATKTN010000037.1 coordinate 12,676, forward strand.
GCTCGCGGTCGGGCGCGGGCAGCCGGTTCAACTCACTGAAGAATGCGGGCAGGCTCTGCGTAACCTTGCCCTGCAGGACACCCTCGGCGTCAAAGTAACGGGTCAGTAACGCGTGCAGATTCTCGCCTTCTGGAAAGGGCAACGTGACGCGCACCGTGGTTCGCTCGGCGTGGTGGACGTACATCTGGGTGATGGGCGGCGCCTGGGCGATGAACTCCTCCCACTGGTCGGCGAACTCGCTTCCCAGGTTCACCAGCACCCCCTCGATGTGCTTGCAGGTGCCAATCGTGTTGGTGCGGTAATCGGGGCACGTACAGGTGTTGAGCCGCTCGGTGAGCGAGCGGATCTGAACGGTGTAGACCCGTTCGGATGCCGAGGTCACTTCAAACGTGCTGTAGACCGGATGCCGGCCCTGGTTGACGATTTTGGCCAGTTCTTCCTTGCCGCGCTTGCGCCGGCGCTCGATCTGTTCCTGGAGCATGTCCACTTGCTGTTCGGTCTGGTCCATCTGGTTCCCTCCCCTCGCATACTGCAGGATGTGCTCGCATCCCTGATGATAACACAGGATGTGCAAATCATCAAACAGGCCCTAGATCGGGGCATCACGGCGTACCGCCCACTTATCGAGCTGGCGACCAGCTTTCCTCATCGCCAGGAGTGTGCGTCACCCGCTCCAACCCTGCCCCGCTGAGCCGATATACCTCCCGCTTGCCGCCACGGTCCGAGGTGAACAGGATAGCGCCACCTGCTTCCGTGGCCGGCTCCCAACTTTCGCCGTCGCCAGGAGTGTGCGTCACCCGCTCCAACCCCGCCCCGCTGAGCCGATATACCTCCCGCTTGCCGTCACGGTCCGAGGTGAACAGGATGGCGCCACTTGCCCCCGTGGCCGGCTCCCAACTTTCGCCGTCACCGGGAGTGTGCGTCACCCGCTCCATCCCCACCCCGCTGAGCCGATACACCTCCCGCTTGCCGTCACGATCCGAGGTGAACAGGATGGCGCCGCTTGCCCCCCCGGCCGGCCCCCAACTTTCGCCGTCACCGGGAGTGTGCGTCACCTGCTCCAACCCCACCCCGCTGAGCCGATACACCTCCCGCTTGCCGTCACGATCCG
>DATKTN010000038.1:0-22364 GCA_035531135.1 Anaerolineae bacterium
GTCCCCGTCGGGCCGGTGCGGATGAGGTCGCCCAGCGCTTCGAAGAAGGGATAACTGTCGTTGGCTGCCAGCGCCACCCGGGGATCGAGCCCCTGCGCCCGGGCGCGGGCCACCGTCTCGCCGGTGACGACCGCGCCAGCCACGTCGGTCGGGCCGTCGGTGCCATCGGTCGCCAGCGCCATCACGAGCATTCCCGGCCAACCGTCGAGCGCCAGCGCCGCCGCGAGCGCCAGCTCCTGGTTGCGGCCCCCCTTTCCCTCCCCGTGTATCGTCACCGTCGTCTCGCCGCCCCACACCAGGCAGGCCGGCGGGGGCAATGGATCACCGTGGACGCACATCCCCTTCGCCAGCGCCGCCGCTACTCTCGCGACCTCCCGCGCCTCACCCTCGACGTACGTGCTCAGCAGCAGCGCGTTGAACCCCAACTGGCGGGCCCGCTCCACCGCCGCCAGCGCTGCCAGCCGGTTGGATCCGACGACGACGTGCTGAACCCGCTCAAAGGCCGGGTCACCGGGCTTGGGGGTCTCCAGGAACTCGAACCCCTGCGATTCCTGAAGATCCCACGGGGCCCCGTACCGCTCCAGCACCGCCCGAGCATCGGCCTCCGTCGTCGGGTCGGGCACGGTGGGACCGGAGGCGATGACGTCGAGCGGATCGCCGACGACGTCGGAGAGTACCAGCGTGACCAGCGTGGCCGGGGCGACGAGGCGGGCCAGTTGGCCACCCTTGATGCCCGAGCAGTGCTTGCGCACGGTGTTTATCTCGTTGATCGTCGCACCGGAGCGGAGCAGCCCGCCGGTGAGGGCCTGTAGGTCCGCGAGACTCAGACCCGGCGCAGGCAGCGTCAGCAGCGCGGAACCTCCACCCGAAATCAGACAGATGACCAGATCGCGTTCCGTCGCCCGTCGCGCCAGGTCGGCGAGCGCCTCCGCCCCGCGCACCGAGTTCTCGTCGGGCACCGGGTGCCCCGCCTCTATAACCTGAAACCCTTCGGGCTGAGCCTCAGGCCGAAGCCTGAAACCTGAGACGGCCTGGCCACGGGTATGTCCATACTTGGTGACTACGACGCCCTCGGCCAACCGGCTGCCGAGGGTATCCGCAACCGCGGTGGTCATCGACACTGCGGCTTTGCCACCACCGAGGACAAAGACGCGCTCATAGTCGCGCAGGTCGTAGCGCCGGTTCGCGACGACGAGCACGTCGCCCTCGCGACGGACGTGCCGGTGCACGGCAGCCGCCGGCTCGACGGCGGCCAGCGCAGCCCGCGCCAGTTCATCCGCATCAGCACGCAGGTTGTGTGTGGGCATCGTCCTATTCCTCCAGCCTCCTGATAGCGCCGGTGGCCGCTTCCTCCGGCGTGGCCCATCCCCTCAGCACGGCCTCCAGTGCATCCTGCATGGCCGGTCCGACGATCGCCATCACCTCCGGCCGGGGAGCGGGGACGGCGGCCTGCAGCACGCCGCGCAGGACACCCCGATCCAGGTTTGACACGTCCCATATCCGCAGCGCAGCGTTTGTCCCCGGCAGGTAGCCGGCCGCCTGCGTCCACTGCCCGTTGTGGTCGGGAGCGATGAGCCAATCCAGCAGCAACATCGCCAGCGACTGGCGCGTCGGGTCGTCGGCGACCATCGCGATCACCCAGCCCCGGGCGATGCTGAGCGGCTGCCCGCTGGCGGTGGGTATCGGCCCGGCAGCGACGGTCTCGTCGGCCTCGAGCCAATAGCGCCCGGCCGGTACGACCGCAATCTCCCCTGCCCCAGCCTGGAACTGCTCCCAGGCCTGGCCTGCGTCGGCGATGCCCAGTACGACCGTCGGTGAGATGGCGCCGGTCCCGATACAGGCACTGTAAAAGCCCAGCACGCTCATCATCACGTCCTCATCCAACCACGGATGATTCTCCTCGTCGGTGAGCCTGCCGCCGGCAGCCAGGTACTGGATCAGTGTCGTGTCGTTCACTTGCTGGCCGCGCCCGCCGAAGGGGAAGAGGAAGGGCACGGGCGGAGAGACAATCTGGGTCCAGGAGATGGGAGGCGAATCGAACAGGGCCGGGCGGTAGGCGGCGTGCTGCATGCCGGCACCGACGATAAAGCCCAAGGTCTGCCCATCCACTGTCCCCAGATCGGTGGCGAAAGGGAAGCGATCGGCCATCTCGGCCGGTGAGAGGAGGTCGTCGAGCGGTTGAATGAGGCCAGACCCGGCTGCAGTCTCCAGGTCGGCCGTGTCCAGCACCACCAAATCCGGCAGGACGGAGGGGGCAGCGTCCCGCGCCGTGCGCAAGAAGTCGAACAGTCCGCCTCGGCCGCGGGCCTTTTTCACGATCACCTCGACCTGAACGTCGGGGTAAGCTTTGCTAAAATCGTCCAACTGCTGCGCGAGCAGGCGCGCGCCCGGGCCCCCGCCGTAAGGATCCAGTGCCGCGGGCAGCCACAGCTCGACGGTAACGATCATCGGCTCCAATTCCCGGGTCGGTGTAGGAGCGACGGTGGGCTGCAGCGGGCTCGGCACCGGGGTCGGCAGCACAGACTCCGGCGCAGGCGTCCCTCCCCCGCAACTGACCAGCGCCAAGAGCAGGAGGGCGGAAAGGATCATCCGTGATTGCATGGTACCTCCATGGGGATAAGCGGTGCGCCAATTATAACATAACCTGCTTTTGACCCAAACTGTCATTTCCTCTGTCATCTGTCCTGGTTGACTCTTCTCCGGAATGCCAGCCCGCACAAGCCCTCACACTGCATCCTCCTGACGTGGCCGAGGCTGGTGCTGGTGGCGTGAGCATGTGATGACTGGCGAACCGACCCTGCCCATCGTAACTGAGGTGGCGGCAAAGTGAACAGAAGTCGCCATACCATCTTCCCCGCCGTTCTACAAAGTCCGCCTTTGTGCGATTATCCAAAGGAAAGTGACTGATTTGTCGAACTCGGTGGCCGTTTCTTCTCGGGTACTGATGATACGCAAGCCCGCTTCTTCCACTAGACGCTCGTTGGTTTCACTGTCGAAGCCACTCCAGTACATAGGTGTACCCAGATAGTCCTCGGCAAAATCCGCTTTGACCGAGTGCACTCCCATTGTTGCCACGAACAACCCGCCAGGGTGCAGCCATGAGGCGATATCTTGCAAGAGATTGGGTTGTTCTTCGCGCGGCACGTGGATTAGAGAATAGAACGCTGCCACTCCGTCAAAGCTCCCAGGCGGGAGGTTGAGTTGCGTTATGTCAGCTTGGATGAACTGAGCTTGTGGGACATTCTGCCGCGCGAGCGCGAGTTGACGGGCGGAAAAGTCCACGCCTGTCACCTCGAAGCGTTGGGCAAGCTGCTGCGTTGTTGGCACGCCTGCCCCACAGCCAAGATCCAGCACCTTGGCACCACGAGGCAATTCATCGAGTAGCACCGATGTGTATCGGGCACGCTCTTCCGCTCGATTCGTCCGTGCCCACTCAAGATAGCGTTCAGCAATACAATCGTATCCTTCTTTAACCACTTGCTTTGGATCCGTATCCCGCCATGCGGCCAGGCGCTGATACATAGCTTCGATCCTTGGAAAGAACGCGGCGCGCAGACGCTCTGGGTTGACCGGACGTTTGCCTCTGGAGACATCGTGCACTTCTCCGTAGGCAATGAATACTTTGTCTCCTACTGCGATGTTCGCTTCCAACCCCTCTGCCAGAATCAGCGCTTGAGAGCCACCGCAGGCGCTGTCGGTAAAGACCTGCTCGTTCTCGACTCGCTCCACTCCGGTAAGCGCCCACCGAAAAACGACCTGCGGAGGATCGAAGGTATAATCCACTGCGACAAGGTCACCAGGACTGATGGTGATTCCATAATCTATGACCGCCTCAGAGTAGTCTGCGTCTATGTGGACATCGCTATCCAGAGACTGCACTTGGCACCCTGTGCCAGTGCACGACGATGCGATTGCCAGTTGTAGGTTCATGACGCTCCTCTTTAGATTGACTTGACGTACTTGACTGCGTACACAGATGGGTTCTTCGAGTTTGGATATTCATAGGCTCCTTTCGATGACTAATGCCTGCGCGATGGGGAAGAACAGCGGCACAGCCACGAGATGAGCGCCCGCGTGGCCGAATCGATCAAAGAAACAAAAACAGCCACGAGGCACAAGCACGCTCGTGGCTGTGTGAAGTCATTCGAGATTATGCTGTTACCTGTTCATCCCCCACAGGCGTACTTGAAGACTATTCATTTGCGTCTGCATAGCACACCTCCTTTCGTTCTGCCTCCAGCCAATGGATCTCGTGGGAAGTCAGATGATAAGGCAACGTGAAGTGTAGTTATTCTAACATCACCTTGAAAAGATGTCAAGAGTCGTTGCCCAGCACGTGCGTTCTCATTTCAGATACCCGTATTTACCCCCGAAAGGCGCGGCCTGTCAAGTTATCGCTGCGCTCACCCCTGGGGGTGGGCGGGAGAGCGCAGGAAGGGTCAGCACACGACGTGATGGGGGGAGGGGGCAGGGGTTTGGAGGTCGAGCCGCAATTTGCTACAGCGAGCTAAGGATTGAACTGATGACGAGCAGATCATAGCCAGCATGAAAGAGGACAGGACCTATCAATCCGTCGTCCTTGAACATCGAGTAGGCTCCAACGAGACCCAATCCGAAAACCACCAGGCCGAAAACGACCCCCCCACCCGGGAAATCATAGGTGGCATTGACATGTGAAGCGCCAAAGACCAGGGCAGTGACAATGATGGCAGCATTTCTTCCAATCAGGGTCTCATATTTCTTCAGGAAGATTGCCCTGAACCAAAGCTCTTCCATGATCGCATTCGCAAAGATGAAGAGCAGCAGCCAGGGGACTTGGGCGGGAAGTGATGAAAAGAAATCACTCGAATTCGACTGCATCACAAGGGCGATCGCTGCAAAGGATGCAAAGGACACCAGGCCGAAAGTGAGACCCTGTTTCAGTCTTCCTTGTCCAATGAAGATGGACTTTAGCTCGTCTTTCACAAGTAGAGTCAGCCCAACGATGACGGGCACAACGTGCAGGAACTGCGAGAGTTTATCCATGGCCAGGAACTGCAAAGATTCCATAGTGTCGCGTTGGAGGTTCAGGATTCCTGTGCTCAGGAACAGCAATCCGGCCGATGCGATGAAGAGAGAATATGCGGCTGGCCAGTAGCGTGAGAGGGATCGGCTCTTCTTGAGGGCCACTGAGATGATTAGGAAGAATGCTGTGAGAGCGATGGTATAGGTCTGATTCCCATTCGTCGGGAAAACAGTGTAGTATGGACTTCCAAAAACAAACACTGCTGCTCCACCAAGAACAAGAAGAACCGAGAAGAAGAATTTTCTCATTGCTATTGTCTCTCCGATGGTTGTGATTATGCAACATTCGCCCGATTTAGCAAGTCCACCTAACGTTTAAGGATTTATGTAGCGCGAGGCCGCCACATAATGGCTTTTCTACGAAAAGCTTGGTTGAACCAAGTCGATATTGTAGATTGTACTCACATTTGGGAGTAAGGCAAAACGCCCACCCAGTGACTGCGCGTTGTATGAATGCCAATGCAGCCATTACAAGGAATAGGATAACCGCCAAAATCGTCCATCCTCGCCCAGCATTTGCAGCAACGCCAAGCATTTCTAGCATTCTCAACCTCCAGTTTATCCTTCTCGTGCTGCCTGATCACGATCCTTACACGGCTCAGTGAGAGGTGACATTCAGAATGGTGCCAATGACGAACAGTACCGCGAATACAACCCACAACGGGCGGCTGAGGAGGGCAAGCGGCCACCAGTAAAACATGACCGTGCCCAGATATAGGAACACATACGGGAGCATGATTGACAAACGCAGTGGGTTACGCCATTGAATTTTCTTTACGTAATCAACCCGATAGCCATAGGCCGCAAAGACAAGAAAAAGAAAACCACCCAGCCAAAACGACCAGGATTTCCCACCGAGCAGCAGAACGATACTGATCACGACGGCTGGGATGCTTAACGCGTATACAATCCATCCAACCTTCATGGTGTAACTCTCGAAGAACCGTTTGCGCAGTGCAAAATGGACGATATGGACGATCTGAAAGAAAAACGCCCAAACAACAAACAGGATTTCCAGATTATCTAAACCAAACATCCTATCTCCTCCAAGTCAGAAAGGAAATCATAAGGCACATATATCTGTGCCTGAAATGTGCCGCCCAACTATGTGTTTGTAGCCATCTGTGACCACAAACCTGCCTGTATGCGGATTCTATCCGATCCACCTGTTTCGTCAAACCTGTTCATCGAGCTCTTGACTTAATCTCTCGTTTTACATTTAGGAAGTATTTCCGGTTGCCGGTGGTGAGGTGCCGAAGCCATATAGGGGCTGTGGACACGTGGGCAACCCAGAGCGAAACGGAGAGTTGTCCATACATCCATCAGATTCCCTCCTGGTCAACAGGGGCCAAGTTGGGGTGGAACTCAAGTGCGATCTCGTGGTATTGTAGCACAGTTCGTGGCCCTCGTCCAATAGCGTGGCTGATTTCAGTCACACTCAGCCCCTTGCCCAACAGTACCTTAACACGTTCATAGTCCTTGATGTAGCGGTCTACTGCTTCCAGGCTGTGGTCGGTGATGCGAGCGACATCCGGCGGGGCGACCCCTTGCTCGTACAGGCGCAGGATGACACCTTTATGGGTTGGGCTACTGCCCTGGTCGAGGACGTAGCCTTTTATGGGCAGTAGTTCACCGGTCTGCTCAAAATGGTCCAGAATGCATCGTTGCACTGTGCCGATGGAGCGGTTGATCAGCAGGGACAGGTCAGCCAGGGAGAGCAGAAGTCGCCCTGTGGAGCTTGCTATGCCTGCTTTCACCAGGCGGACCACACGGCGGACGTCTCGCTCATGCGCCCAGGTGCGGGCGTGCTTACCCTTGGGGCAGCCTTGGGCTAACTCAGCGATGTCCTCGGCGGTGATCAGAGACAACACGGCGGTGACGGTGGGCTCGTCCTCAGCCCGCCGGCCAGCTGGTGGTTTATGTCCTTCATCCAGTGTCCCTCGCCAGACGACGTGCCCCGGTGGCACCAAGGTGGCATCCCGATAGTACTCTGCGTGCAGATCGGCGATGTCGTCAGCGATCATCTGGATGACCCTGTGGCTGCCCACCAGCTTGTACTCGTTCTCCAGCAGGTGGATGATGGCCTGCCGGAAGGTGCGTTGGGTGGCTGTGTAGTAGGGATTGGGGCTCATCATGCCCCCCCTTTTGGCGCTGTGACCTCCCGTCGAGCGCCGCCGCTGATCATCTGGACGATTTCTGCCAGCCGTTCCTGATATTCTGGGATGTTATAGCGTTGGTAAAGGTCCAGATACTCCTGGGTCAACCGCTCGGAGATGCCCACGACGTAAGCGATCTCCCTCACATTCAGGCCCTTTCGCGTCAACATCACGAACCGACCAAAGGTCTGAATGTAGCGTTTGATGGCAGCAGGGGAGTGGCGGGTGCGGCGCATAATCTCAGTATAGGTGTAGCGTTTGAGGTACAGTTCTACGATGAGTACCTTGTGGCTCTGTCCGCGGCCCACTCCCCGCAGATGGCCGCGCGTGGTCACCCGGTAGCCCTCCGCTTCCAGGGCAGCAATGTCCGAACGGATCGTGCGTGCAGACACTCCCAACGCCTTCGCCAGATCCTCCTGCGTTGGCTCGCCTCGCTGGTCCAGGGCCTCGTCGACCAGACGCAGAATACGCACCCGGCGCAAGGCAGTACGGCCGTGCTTTCTGAGCACCTCCAGGTCCTCCTCGCCGGCATCGAGCGTCCAGGTCACCTCCACCATATCAATCTGACCCAGAGGACGGCCGTGAGGCACACCAGCTGCGACAATGACTTGACGAATCTGTCCGGGTCGTAGGCGACCAGACAGGTCACTAGAAACAGCCCCAAGGCTGAAGACATCCTTGGCCAGTTCGAGAATGCCTTGTGAGACCCGAGGAGCCAGCTCAAATCCGGCCTCAAGTTCGTACCGAAATCGTTGATCCAGTGTCTTGACCGCCAAGCGGTCAAGCGTAGTGCGTACCATAGCATGCCTCCCGTGGTGCGGTATAGTTGCCGAGGAGTTTACCTCAATCGGCATTTTTATCCAACCTCACCACCTCGGCATGCGGAAAAATTTCCTAATTTACGAAGTATGTAACCTCAGAAGTGTACAAGCGGTGGTTAACCCGAGGTTTTCCATTGCCAGACGATGTCATTTTCACAACCGAGGCCCCCGTGGGTGAGGTGGCTCTAATCCCATCAGATCAGACCTATTTGTTGACTCGGCGTCTGATCGCATTGCGTCCAGATGTTGACAGACTGCGCAGGCGCTTCCTGTACTGGCATCTCTTCCGGTTGAAGCAGAATGGCTTTTGGGAGGCATTTACTCACGGTTCTACAGTCCCACGCATCTTGAAACCGGATATTCTGGATCACATCATCCCACTGCCAGATTCCAGCGAGCAGTATGCCATTGCTGCCGTCCTCGACGCCCATGACGCCCGCATCCGTGCCGAGGAGGTGGAGCTGGCCAAGCTGCGCCAGGTCAAGCGCGGGCTGATGGACGACCTGCTCACCGGGCGGGTGCGGGTGGGGGGATGACCGCGGATGGAGAAATACACGATCTGCGCCAGGCCAGGCGCGGGCTGATGGACGGCCTGCTCACGGGGTGAGTACGGGGCAGGGCTACGTAGCGTGACATGATTGAAAAACAGCTTGCCCGACACAGCGAGAACCGGGTTCGAGGGAGGATTCTCCTTTCCTTGCTCGTCGTCACGCCGCTGGGATTCCTGTCCAAGCTGTATGCCGGCCCTGCGCGGGGATGGTTCAACAACTATGCGGCCGGCGTGCTGTACGAGGTCTTCTGGTGCCTGGTCCTGTTCTTCTTCTGGCCTCGCAGGAAATCCGCGATGAAAATAGCAGTCGGCGTGCTCGCTACGACGAGCGCGCTGGAGGTGCTACAGCTCTGGCATCCCGGGCTCTTGGAACAGATTCGCTCGACTTTTTTGGGGCGGGCGCTGCTTGGCACCACGTTCGCCTGGTGGGATTTCCCCCACTACGTCCTGGGGTGCGCGCTGGGTTGGTTTTGGATGCGGAGCAAAAACCGATCGCCGGAAAGACTGGCAGGGAGGTAGAGAGACTATGACTTTCCGCGACGCCGAAAAGAAACGCTACGAGACTCTAAAACCGAACCTGTTCTCGCCGGAGGCCTGCAAGCCTGGCACCTACAGAAAGATCCCCCGCAGTTTCTGTCTGGCCGATGGGCACTCGGCTGAGAACCTGCATGCTTCTTTCAGGGAAGACGCCATCGCGTACTTCCGCGCGCGCCGTATCTGCTGGCACGATGGCTTCCCCGACCGCTATGGAAATGGGCGAGGGCTTCCGAGCAATCACGTGTGCTGTTCGCAAAGTGCCTGCGTCAACTGCCTGTGGCCGCTCACACGTCGCCCCGATGTTCTGGCCCAGGTCTTTCGCCCGTTTTTGCCTGACCTGGCCGAGGTGCTACCCTTTGAAGCAGACGAGCCACTCCCGGACGGCACCAGGCCATTTCTGGCTTTTGAATGGATCGGGACGCAGAACTATTTGGGCGAAGTCGGTAATCGCCGACGCGGCGCGAATGCCACGAGCGCCGATTTTGCCTTCCGCTTCCGGCGCTATGATGGCCGCATCCAAATGGCGCTGGGGGAGTGGAAGTATACCGAGTATTACTCCTCCAAGGAACCCAATCCCAACCCGACTCAGCTTCGCGTCTACCGGGAAGCCTTCAACCGCTGGAAAACGCGGCGACCCGAGCTGCTGGACTATCGCGCCTTCTTCGTCGAGCCTTTCTACCAGCTCATGCGGCTCACCCTGCTCGCCCAGGCGATGGAGCAGGCTCGCCTTGACGGGGAAGGTGAGATGGAGGCGGATGTCGTCAGTGTGGTCACCGTTGTTCCCAAGGCAGACCGCGAATACACCGACCGGTTCACTTCTCCAGCTTTTGCCCGCTATGGCCAAACCGTAGGCTCGGCCTGGGCACACCTCGCCCCTGCAGATCGGTTCACGTCGATTGCCGCTGAAAGCTTGTTGACCGTGATTGAGCAGGTGTCGCCGGAGCCTCTGCGCCCGTGGAGCGACTATCTGATCACCCGCTACGGCTGGTGGCGTTCCTGAATGAGAGCGATGTAGCAAGGTGACGAACATGTCCAACGAATACACGCAGGTCGAGCGTCCCTTCATCGAGCAACTCCGGCAACTGGGCTGGAGCTATCTGGAGGGCGACGTCGACGTGCCCTACCTCACCGAGCGGGAGAGCTTCCGCCAGGTGCTCCTCACCGGCCGGTTGCGCGAGGCGCTGGCCTGCATCAACCTGGACGAAAGCGGCGAGCCCTGGCTGGACGAGACTCGCGTGGCCCAGGCGGTGGGCCGGCTGGAGCGGCCGGGCAAGCCCAGGCTGATCGAGGCCAACCAGGTCGCCACGGACCTCTTGCTCAAGGGCACGCCGGTTGAAGGCCCCGACGGCAGGCACGTCACTGTCCGCTACGTCGACTTTGAGCACCCCGAGCGCAACGACTTTTTGGCCGTCAACCAGTTCCGCGCCGACCCGCGCTGGGCCACCGCCGGGCGCGACTACGTCGTGCCCGACCTGGTCCTGTTCGTCAACGGCATCCCCCTGGTCGTCGTCGAGGCCAAGCGCCCGGACCTGGAGGACCCGCTGACCCAGGCCATCACCCAGCTCCTGCGCTACTCCAACCAGCGTGAGGAGGTCGCCGAGCCAGAGGGGGCCGAGCGGCTGTTCCACTATGCCCAGTTGATGGTCGCCACCTGCTTCGAGACGGCGCGGGTGGGCACCGTGGGCGCCTCCTACGAGCACTACCTGGAGTGGAAGGACACCCACCCGGTGCCCACGGCCCAGGTGGCCGAAGAGCTGGGCGTTCCAGGCGACGAGTGCCTCGCCGGCCAGCAGATGCTCGTCGCGGGGATGCTGCGCCCAACCCACCTGCTCGACATCGTCCGCAACTTTACGTTGTTCACCGAGGTGGGCGGGCGGACGGTCAAGATCGTGCCGCGCTACCAGCAGTTCCGCGCTGTCCACAAGGCGATCGAGCGCCTTACCCACGGCCAGACCCGGCAAAAGCTTGCCCTGAGCCCCTCGACTCTGCTCGGGGTGGACTCCGTCGAAGGGCCTGGGGAAGCCGACCAGCGCGGTGGCATCATTTGGCACACGCAGGGCTCGGGCAAGAGCCTGACGATGGTCTTTCTGGTGCGCAAGATGCGCACGCTGCCCGAACTGCGCCGCTTCAAGGTCGTCGCCGTCACCGACCGCGTCAAGCTGGAGAAGCAACTGAGGGATACCGCCACGCTCACCGGCGAGCCACTGCAGGTGGCCCGGAGCGTGGCCGAGTTTCAAAGGTTGCTCCGCCAGCCCGGCGCCGGGCTGGTCTTTGGCATGATCCAGAAGGCGTCTGACCAGTCCGCGATTGGTCAACGGCCCCGCTTTGAGCAGGGGGCGGTATCTTTCCCCGTTTTCAACGCGTCCGAGGAAATCTTGCTTCTCATCGACGAGGCCCACCGCTCTCACACCAGCACCCTCCACGCCAACCTGATGGCGGCGCTGCCCAACTGTGCCAAGATCGGCTTCACCGGCACGCCCATCATCGAGGCGCACAAACGGCCCACCCACGAGATTTTCGGCCCCTTCATCGACGTCTATACCATCCGCCAATCGCAGCAGGACGGCGCCACGGTGCGCATCCTCTACGAAGGCCGCACGACACCGGGCGAGGTTGCCGACGGCGAGACGCTGGACGGCCTGTTCGAGGACATGTTTCGCGAGCGCACGCCGCAGGAGCTGGAGGCCATCAAGGCCAGGTACGCCACCACCGGCGACGTGCTGGAGGCGGAGAAACTCATCGCCGCCAAGGCCCGCGACATGCTGCGCCACTATGTCACCACCGTCCTGCCCGATGGCTACAAGGCCCAGGTCGTCGCCGTCAGCCGCCTGGCGGCGGTCCGCTACCAGAGGGCGTTCGTCGAGGCACAGCGCGAGCTCGTGGCTGAACTGGAGGCCCTGGCCGCCGCCGATGAGCAGGCCCGGCGCGCGTCGCCCCTGCGAGGGGCACTGCCCTGCCTGGACCGCGTCCGCCGGCTAAAGTTCGCGACCGTCATCTCCCCCTATCACAACGACCCGCCCTCCTGGAGGCCATGGACGCGCCAGGGGTTGCAGGACGCCGCCGTCGAGGACTTTAAGAAGGCCTTCGATCCCGAAAAGGACGAAGGCACCACCGCCATGCTCATCGTCAAGAGCATGCTGCTCACCGGGTTCGACGCGCCCGTCGAGCAGGTGATGTACCTGGATCGTCCGGCGCGCGGCTACGAGCTGCTGCAGGCCATCGCCCGCGTCAACCGCACGTACGGCACCAAGGCCTGCGGCCTGGTGGTGGACTATTACGGGCTGGCGCACCACCTGAAAGCAGCGCTGGATCTCTACGCCGAGGGCGACGTCGAGGGAGCGTTGCGCTCCATCCGCGATGAACTCCCGCTGCTGGCCGACCGTCACCAGCGTGCCGTCTCGCTCTTTACCGCGCGCGGCTGCGACCTGCAGGATACCGCGGCCTGCGTGGACCTGCTCTACGACGCGCGGCTGCGGGCGCTGTTCGTCATCCACCTGCGCGAGTTCCTGCAGACGCTCAACACCGTCCTGCCCCGGCCCGAAGCGCTGCCCTACGTCCCCGACGCGCGGCACCTGGGCCTGATCCGCGCCCGGGCGTTCAAGCGCTACCGCGACCAGCATCTCAACATCGCCGGCGCGGAGGCCAAGGTGCGCAGGCTGATCGACGAGTACGTCGTCGCCCAGGGGATCGACACCAAGGTCCCACCCATCGACATCCTGGCTGCCGACTTTGAAGAACACGTGGGGCGGATTCGGTCCCCGCGCGCGCAGGCCGCCGAGATGGAGTTCGCCGCCCGGCACCACATCCGCCGCCATTTCCAGGAGGACCCGGTCTATTACCAGAAGCTCAGCCAGCGGCTGGAGGAGATCCTCCAGACCTTTGCCGAGAACTGGGAGGCCCAGGTCAGGGCGCTGCGCGCCTTCATCCGCGAGTACCGCGCCGCCCACGCCGACGTGAGCCGCGAGGACCGGGCGATGCAGCCCTTCCTGCGATTGCTCGTCGAGGCCTCCCCCCGGGGACGGCCGACCGGCGAGGAGCGAGCGCGGTTGGCGGCGGTCACGGTCGAGATGGTGGACCAGATCCGCGGGGAGATCAGCCGCGTGGACTTTTGGCGCAACGTGGTCGCCCAGGAGCAACTGCGCGGGCGCATCGTCCAGTACCTCGACGTGCACGACCTGGCCCCCTTCGACGAGCAGGAACTCCTGGCCGACCAGATCGTGCAGACGGCGCGGGCGAATCACACGCTGTTGGTGGAACAGGAGGCGTGAGGCGTGAGGCGTGATGCGTGTTGCGTCACTGCGTGTTGAGTGATGAAAACCCTGATCGTTGACGATTTGACGCTCGAGGTGCGCGCAAGCCCGCGGCGACGCACGCTGGAGGTCGTCGTGGACCGCGATGGCAGCCTGGTGCTGGCGACGCCGCCGGACGTCCCGCGCGAGACGCTTGAGCGGTTCGTGGAAGAAAACCTGGTGTGGATCTATACCAGGCTGGCGGAGAAGGAGGCCCAGAAGCGGCCCGGGTCGCCGAGGGAGTACGTCTCTGGCGAGGGTTTCCCCTACCTGGGGCGCAGGTACCGCCTCAAGGTGGTGGATGGTGCGGATCGCCAGCCGCCGCTGAGGCTCTACCGCGGCCGCTTCGAGCTGCGGCGGGACGCCGTCCCCCAGGCCAGGGAGCACTTTATCCGCTGGTACACCCTTCACCTGCGCCCGGTGCTGGACCGGCACGTCGCCGCGCTGGTGAACCGGGTCGGCGCCGCGCCCCGCCAGGTCCACGTCCAGGACCTGGGTTACCGCTGGGGTTCGTCCAACCGGCGCGGCCACCTGTACTTCCACTGGCGGGTGGCGATGCTGCCGCATCGCATGATCGAATACCTGGTGGCCCACGAGCTGGTCCATCTGATCGAGCGCAGCCACAGCGATGCCTTCTGGGAGCGCCTGGAGCGTATCATCCCCGACTACGCCGACCGCCAGCACTGGCTGAAGGAGCGTGGGGGCACGTACGATCTGTGAGTAACCGGGTTGGAATGCCCCCTGCCGACCACCGCCGCCCGCTGTGGGTTGACACCCGTCCCCAACCGGATACAATGGTGTTACATCCAGATGTTTGGAGGTAACCCTTGACCAAACGTAAACGCAGCCGGCGGCGAGCGGCGCCGCCGACCCAGGGACCGCGCCAGCCGTCGGTCGAGCTGCAAGAGGCACTCGACCGGGCCGAAGGCCTGGCCGCGCAGGGTCGCGCCTGGGAGGCGATCGACCTCCTGGAGCGGCTGCTGCCGTCCTACCCGCGCGTGGCCGACCTGCACTATTACCTCGGTCACGCGCGCGCCAGGGCTGGCGATGCCTGGGGGGCGTTGGAGGGATACGAACGGGCGATAAAGTTGAGCCGGGATCCAAGCTACTGGCTCCCGCTGGCCTCGCTCTACCTGGAGCTCGGTCTCCACGTCTACGCGCTGCGCGCCTTCCGCCGGGCGCTCAAGCAGCCGGCCGGTGTCCCGTTCGTCGACGAAATGCGCGAGACGGTCGCTTCGCTGGAGCAGGACCTGGCCGATGCAGCGCACAGTCTGGACATTCCGGTGTCCCAGGTCGAGAAGGGCCTCTTCTACCTGGAGGACGGCCAGCGCGTGCTGAGGAGGGGCGACTACCCGGCCAGCATTGCTGCCAACCGGCGGGCCATCAGACTGCTGGACGACTGGCCTCCACCGCACAACAACCTCTCCCTGGCCCTGTTCTTCGACGGCCAGCCGGAGGAGGCGATCGCTGCCGCACGCCAGGTCCTGTCGCGCACCCCACAAAACATCCAGGCGCTGAGCAACGCCATCCGCTTCCTGGCCTGGACGGGACAGGAACCGGAGGCGCGGGCGTTGTGGTTGCAGTTAGAGCGAATCATGCCACAGGATGGCAGCGACCGGTTCAAGATCGCCGAAGCGGCTGCCGTCCTGGGTGAGGACGAGCGCGTGTTCCAACTGTTGCGGCCGCTGGACCGGCCGGATGGGGCGCGGGATCTGTCGCCGGGCCTGGCCAGGAACGCGCAGTTGTTCCTGGCCGTCGCCGAGGCCAACACCGGCCGCCGCCGCGCCCGACCGCGGTTGCGGGCGCTACAGGATGACGTGCCCCGGGCGGGTGAGTTCCTGGCGGCGCTGGAGGCCGGGCGGCCGGGGCCGGGTTGGGCCGGGCGATTCCCCTATTTCCACATCACCGACCTCCTGCCCGGGTTTCGGATGGACGAGTTCGTCGAACTGGCCGGTCGCCAGGATGAGATGCCGCCCGAGAGATTCCGTAACCAGGTGGCGCGCTTCGTCGCCCGGTTCCCCCAGATCGTCCGCGTGGCGGAAAAGATGATCTGGGAGGAGCAGCAGGCTGAAGGGGGCGTCGCCGTCCTGGCGACCGTCGCGACGCCCGCCGCCCACGCCGCGCTGCGCCGCTTTGCGTTGAGCCAGGCCGGTGAGGACGCGGTGCGCACTCGGGCGCTGGCCAGCCTGCTGGAGGCTGGCGAGATCGCGGAGGATGCCGTGGTGCGCGTGTGGAACCAGGGGCAATGGCGCGAGGTGCAAATCCGCCAGGTCCGAATATCCGGCCAGCCACAGACGCAGTACACCCCGGAGGTGTCACGCCTGTTGGACGAGGCCCTGGGGGTCTTTCAGCAGGATGACCATGAACGGGCCGAGCAGTTGTTCCGGCGCGTGTTGGAGCTGGAGCCTCGGGCCAGGGAGGCGTACAACAACCTGGGCGCGATCTACTCCCATCGCGGGGAACACGCGCAGGCCCGGGAGATGTACCAGGCGGCGGTGGAGCTGGACCCGGGCTACGTCTTCCCGCGCTGCAACCTGGCGGTATATCTCCTGGACGAGGGTGACGTCGAAGCGGCGGAGGTGATGTTGGAGCCTCTGAAGGACGCGACGCGTTTCCATCCGCAGGAGATGGCGTTCCTCTCCTACACCCGGGCGCGCGTTTTGATCGAGCGGGAGGAGGTCGAGGCAGCCCGCCGCGCCTTGCAGGTCGCGCTGGACGTCTACCCCGGCTATGGCCCGGCGGAGAACCTGCTGGAACGTCTCGCCACGATCACCGTGCTCCAATCGGGCTATGAATCTTTCTGGGAACGGGAGCGCAAGCGCCGTGATGCCGCGCGCGCCCGGCTGCAGGCCAGGCTCTCCACAGCCGAGCCGGCGCTCTCCGAGGCGCTGTCGATCTACACCAAGGACGTGCTCACCGGGATGGCCCGCGTCGTCCTGCCGTGGGGCGGGTGGTCGGCGTTGCGCAAGGCCGAGTTGCACGAGCGGATCGTCGCCGGACTCGGCGATCCGGACAACCTGGAGCGGATCGTCGCCGATCTGGACGACGATGGACGGGCGGCGCTGGGCCAGGTGCTGGCGCGCGGCGGCCACATGCCGTGGCAGGATTTCGACGCCGGGTACGGGAACGACACGGAGGAATCGCCGTACTGGCAGTACCACGTGCCGGAGACGACGATGGGGCGCTTGCGGGAGCGCGGGTTGCTGGTCGAGGCGACGGTCGATGGCGAGCTGGTGGTCACGGTGCCGTCCGAGTTGCGGCCAGTATTGGAGGAGATGTTGGGCTGAGTGGAACTGTGCGTATATGAGAGGGACGATGGGGGTATGCCGTGAACGAGCTGATTGAACTGTGGGAAAAACCTGCTTTGGTAAAGGCCATGATCGCAGGCTGGCGTCAATGGGCGGATGCCGGGGGTATCTCCTCCGGTCTCCCCCAGTACCTCGTAGAACAGACGCAGGCGACGCGGATCGGGAGAATCAGGCCGGACGGATTCTATCTGTTCCAGATCCCTGGCACGCACCATCTCATGAGACCGGTGGTGAAGCTGAACGAAGGCTACCGGGAGGCATTGCAGGAGAGAAGAAACGAGTTCTTTTACTCGGCTGATAAGGGTCTGCTGATTTTCCTCGGGGAGGAGCCTCATCAGAACGAGGACCAGTATGCGAAAGCGTTCTTTGATGCAGTCGAGGAACTGGGCGTCGAACGGATAGCCGCAGTTGCAGGTGTGTACGGCCCGGTGCCATATGGCAGGGATCGAGACGTCTCGTGCGTGTATAGTCTGCCGGGTATGAAAGAGGAGCTCTCCCGGTATGCCATCAAGTTTTCCAACTATGAGGGCGGGGCCACCATCAGCACGTATCTGGCCCACAAGGCGGAACCGAGGGATATCGAGTTCTTCACGTTCTATGCATTTGTTCCGTCCTACGTCTTCTCGACGCGCTCAATTGCTGTCCAACAGATCGCGATAGAGGAGGATTTCAAGGCCTGGTACGACCTGATGCGGAGACTCGGCCACATGTTCGGCCTGGACCTGGACCTGTCCGACCTGGAAAGACGTAGTGAGGAGCTGATCGCAGATTGGGACGCCAAGATCGACCACCTGGCAAGCACGATGCCCAAGCTCAGGGTGAGAGATTATATGGAGCAGGTGAACGAGGATTTCGAAGAGAGACCCTTTGAGCCTCTCGGCGACGTCTGGGAAGAGGCGTTGCGAGATCTCTTTGAGGATGGGGATCTGTAGCGTCTGATACCGCAACTATATCTGCAAGAGCTGCAGCAGCCTGTGTGCTGCGTCCAACCCGCTCGTGATCGCGCCTTCGACGAAGGGGCCACCCAGGTAGTCCCCGGCAAATACCACGTGCCCTGTCTCGATCTCGCCGTCCGCGAAGCGCTTGAGCCGCTCAAAGTGACCCACGTCAAAGTCAGGTATCGCGTGGTACCAGCGATACACCCGGCAGAACAATTCCTCGCCCAGGTCGTAGGCTGGGCCGGCCTGGCGCAGGTCGGATCGGAGTATTTCCTGGATGGCGCCGTCGTCCCTGTCCCACAGTTCCCGGCTGGACGGGTCCGACGAGTACAGCGTGACCAGGTCGCGACCAGGTGGGACCTGGGTGGGGTTCTTGGCCGACTGGACAGCCGCTGTAGCCAGGCATTTCGTCTCGCGGCGCGGGAGGAGCAGGCCGTAGAAATCCGATGGCAGACGGCGCTCCACGCCGATCGCGGCGGTGATGTTCGCTGAGTAGCTGATGGCTTCGAAAAACGACTGCTGCTGTGCGTTCAGGTCAGGGAGCAGTCCCGCTACTTGCGCAGCGGGAACCGCGCACACTACGCCGTCGGCGCTGAACTGGCTCTCCCTGCCGTCGATGTGTGCCAGGACGGTACACCTGCCTGCCTGATCCGACCTGATGGCGACCGCCTCAGCATTCCGGTACACCCGCAGGTCGGCCGCCATCGCTTCTGGTAACTGGCCTAGCCCGTGGCGCAGCGTATACAACTTGACGCCCAGGCTGGCCTTCAGCAGCAAGAAGAGCAGGGCCTGCGAGGCCTGCTCGGGTGCCAGGTAGAAAATACCCGTCAGCGGGGGCTGGATGACGTATTCCAGCAATTCCTCGTTCAACTCCTGCCGGGCGTAACTCGCGATTGAGCACGTGTCCAGTTCGTGGGCGCGGTGGAATGCGTGGACGTCCAGCTCGCCCCAGTGGCGGAGCAGCGGGCCCAGCGCCTTGAGCAGCGTGAGCTTGCTGCGGGTAGAGATCAGGCCGGTGAACACCAGGCGCAGGTCAGGCCATGCCCCATACAGGCGGCCGGCGCGCACGATCGCCCCGGCGCCCGGGACGCTGACCAGGTCGTCGTGCAGGCCCAGCTCGCGGACCAGGCGCAGCGTGTGCGTGCAAAAGTTGGCGATGAACTGGGCGCCGGCGTCGATCTCGAAGCCGTTGACGACGTCCGTGTAGACCCGCCCGCCCACACGCGGTTTCTTTTCCAGGACGGTCACCTGGACGTCGGCCCGCGCCAGGTGCCGCGCGGCAGCCAGGCCGGCCAGGCCAGCACCAATGACGATGACTGCAGGTTTACGGTTGTGTGTCATTTTAACATCACCATAGCAAACAGGCTGGAGAACCACAGGAACTTGGTCACTCGCAGCGATAGGTGGATGGTGTCCTCTGTGAGTCTGAGCCCCAACAGGATGGCAACCACCACGGTTGGCAGGACGGACCCAGCGACCATGGCAACCAGGTACCTGTCCTCGGCCAGGTGCAGGAACCAGGGCGCCAGCGCTGCCACGACGAACACAATGGCCAGGATCTGAAAGAGACGCAGCGAGGCCGGCGTTCCGAACCGCGTGGTCACGGTGCGTACACCGGCCAGGACGTCCCCTCTCCGATCGGCGATTGTCTTCAAAATCTCACGGGTGAAGACGAACAGAAACACCAGCAGGCTGGCCACGCCGGTGGCCGGCGTCGGATCTCCTGCCGCCAGGCCACCGTAAATCACCGTGCTCGCGGAAAGGAGCCCGACGATCCCGTTGCCCAGCAGCACGGTGCTCTTCAGGCAGTACGAGTAGCCGACTCCCAGGATCGTCGTGGCCAGCGCGATTACTGTCGGCCACGGCCCCAGCGTCCACGCCACCCCGAGCGCGGTCAGCGCCAACATCAACGCCAGGCCTCCCGCAGCCCGGCGCGGGACCCGCCCCGATGGGATGGGCCGGTGGGGCTTGTCCACGCGGTCGGCGGTCACGTCCCGGCAGTCGTTCACCACGTTGCACGCGGCGACGACCAGCCCCACCACGATGGCGGCCCGCATCACGGATGGCGAGAGCAGGTGCGCGGTGCCGCCGGTCAGATACGCGCCCAACAGGCTGGCCAGCGCGGCCCCGAGGCAGTTGTGGGGTCGGGTGATCTGCACTAGGCCGGACATCCGCTTCCCCTTCGCGCCGCGACCATCACGTTGGGCACCTCAGGAGCCACCTCGATGACCTGGTGCCGTTCGACGGTCAGCCCGGCCGAGCGGTGCATGCCCAGCACCTCCTCCACCGAATCGAACACGTGGAGATGGGTGGGGGCCGGGTCCCGGACCGGGATGGAGGTCACCAGGTATCCGCCGGGCGCCAGGACACGCGCCAGTTCGCCCATCCCGGAGGACGGATCGGGTACGTGTTCCAACACCTCCATCGCCATCACAAAGTCGAACGTGCCGCTGGCGAACGGCAGCCGCCGGAGGTCGCTGTTCGTCAGCGTCGCACGGCCGTCCAGTCGCCAGGCTTTCAGGACGCGGTTGGCGTGGTCCAGCATCCGGTGGCTGACGTCCACGCCGAACCCCCTGGCCTGTGCATATCCCTCCAGCACGTCACCGAGCAGGATCCCAGCGCCGCACCCCACGTCGCACACGCGGCGCGGCGGCGGGTCCACGTCTGAGAGAACTGCGCACACGAACGGCTGGCGGCCTGTGACCTGGTTGCGGAACGCCTGCCCCACGTGTTGGAAGACCGGGTACAACGGATCGCGGTAGATGGCGTTTGACACTTGTTCGAACGGTCCCTGCCGGGTCTGTTCCATGCGCTGGCGCAGGTCCACGAGCATCTCCGCACCGTCGCCCGAGATGGGAAAGTCGCTGGCCTGCCGTAGCAACTGCAGCCGCCGTTCGGTATAGTCCCACCCGTGCGCCAGAAATCGATCGATCTGGGCACGGGTAACGACCAGAAACGGCTTGAGGTCCCCGAGACGCACGCTGGACGACACGCGCGTGAAGGCGCTCCGAAACGCCTGTGTCGCGAGCGGATAGCGCCGTCTGTTCCGGGCCGTGGCGATCAGCAACTGGAGACCGAGCGCCAGGTCGTCCAGGAACCGCCGCAGCGCCCCCGCACGCCTGAGTCGCCAGGCCCATCGCAACGCGTCGTATAGCCAGCTATGCGTCAACAACGGCGCGAGGTACACCCCCAGCAGGACGGCCAGCACCCGGCGGTCCACGTAGGGGGCAAACAGCGCCACCAGCGAGCCCAGCGATACGAGCAGATGCAACATGCCTGCGGCGATCATGCTCTGGCGATCGTCGACCGAGCTGGCGGCCGTCCACAACAGGCGCAGCGATAACACAGCCAGGCCCAGGACGGCGGCCAGCGTGATGCCCCAGGCCAGCGGTCTGTAGCCAAAGTCGTTTCGGGCCAGCGGCCACAGCGTGATGCCGACGAGGATCAGTTGCAGCGTGAGCGCATAGTGCGTGAGCCGGCGCGGGATGGCGAGCCCCGCCGTCTCCTGTGGCTGGACGCCCATCATGATGGCGGTCGAGCGTACACCGCACCTCAGGTCGTTGGCCAGGTCGCGCAGGCTGCCGTGGACGCCGTTCGCCATGACGATGAACACGACTACGAACGCGACCACGACAAAGGTCAGGCTCGTCGGGCGACCGGCCACCACAACTGCACCGTACAGGGCCAGCGCCCCCCATGCCAGCCCCTGGACACTGTCGGTCAAGGGTGGGAAGGGGGCGCGCTTGCCCCACAGGTCGTAGACCGCCATCAGCGCAAAGCCCGCGCCCAGCGCGGCGCAGGCGGTGCCCCCGTCCCCCAGCCAGGCCGTGAGCGCCAGCGCCAGTGGCACCTGGAGCAGGGCGAAGGCCAGCGCCTGCCAGGGCCGTACCGTGCCTCGCACCAAGGGGAACACCGCTCGCCGTGGCTCTGTTCGGTCTATGGGCAGGTCGACGACGTCGTTCAACACGTAGGCAAAGATGTGGAAGGCGACGGCCACGCCGATGAGCCCCGACACCTGGGAACCCGCGAGCTGACGCGACGCCGTAGCTGCACCCAGCAATGGCAGGATGACTGTTCCGCCCAGGGCGGAGAAGCGGATAAAGAGGCCAAAGTCGATGATGCCCCGCCAGACCTTTGTGACTATGTTCGCCATAGCTCGTTAAGGACGCACCAGACTTCGGAAGTCTTTAAGGCGCTCTGTCCAGCCAGCGGCTCTTGAGGCAGCTTCAGGCTGATTCTGCCTGCAATCGCCTCGACCGAAGACTTCCGAAGTCTTTTGTTCAAGAGTCGAGCTCACTCGGGCAGCGTCCACTCGCTCAGCCGGTAGCCAGCCTCGCGGACCATGCGGATGGGCACGGGCGTGTAGGTGGCGATAAAATCCTGCGGGCTTTGGGCATCCGCCAGCGCGTTCAGGCCGCCCATCAGGATGTGCCGGCGCATCTTGGGATAGAACAGTGCCTGGTGGACGGCGTTGTTGTGGAGGCCCAGCGTGTAGATGTAGCGGCGCACCAGCTCGACGTCGGCGGCCGCCGACACGCTGCGCCGGAGGGTTTCATCGGCACCGATCTGGTCCAGAAAGATATCCACACCATCGAGATGCAGCGTGCGTATCACGGCCAGGGGTTGGATCAGGGCTGCCTGCAGGCCAGTGTCGCTCAAGTCAGGGATGGCCGCCCGCAGCGTGTGGAACACGGCCTCCGG
>DATKTN010000039.1:0-3914 GCA_035531135.1 Anaerolineae bacterium
CAACGACCTGGCGTTCAGCCAGAGCATGTACGACGCACTCGTCGCCATCCAGGAGGAGATGGGCGCCGACAACTTTGAGTTCGCCTACTCCGACGGCATGTTCGTCGTCGACGACGCCGCCGCCGCCATCCGCGACTATGCCACCCAGGGCTACGACCTGGTCATCGCCCACGGCTCCCAGTACGGCAGCTCGCTGGTCGAGATTGCCCCCGACTTCCCCGACACCAGCTTCGCCTGGGGCACCACGGTCGACACCTTCACCGACCAGGGGATCGACAACGTGTTCGCCTACGAGGCCCGCTCCGAGGAGGGCGGCTACGTCCTCGGCGTCATCGCCGCCAGCCTGTCCCAGAGCGGCGTGCTCGGCGTCATCGGCCCGATTGAGACCGGCGACGCCAAGCTGTACGTGGACGGGTTCAAGGCCGGCGTGCTGGCGACCCAACCCACTGCCCAGGTGAACGTCAACTGGACCGGCTCCTTCAGCGACGTGGCGCTGGCCTCCGAAGCGGCCCAGACCCACATCGACGCCGGAGCCGACGCACTGACAGGCTCGGCCCAGATGGTCGTGGGTGCCGTCGGCGTCGCCGAGGAGAACGACGTCCTGTGGTTCGGCACGCAGGCTGACCAGACCTCGCTGGCACCTGACGTCGTGGTCGCCTCCCAGGTGTACGACTGGACCGTCGTCCTCGATCAGATCGTCGAACTGATCCGGGGTGGCACCCGTGGCGGCCAGGCCTTTGCCCTCGACCTGGCCAACGGCGGGCTCGTCGTCCAGTACAACCCAGGCTTCGCCGTGCCCGACGACGTCAAGGCGCTGGCCGACGAGACGATCCAGGGGATCGTCGACGGGACCATCACCGTGCTCGAATAGCTGACAGCCGATAGCAGAAAGCAGGCAGCAGGGAGCCAATAGCCGCCACCTGCTGCCTGCTAACAACCCAACCTTGCGAAGGTTAGAAGGTGGTTCGAAATTGACCAGTTCTTGGCAAACGGAGGCCCTCGTGGCCCGGAATCTGTCTTGAAACCTTCGCAAGGGTTATTCTGGAGCAGGATCATCCATGGCCGATCAGAGACCCACCTCCACAAAGCGACGTATTGAGCACCTGGAGATGCACGGCATCGTCAAGCAGTTTCCCGGCGTGCTGGCCAACGACAGGATTGATTTCGACGTGCACGCTGGCGAGATCCACGCGCTGCTGGGCGAGAACGGCGCCGGCAAGACGACGCTGATGAATATCCTGTACGGGCTGTACCGGCCCGACGGTGGCCGTATCCTCATCAACGGCCAGGTGGCACACATATCCTCACCAGCCGGCGCCATCCACGCGGGGGTGGGTATGATCCACCAGCACTTTATGCTGGTGGACACACTGTCGGTAGCCGAGAACGTGGCCTTGGGGCTGCCGTCATCGCGTGGATTCTTGCTGGACCTGGACGTGATCGCGGAGCGCATCCGTGAACTGAGCAGTACGTACGGCCTACAGGTCGATCCCACGGCGATGGTATGGCAGTTAGCGGTGGGTGAGCAACAACGGGTCGAGATTCTGAAGGCGCTGTACCGCGGGGCGGACCTGCTGATCCTGGATGAACCCACGGCGGTGTTGACCCCGCAGGAGGTGAACGAGCTGGTTGGCACGCTACGCCGCATGGCGCAGGATGGCCACGCGCTCATTTTTATCAGCCACAAGCTTCACGAGGTGCTATCGATCAGTGACCGGGTAACGGTGCTGCGCGACGGGCGGGTGGTCAAGACGCTGCCGACATCGGAAACGACGCGCGACGAGCTGGCGCGGCTGATGGTGGGGCGCGAGGTTCTGCTGCGCGTCGAGCGCCCGCCGGTTGAACTGGGCGACGTGCGCCTGTCGTTGAAGGGTGTGTGGGCCGAGGGCGACCGGGGCGTGCTGGCGCTGCGCGACGTGAGCCTCACCGTGAGAGCCGGGGAAATCCTGGGGATCGCGGGGGTCTCGGGCAACGGCCAGCGCGAACTGGCCGAGGTCATCGCCGGACTGCGCCCGCTCACGCAGGGCCAGATCGCGATTGATGGCGTGGATGTGACAGGTTGGCCACCCAGGCAGCTTCTCAAACATGGTTTGTCCTACATCCCGGAGGAACGCATGCGCGATGGGACCATTCGAGATTCCTCCGTGGCGGAGAACCTGATCTTGCGAGATCACGCCAGCAAGCCATATGCCAATGGCATATTCATGAATTTCGCCAAGATCGCCGAGCGCAGCGACCAGTTGATCAGAGACTTTGACATCAGAACGCCCTCACGCGACACTGTGTTAAAGAGCCTGTCGGGCGGCAACATTCAGAAGATGATCCTGGCCCGCGAGTTGTCAAGCCGGCCCAGCGTCCTGGTAGGCGCCCAGCCCACGCGTGGCGTGGACATCAGCGCGACCGAATACATCCATAGGCTCCTGATCGAGCAACGCACCAAGGGCACGGCCACGCTCCTCATCTCGGAAGACCTGGATGAGATACAGAATCTGTCCGACCGCATCGCCGTGATGTACGAGGGCCAGATCATGGGTATCGTACAGCGGAACGAGGCGACTGCCGAACAGCTCGGCCTGATGATGGCGGGAGTGAGCGCTCAGAGCTAGCGCAGCCAGTTTCCTGCTGCACCATCAATCCACTGATGGTTTCGCGGCCCGGACGTACAGGAACAACGTCGCGTGATGCCGCCACCTCTGCAGCCACGGATACTGCTGGCACAACGCCTCGGATGGGCGCGGCTCCTCGATCGCCTTCAACACAAACCCCGCGCCGACCAGGGCGTTGAGATACTGGGAGAGCGTCCGGGGGAAACGGGGCACTGCAAACAGTGCGACGTCCTCCGGGGAGGGGGCCTGTGAGAATTTCCAGCGTTCAACCCAGGACCGGTCGTCAAAATAATCGGCTACCGTGAGGGCGGTGACATTGCCTTCCTCATCATGCACCCATCCGAGGCCCCTGGTGGCGAAGCACGGATGCGTGATGCTGTAGATCAACTCGCCGCCCGGCCGCAGTACCCGGAAGATCTCTTTGACCACCCCATCAAAGTCAGGGCCATCCATCAGCGCCATGAAGGATACGACGAGGTCGAAGGATGCAGCGCCAAAGACAGCGAGGTCCGAAAACGATGCCATCTCGTACCGGATCCCCAGCGGCTCTCGCCGCTCTTCCTGCCGAGCGAACTCGATCATCCTGGGAGAGATATCGACGCCGACCATGCGCGCCCCGCGCCCGGCGAGAAGCCTCGTGTTGTACCCCTCCCCACAGCCAGCGTCCAGGACCCTCTTCCCGTCGACATCGCCGACAAAGCCCAGCATGGCCGGATTGTTGAAATGCTCGCGGAAGGCATCCCAACCCCTGCGGACGTGGTCCGCCCATAAGGCGGCGTTCTGGTCCCAGTATTGGGCAACTTCTTGCTCAGAGATCTCCGAGTGCTCCATTTCCCCTCCTCCGAAAGTTCACCACCCGAAGCTGCCGAACCATTTTCCTCGCCGGTAGTTGCCGAGCGCCCTTCTCACGTACGGGATCACGTTCTCAGGAAGGTCATCGACAGCGAACCAGGCCAGCCGATCGCACTTGTCGGGCTCCATATTGGTGATCTCGCCCGACCACGAAGCCACGGTGAGAAAGAAATCCACCCGCTCGTCATTGGACTTTCTGTGCATCACGCCGACGACCTGGAGATCCGCCGGCGCAATCCGTATGCCCACCTCCTCGTGCGCCTCTCGAATCGCCGCCGTCTTGACCTCCTCGTCCCCATTCAGGTGGCCGGCGACGACACTATAGTTCCCATCCTCGTAGCCCGTGTTGAACCGGCGCAGCAAGAGGACTTTGCCATCGCGAATGAGGAAAATATGCACAGCGGAAACCAGCTTGAACCTCTCTGCCACGTTTTCACTCCTCGACCCCGATATGCG
>DATKTN010000040.1:0-5921 GCA_035531135.1 Anaerolineae bacterium
ACGCGGCGCGCTGGTCGCTGACGTGGTGCCCGGCGGCCCTGCCGACGAGGCTGGCCTGCGGGGCAGCGACCAGACGATCACCGTGGATGGGGAGGAGCGCCGGATCGGCGGTGACGTCGTCGTCGCGATCGACGGGCAACCAGTCGAGACCTTTGACGACCTGGTCGCCTACCTGGTCCGCTCCACAGCAGTGGGACAGACGGTCACGTTGACGGTACTGCGCGACGGACGCGAACGCCAGGTGGAAATCACGCTGAGCGAGCGTCCCGGCGAGGAGAAAGAAGCCGGCGCTGCAGCAGGCGAGATGGCACGCAGCGGGGGCGCGTGGTTGGGCATCACCGGCATGACGCTCTCGCCAGAGGTGGCGCAGGCGATGGACCTGGCTGAGGACCAACAGGGCGTCCTGGTCGGCGAGGTCGTGAGCGGCGGCCCGGCGGACGAGGCGGGGCTGCGCGGGAGCTACAAGCCCGTGACCATCGACGACCAGCAACTGCTGGTGGGCGGCGACGTCATCGTGGCCTGGGACGGCCAGCCCGTGACGCAGATGGAGGAACTGCGCGCGTTGGTCGGTGAATCCGAGGCGGGGCAGGAGGTCACACTCACTGTCCTGCGCGACGGAGAGCAGATGCGGGTCCCGGTGACGCTGGAAGCCCGCCCGACGTCGTAAGACGCCCAGTAGAGGACGCGAACGCCCCGGCAATGCCGGGGCGTTTCTGTTTGGCTGCCCGCAATTATCCCCCCGACCACTGGCCGCTCCGCCAGGTGTTCAAGCTCTCACGCCGTGACGGTGCCGGACGACCAGCACCGGCCGACCGGCGTGTTCGACGACGAGATCGGTGATACCGCTCGCAAAGTAGCGGCGCAGGCCCTGGGCCGCGTACGTCGAGCCCAGCGCGACCAGGTCGTACTCCCCCTCGCGGATTTCGGCCATGATTTGCTGCGCCACGGGGCCGTGGCGCAGCTTGACGCCTGTCTCAATCCCCAGGCGGCGCAACGTGTCGCGGCCGGCCTTCAGGTTGCGCCCCTGGGGTGTGTCGGTCTGGAGGAGCGCCCCCCACGCGTCCTCGATCTCGCGCAGGATGGGATAGTGGAGCAGCGGTTGCGGGATGACGTAGAGCAGCGTCACCTCCGCCTGGGCTGCCTGGGCGATCTGGCCGACGAGCCGGACCGTCTCGGCCGGGTACCACAGGTCGCCGCTGCACAGGAGGATGTGGCGCAGCGCCGGCCGGTGGGCCGGGACGACGAGCACCGGCGCGGCTACGTCG
Source organism: Anaerolineae bacterium (assembly GCA_035531135.1). Classification (GTDB taxonomy): domain Bacteria; phylum Chloroflexota; class Anaerolineae; order B4-G1; family B4-G1; genus DATKTN01. The sequence goes on from DATKTN010000040.1 coordinate 1,266, forward strand.
CGCAGGATGCGCCGGGTGGACGGGCCGCGCAACCAGCGCCTGATCCGGCCGTGTTCCAGCAGGCCGACGATCACCAGGTAATAGCGACCAGCGTGCGCCTGGGCCGCGATGGCGCGACGCGGAAGCGCCTGGCGGATGACCGTGTCACACGCCAGCCCGGAGTCGCTCAGCGTGGCGCATGCATCGGCCAGCGAGCGGGACAGCGTGGGGCCGCGATCGGGCCGGGCAGACGCTCCCAGCACGGTCACCTGGGCAGCCAGCAGGGCCGCCAGCCGGCAGCCAAAGGTCAGGGCCGGACCGCTGTGCGACGTGCCGTCGGTACAGAGGAGCAGGTGCATGGCAGCCCACTAGCGAGACAGAACGATGCCGACGAGCCCGGCCGCGATCAGGACGATGGGAGGCGGGACCCTGAACACGGTCATCGCCAGCAGGCTGGCAAGGCCCAACAACAGCGGCGGCCATCCACGCCAGCCCTCCCCGCCGACGAGCTGGTAGGCGGTGATGAGCAGCAGCGCCGCCAGTGCCGGGGCCAGCCCCTTGACAAAGCCCCCAATCCAGGCCTGGCTGCGCAGCCGCGTCAACACGGCGGCGACGGACAGCATGATGACCGTCGGTGGCAGGATCGCCCCCAGACAGGCGATGAGCGCGCCCGGCACCCCGCCCACGCGGTAACCGACGAACATGGCCAGTTGGAGCGCGTCTGAGCCTGGCAGCACGCTGGAGTAGCCCACCGCCTCGACGAACTCCTCGTGGCTCATCAACTTGTCCACTGCCTCGGAATAGAGCAGGCCCACCGAGGCGGAGCCCGAAGTCGTCAGCAGGTTGACCTTCAGAAACGTCACAAACAGCGCCACCCACCGGTTCATAATCCCTCCCGACTAGTAGAACTCTCCCTCCAGGTAGGCGCGCGTCTTGGCCTCCTGGGGACTGTGAAACACTCGATCGGCCGGCCCGTGCTCGACGAGTTCCCCCATGTACATAAACACCACATAGTCGGCCAGCCGCCGCGCCTGGCGCAGGACGTGGGTCACGAGCACGATGCTGTAGTCAGCCTTGAGTTCCAAGAGCCGCCCCTCGATACGCTGGGCCGAGATGGGGTCCAGCGCTGAGGTGGCCTCGTCGCACAGCAGGACTTCTGGCTCGACGGCCAACCCACGGGCCAGGCACAGGCGCTGCTGTTGGCCGACGGAAAGGGCCGACGCTGACGTGTGCAAGCGGTCCCTGACCTCGTCCCACAACCCGGCGGCCCGCAGTTGCTTCTCCACGATGGTGTCCAGGGTCGCGCGGTTGTACCTCCCGTGCAAGCGCGGACCGTAGACCACGTTCTCGTAGATGGACATGGGTAGCGGGAAGGGCCGCTGGGCCAGCAACCCGATACACTTGCGAATCTCGGTCACGTCCACACGGGGGTCGTAGATGTTCTGGCCCTGGAAGATGACCTGGCCCCAGACGCGCACGCCTGCGACCAGCTCGATTAACCGGCTGATGGAACGCAGCAGCGTCGTCTTTCCGCAGCCCGATGGCCCGATGATGGCCGTGATCTGCCGGGCCGGGATGTCCACGCTGACGTCCCGCACCGCCTGGTGGTTTCCGTAGGCTACACTCAGCCCTTGGATTTGGATCACCGGCTCAGTCATAGGCATTCCCTCAGTGGATCACGTGCCGTGTCAACCGGCGAGCCAGCAGGCGCGCGAGCAGGCTGATGGTGAGGATGATGACCGTCAGCACCAGCGCTGAGGCGTACGCTCGTTCCTGCACCTCCGGAACGGGGGTTCCCAGTTGGAAGAAGACGGCCAGAGGCAGCGAGGCAACGGGCCGCAGGAGCGACGTCGGCAGCCGGTCGGTGTAGCCAGCGGTGAAGAGGACCGAGGCCGCGTCACCGATGCCCCGCCCAAAGGCAAGCAGCGATGCGGTCAGCAGCCCAGGCACTGTCTGCCGCACCACAGCTCGCAGCGCCGTCTCCAGCCGCGTCGCCCCCAGTGCATAAGAGGCCTCCTGCAGCTCGAAGGGCACCATGGACACCACTTCGTCCATCGCTCGCACCAGGATGGGCAATTCCAGCAGCGCCAGCGCGACGATCCCGCCCAGCAACGAAGCTCGCAGCCCCAGCAGCAGCAGCACGGTGAAACCGAACGCCCCGTGGACGATGGAGGGCACGCCCCAGAGTACGTCGAGCGACAGCCGCACCAGGTAGGCGAAGCGGGTGTCTCGGGCGAAGAAATGGAGGTAGAGTACGACCGTCAGGCTGAGGGCGTAGCCCAACAGCGTCGCCCCACCGGCCAGTGCCAGCGAACCGGTGATGGCGTTGAGGATGCCCCCTTCCTTGCCCAGGTAGTATCCACCCTCGGGTACCCGGGTCAGCATCTTGAGGTTGAGTGCCGGCAGTCCTTTCACCACTACTGTCGCCAGGATGAGGACCAGGCTGCCCACGACGATGATCGTCGAGACGATCATCAGCGCCACGAAAAAGTGCTCTTCGAGATGTTTGCCCATTTACCTCACTCTCCTGACCGCTTGCAGCAGCACGATCCGCGCCGCGAGGGTAAAGACCAACACGACCAGCAACAGCACCAGCGCCGCGGCCAGCAGCGCCGCATCGTACATGGGGATGGACATCATTTCACCATAGTTATTGGCGATGAGGGCCGGCAGGGGGTAAGCCGCGTCGAAAATGGAGCGAGGTATCTGGGGGACGTTGCCCACGACCATCATCACGGCCATGGTCTCGCCAAAGGCGCGGGAGAAGCCAAGGACGACGGCGGCGATCACCCCGGGCAACGAGCGGCGCAGTACGACTCCCTTGACCATCTGCCAGCGGGTGGCGCCCAGCGCCAGCGCTGCCTCCCGCAACCCGTCGGGCACGGCCCGGATGACCTCCTCGGTCACAGAGATGATGACCGGAAAGACCATCACCGCCAGGACGACCCCGCCAGCCAGAACACCGTAGCCCGTGGGGTTGCCGGTGGACAGCAGGGAGATGAACCCCAGGTGCTCTCCCACCCACGGCGTGATGACGCCCCGGATGGCAGGCACCACCACCAGCGTCCCCCATAGCCCGTAGACCACCGACGGGATGCCTGCCAGCAGGTCGACCAACGGCTTGATCGTATCGCGCAGGCGGGGCGGTGCGTACTCTGCCAGGTAAATGGCGCACAGCAGGCACGGAGGCACGGAAAGCACCATCGCCAGCACGGTCACCCAAAGCGTACCCAGGATGAAAGGCAGGAAGCCAAACTCACCGCGCAGGGGATGCCAATCCGACGAGGTCAGGAGTTTCCCCAGCGGCGTGACGTCCAGGAGTGGCTGGGCGCGTACCAGCAGTGCCAGTGCGATGACCAGGATCAACGCTGCGGCAAAGACGGTCAGCGCCCACGTCAGCCGTCCGGCAAACTGGTCCTTGAATTGTCGCCAGCGCATCTTTATCGAGGCTAGTCTATTCGAGCTTGGCCAGTTCCGCCTGTAACTGGGCCTCGGTGAGTGGGATGTAGCCCGTCTCCTCGACAAAGGCCTGTCCATCGGCCAGGATCCACTGGATGAAGGACAGCGTCAACCCGCCGGGGGGACCCTTGGTGACCAGGTTGAGGCCGCGGGCCGGGGGCGAGGGGTATCGACCGTCGGCGATGGCCGCCATCAGCTCGGACTTGGTGGCGTAGAAATCCTCGTCGGCGTCCACCCGGCCGTCGTCGTTGAGATCTATGGGGACGACGTCCAGCCCGGATACGGGCCGGCGGGTGTCGGCGTCGTAGGCAAAGTTCAGGTTGTTGTAACCGATCCCCAGTGGGTCCTGGGAGACCGCCTCGGCCAGTCCGGGGTCACCGTAGACGGCCACGCCCAGCAGGTCCTCCTGCCTGCGGCCGCCCAGGTAGGCGGCCCAGGTCTCGGCCGCGCCACACGCATCCGAGCGGGTATAGACGTGGATTTCGTCGTTCACATTCGGGTCGCCGATCACGTCGCCCCACGTCGTGACCTGGCCGGTCCAGATGGCTTCGAAGACGGCCTGGCCGAGGCCTTGCGCCTTCAACTGGGCCAGGTGGGGGGTATCGGCGTTCACGGTCGGCACGACCGCGTCCTCGGTCACCGTCACCCAGAAAGCGCCCTGGTCTATCTCCTCCTGGTAGATGCTGCGGGAGACCATGCCGATCTCTACCGCGCCGGCCAAGGCGTCGGCCATGCCCTTGCCCGCACCGCCAGCAGAGATGTCGAACTCGACCTGGGGGTGCAGGGCGTGGAACTCTTCGCCCCAGCGCACCATCATCGGATAGAGCGCCCAGGCACCGGAGACGGTGAGCGTGCCACTCAAGCCCTCCGTGCCTGGCTGGCCGGCGGCCTGGCCACATCCACCCAGAAGCAGGCCAAGCAATCCCACCAGGGCCAAAAGCCGGATACCTCCTGTGCTCGTTTGCATAAAACAACCTCCTGTGTCAGCATCGTTTTCTCGTGCCCACATCCGCACCGTCAACACCGGGCGCCAGCACCCCACGGCGGATGCATAGCGCCCTCAGCATACATTGTGCACACGCGCTTGAATCGATATACGGGCCTGAGGGGAGGCTGTGGACATGGCGCCTCGTGGACGACCTGGTCGCCCGCAGGGCCTGCCCAGGGCTGCGCATGACCATGCTGCCCACAGCCTGGCGGCGGTGACTTTCCCGTCCG
>DATKTN010000041.1:0-8870 GCA_035531135.1 Anaerolineae bacterium
GGCCCGAACGCCATCGCGTCCCGCCCGCGCGCGGCCAGCACCTCGACCGGCAGGCAGCCCTCGAAGAAGCGGGCGTCTTCTCGCTCAAAGTCGCGCAGCGGGATGCGCTCCGCCCCGACCAACGCCTCGACGAAGCGGACGTACTCCTCCTCCGTCATCGGGCAGTTGATGTAGTCGGCGTCCCCCTTCCCGTAGCGGGAGGCCCGGAACGCGACCGACATGTCGATCGAATCGGCACTCACGATAGGCGCCAGCGCGTCGTAAAAGTACAGGTGCTCCTGGCCCGTCAGCGCGGCGACACTCTGCGCCAGCGCGTCGGACGTGAGCGGTCCGGTGGCGATCACGGCCAGGCCGTCGGGGATCGCCGTCACCTCCTCCCGCACGACGCGGATGCGCGGATGAGCCTCGACGCGGCGGGTGACCGCGGCGGCGAACAGCTCCCGGTCGACCGCCAGCGCGCCGCCGGCCGGCACGCGCGTCTCGTCGGCGCAGGCCAGCACGAGCGAGCGCAGGTAGCGCAGCTCGGCCTTGAGAAGCCCCGCCGCCCGGTCGGGCAGGTCGGAGCCCAGGCTGTTCGAGCACACCAGCTCGGCCAACCGCTCGCTGACGTGCGCGGGCGTCATCCTGTGCGGGCGCATCTCGTACAGCGTCACGTGCACGCCCCGCTCGGCCGCCTGCCACGCCGCCTCGCTCCCGGCCAGTCCCCCGCCGACGACAGTGATGCTAGCGAATGTCTGGGTATCCATCACAAGTCAGCAAATCTCAAATCTGCAAATCTTAAATCCCGATGGTATTCTACCACAGATGCAGGGAATGTTCCATCGTTTGGCGGGGGGAGGGGAAGGGAGTATAATCGTACGGAGGATAGAACCGCTGAATCCGCTGAGCGAAATGAGGCCGCTGAAAGAGGCTTCAGTGACCTCAGTGATCTCAGTGACGTCAGTGATTCAACGGGCGCGCAGATCGACGTGTCGGTGTACGAAGAGGCAGGATCACTAAACACACTGATAGGAATGAGCCTGCTGAAACAGGCCTCAGCGATCTCAGCGCTCTCAGTGAAATCAGCGGTTCAGCACCACCGCAGGAGCAAGCCATGTCCAGAGTCCCAGTCCCCATCTACGCCGTCGTGCTGATCCTGGTCGAAGACGACGGCCGGTACGTGCTCATCCAGGAGGCGATGCCCGAACGCGGTTATCCCTGGTTCATCCCCGCCGGCGTCGTCGAACCGGGTGAGAGCATCGTCGAAGCCACGAAGCGGGAAACGCTCGAAGAGGCAGGCCTGGCCGTCGAACCCCGCTATCTCCTGCGCATCGAGCACTTTATTCCGCACGGCCAGGATCAGCGCCACCCGGCTGCCGAGCTGTGGCGTTACGTGATCGCCGCCGAAGCGACCGGCGGCAAGCTGAAAACAACCGCCGACGAGCATTCGCTCCAGGCGCGGTGGTTCCGCCCCGAAGAGCTTGGGGGACTGAAGCTGCGCAGTGACGAGGTGTTTGACCTGATCGAGATGCACCGGCAGGGAGCGCCGGCGCTGCCGATCGAGGCGTACGTGTCCCGTCTGGCACATCTGCGCTGAAGGAGCCACGCCATGATCCGTCCATGTGCAGACACCGAGTTCGACGCGATCTACGAGATCGTCAACGACGCCGCGCAGGCGTACAGGGGCGCGATCCCGGCGGACCGCTGGAAAGAACCCTATATGCCCAAGGAGGAGCTCCGGCACGCGCTGGACGAGGGCATCGTGTTCTGGGGATACGAGGAGGATGGCGAACTGATCGGCGTGATGGGCATCCAACCCGTCCAGGACGTGACACTCATCCGGCACGCCTACGTCCGCACGGCCGAGCAGAATCGAGGGGTCGGCGGAAAGCTGCTTGCTCACCTCCGGACGCAGACAGACCGACCGGTCTTGATCGGCACGTGGGCGGACGCCGTGTGGGCGATCCGTTTCTACGAAAAACACGGCTTTCGACTGGTCTCCCCCGAGGAGAAGGAGCGGCTGCTGAGAAGATACTGGTCGATCCCCGAGCGCCAGGTCGCGACCTCCGTGGTGCTGGCCGATCAGACGTGGTTCGACGCGCCTCGACAGCGGATGGGCGTCTGAAACACGAACGGCGCATAGCATCGCCCGGACGACAATCGAGGCAAGCGCGGTCACGATCGGCCGCAGGTGCACCGCACCTGGGAGGGAAAGACATGCAGATCGAGGCAGATAAGCCAGCCGTCGTCTTGATCCCCATCGGAGACGTCGCTGCCAATCTGCTCCATAGCCTGGTGGCGCCGCTGAGCGCCACTTTCGGCCTGCCCTGCCAGGTCAGCACGCCCATCCCCATCCCGCCCGCCGCCTACGACCGCCAGCGCGAGCAGTACGTCGGATCGTACATCCTGTCGGCGCTGGCCCGGCTGGACCTTCCACACGCCGAGCGCGCGTTAGGCGTCGTAGACGCCGACTGCTACGCCCCTGGCCTGAACTTTATCTTTGGGCAGGCGGACATCCACGATCCCGACTGTTTCATCGCCCTGCCCCGCCTGCGGCAGTCGTTCTACGGCCTGCCGGAGGACGAACCGCTGTTCCGCGAGCGCGTGCTGAAGGAGGCGGTGCACGAGCTGGGGCACACCTACGGCCTGCGCCACTGCCGCGACCCCCAATGCGTGATGCACTTTTCGAACAGCCTGCACGACACGGACGTGAAGGGAGCCGGGTTCTGTTCGCGTTGCCAGGCGCGGATGCGATAGGGGGCGAAAAACCGGGGACGAATGGACGAATGAACGAATGAACGAATTACGGACGGTGATTGTACTCAAGTACAGGTTCAATCTTGGTCGCCAGCCTGATGGCAAGCAGCGCAAACTCTGCTATAATGGGGACAGTCTGAGAAAGCAGAGGATTTCTGAATGGAGAGGATTTCCCGCCCCCTACGGATAACCATGCACTACAAGCTGACGCTCGCCCACGCGGCGGTGAGCCTGGCGGCGGCGCTCGTCGCCGAGGCGATCGCGTTGGGGGCGCTGGCCCTGCTCACCCACCAACCCGTGTTCACGCTTCCAATCTGGGGCCTCCACGTCGCGCCCGTAGCGGCGGGGGCCGCACTGGCCGGGCTGTTGCTGGGCGCGTGGGCCAGCCGCCGCGTCACCCGCCGCCTGCGTCGCGCGCTCGAAATCAGCCGCGCCTGGTTGCGCGGCAATCTTTCGCTGCGCATCGCCGACCCGACGACCGACGACCTGGGGCTGCTGGCCGAGCAGCTCGACCTCCTGGCCGGGCACATCGCGCAGGACGAGCAGGACCTGGACGAGCTGCGGGAGCGCAACGCGCGCCTCACCGACCAGGTCCGCGCGTTGGCCGTCGTCGAGGAGCGAAACCGGCTGGCCCGCGAACTGCACGACAGCGTCAAGCAGGACCTCTTCAGCCTGGCGATGACGGCCAGCGGCATCCGCACCCGCTTCGACGCGCTGCCGGGCACGCCGGACGACCTGGCAGAGATGGTGCAGCAGGTCGAGACGACGGCCCAGGCCGCCCAGCGCGAGATGACGCGCCTGATCGAGGACCTGCGCTCCGGCTCGCTCGAGGAGCAGGGGCTGGCGGTGGCGCTCAACGACTACACGCTGCTCTTTGGCGCGCGGGAGCACATCCTGGCCTACCTGGACGTGCAGGGCAACGACGCGCTCCTGCCCCCACCCGTGGCCGAGGCGCTCTACCGCGTCGCGCAGGAGGCGCTGCACAACGTGGCCCGGCACGCCCGGGCCACCCGCGTCGACGTCCACCTGCGCTGTATCCCCGAGTTCGTGGCGCTGACGGTGCGCGACAATGGCGTCGGGTTCGACACCGCCCAGGCAACCTCTGCGGTCGCCCTCCACCGGGGGCTGGGGCTGGCGAACATGCAGGAGCGCATGCTGGACGTCGGAGGACGGTTGACCGTCGAAAGCCAGATCAGTTGCGGGACGACGGTGCTGGCCGAGGTCGGGCTGACCCATCCGCTGGGTCCGCGCTCAGAGATCACGCGGCTGGACCGGGATCGTCCCAGCCCGACGATTGAAAACTGGCCATGGCTGGGCCAGAGGCTGGTCATCCCGGTGGGGCAGACCTGGCCGTGGCTTCCCGCCGACCAGGTGCACCTGCGCCGCCCGCTGGTCGACCCCGCCGGGGAGCCGCTGCTCGTCAAGCGTGGCGCCGGCTTCCTGGGCCTCAGGCGAACCTACGTCCTACAACCTGGGCCACGTCGCATACGTATACATTACGGGCGGTCAGGATACGAGTGGGAATCCCAAGGAGCATCGTGGGCGCTGCGCCACGTCCGCGGGCTGAGCGGCCGGGCGGTGCTGACGCGCAACGGGCAGCCCGTGGCGGCGATGCAGCACCAGGGCCGGCTGCTGAACACCTGGAGCGAGATCGTCTACGATGGGCGGGGCTACCGCCTGTCCACCGTCAAGGGCCACCCGGGCAGCTACGTCCTGGCGGACGAAGCCGGCGAAGAACTGCTCACGATCGAAGGCGGCGACACGATCCAGATCGAGCTCGAGCGCGCGCTGCCGCTGCCCCTGCTGGTGATGGTCGCCATGCGGATCGTGGACGAAGCAGCGACGACAGCAGCCGCAGAGAGCGGGGAATCAATTATCTGACAGAGCAGTTTCCTTGAGTATCTACACCAGGAGAAAGGAGAACACATAATGAGAACCATTCGATTTCCAATCTACACGCTAAGGCCCTACGAGCGAGGGATCCAGGAGACACTGGGCAAGTATTCCGCGTTCGTCCAGCCGGGGTTGGGGCTCCAGCTCCCGATGCTCCAGATGGTCCGCGTCCGCGACATCCGCGAGCACACGATGGACATCGCGCCCCAATCGGTGATCACCCAGGACAACGTCGAGATCCGCGTGGACGGCGTCATGTGGGTGCGCCCCGCCTCCGACGAGGAGTCGATCAAAAAGACCTTTTACAGCATCGACAACTGGAAACGGGCGGTGATCCAATTGGCGATGACCAACCTGCGCCAGGAGTTCGGCGACCTGACGCTGGACCAGAGCCTGGTCGCGCGCGAAAAGATCGCCTACAACCTGCAGGCCGTGCTCAACAAATTCGCCGTCGAGTGGGGCCTGTTGGTGAGCAAGGTGGAGATCATGCTCATCGACCCGCCCGACGACATCAAGAAGGCCATGCACAAGCAAAAGACGGCCGAGCAGGAGCGGCGGGCCATGCGACTGCTGGCCACCGGCGAGTTCGAGGCCGCCGAACAGCAGAAACTGGCCATAATCCAGCGCGCCGAGGGTGAGCGGGCGGCGGTCATCGAGGTCGCCGAGGGGAAGGCCGAGGCGATCCGGCTGGTCAACGAGGCCGCGCAAAAGTACTTTCAGGGGAACGCCCAGGTGTTGAAGCAGATGGAGATGACCGAGACCGCGCTGCGCGACAACGCCAAGGTCGTCATCACCGAGCACGGCATCAGCCCGACCCTCCTGCTGGGCAGCATGCCGGTCACGACATCTGCGGGCAAAGAGCGCAAGTAGCCCGATGTCACAGCGCAATACCTCCCCCCTCGCAGGAGGAACCGAGGGGGGTTCCTCCCCCCTGGCAGGGGGGATTGAGGGGGGTATCACCGTCTTCGTCGTGGACGACCACGACGTGGTGCGCAAGGGGCTGCGCTTCTACCTGAGCACCCACCCCGAGATCGCGATCGTGGGCGAGGCCGGCGACGCAGAGACGGCCGTCGAGGGGGTGGCCGAGCACGTGCCCGACGTGGTGCTGATGGACCTGGTGCTGCCGTTGCAGCCGGGGACGGAGCCCACGGATAACGGGGGCGTGCAGGCCACCCGCCGCATCCGCCAGATCAGCCCGCGCACCCAGGTGGTCGTGCTGACCAGCTTTGCCCACGACGAACTGATCTTTTCGGCGATCAAGGCCGGCGCGCTCTCGTACCTGCTCAAGGACGCTGACGCCGAGACGGTGCTCAACGCCATCCACGCCGCCAGCCGGGGCGAGGCTACCTTGCATCCGCGCATCGCCCAGCGACTGATGGCCGAGGTCACCGCGCCCGCGCCGGGCCGCGACCCGGCCGCCGGGCTGACGGCGCGCGAGATGGAGGTGCTCCGGCTCATCGCGCAGGGCTGCACCAACGCCGAAATCGCCACCGACCTGGTCATCACCGAGCGGACGGTGAAGGCGCACGTCAGCAACCTGCTGGGGAAACTGCACCTCTCCGACCGCACCCAGGCGGCGGTCTACGCCTGGCGCGAGGGATTGATAGGAGAGTAACGGGAGGGTTGGAGATGTCTTACGGGGCTATCGCGGCCACCACTACAGCAGCATCGGCAGCCCAACACCGCCAGATGCTGCTCGAGAAAGAGGAGGAAGAGATGACCCAATACACGCAGGACGACCTCGATAACGACTGGGAGTTCAAGATCGTCCGTTCAAACACGACCGCCTTTCGAAAACGAGAGGTACTGGATAAACTCCTCGAGGAAGAAGCCCGCGCAGGCTGGATCATGCTGGAGAAGTTGGATGACTCCAGAATCCGCTTCAAGCGCCCGCGTCGCGCGCGCGCCCAGGATGCCTACCTGCCGCCCGACGTCGACCCGTACCACACGCATTATGGCGCAATATCCAGCCAACAAGTAATCATATTACTCACTGTGGTAGGTTTAGCACTGTTCCTTGCACTAGGAGCTGGGATGTTCGTGCTCGTCTCGCGTTGATGCGCGATAGAGCTCCCCGAGGTACCTCCATCCTCCTCGCCGCCGATATGCACCGATACCTAAGTTAGTAATTGTTTCACGTCCCCTTGACTTGATGTGAACAGAACTGTGCTACGATAGGCACACAGTAAAACCTGTCAGGTCTGGGCTCTCAGACCATCAAGCTTCTTGTGGAGGTGAAACGATGACACAGAACGTGACGCCTGCGGGCGGGACCCCGGCAAAGCCGGCACCCCCTCGCACCGACAGACTGTTGAACCGGCTCTTTAAGGCGTCGGGCCTGATTCTGACGGTAATCGTCGTGCTGAGCATCCTGCTCTCCTTCGCCCGCGCCGCGGTCTACAAGATTCGCCCCTACGAACGGGGGCTCCACCTGCGCGGCGGGCGCTTTATCGCCATCGATGAACCTGGCTGGCACGTGCGGATCCCGATGGTGGACACCACCATCGGCATCCGGATCAACGAGCGGCCAGGCGACATCAAGGAACTGGCGGCGATGACCTCCGACGACGTGACGATGGACGTCTCACTGCTGTACACCTACCGGGTGGCCGACCCCGTGCGCTACGCGCTGGAGATCGATGACCCGGATCGCATCGTCTTCGAGTTTGTCCAGGGCAAGCTGCGGGACGTGGTCAACACCAAGGAGATGACGGAGGTGATGCACAGCCGCGCCGAGATCAACCGCGAGGTGATGGCAGCACTGCGCGAGCGGGAGGCCCAGTACGGCGTCGAGTTCGTCATGGTGCAGATCCAGAGCGCATCGCCGCCGCAGGAGGTCGTCACGGCCATCAAGGACCGCATGGTCGCCGTGCAGCGCCAGGAACAGTCCGAGGCCGAGGCGGCCCAGCAGCGCACGCTCGCCGATGCCGAGTTCTACGAAGCGCAGAAACAGGCCGATGGCGACGCCTACCAGATCACCAAGTTCGCCGAGGCCGATGCCCAGCGCATCACGCTGACCTCCCAGGCACAGCAGGAGGCCGTGCACGCCATGCTGAGCGAGCTGGAGGGCAAGGGAGCGCTGGCCGAGCAGTACATCCAGTTGCTCATCGTCCAGGAACTGCGGGAAAACAGCAAGTGGATCATCAGCGGCAGCGGAGGGGCTGTGCCACTCGTGGACCTGCGGGAGGCCCCGTCGCCGGTGGAAGCGGAGCCGCAGGAGACCCCATAGACCCTCCCATAGACCCTCCCATAGACCCTTAGGGTCTCAGCAGACCCTAAGGGTCTTTGCCGTGTTTGATGTTCCACGCGGCCTGCTGTATAATTCGCTGGCAATATCGTCCCAGCCAACCACGGCATCCCACAGCGACCGCGAGGTACCACGATGAAATCTGCCACAGAGATAGAACACGCTCTCCGCACCCACCGTCTTCCCGGCCTGGAGGGACTCCTGCCAGAGGAGTTCATCCTGCCCCACTACGACGGCTACTCGATCGCCAACGTCCCCGCCACCATCGCCCGCCTGCTGGGCGTCGAACTGGCGGAGGGTGCGCCGCCGCTCCCCGCCCATCTGTGGGCCGATCTGGCCACGGGCGTGCGACGCGTCGTCATGATCATCCTCGACGCGGTCGGCTACCTGCACCTCCGGCAGATACTGGCCGACGAGGACTCTGTCCTCCGCCGCCTGGCCCAGGCCGGACGGCTCGTCCCCCTCACGTCCGTCTTCCCCTCCACGACCGTCGCCGCGCTGACCACGCTATGGACCGGGCGGACGCCGCTCGGGCACGGCTTCGCCGGCACCCAACTGCTGCTCCCCGAGCACGGGCTACTCGCCAACATGCTGCAACTTGGCCCCGCCGCCCACAGACAGCCCGGCGCGCTGCTGGACTGGGGCTGGGTCCCGGAGGAATTCGTCACCGTGCCCGGGCTGGGCCAGCAATTGGCCGCCGGCGGTGTGCGGACTGTCGCCCACACCCACCTCCCCTTCATCAAAGGCGGCCTCACCCGCATCTTCCTGCGCGGAATGGCGCGGGTGCGAGGCCACGTCGGCTTCAGCGATATGGGGATCAACCTGCGCCGCACGCTGTGCGAGCGTCCCGGCGAGCGGCTCTTTGCCAGCGCCTACTGGGGCGGCACGGACACGACCGCCCACGTCTACGGGCCGGATGGAGAGCCCTTCCGCGCCGCGCTGCGCCACCTGGCCCGCTCGCTGGAGGAGGACTTTATGGCTCCGCTCCCGGCGG
>DATKTN010000042.1:0-12646 GCA_035531135.1 Anaerolineae bacterium
TCCACCATCCCAGGAACTCGACGTTTCCGGCCGGCCCGCGCAGAGGGGAGGGCATCAGCCCGCGCAGCCCCAGATCCAACCCGGCCGCGATACCCAGCACCCGCTCCAACACGCGCTGGTGCACGCTGGGGTCGCGCACCACCCCACCCTTCCCCACTTCTCGCCGTCCTGCCTCGAACTGTGGCTTGATCAACGCTACCACCTGTCCACCCGGCCAGAGCCAGCGCACGGCTACCGGCAGGATCAGCCCCAGCGAGATAAACGCGACATCCACGGTGACCAAGCCCACCTGCTCCGGCAGACTCTCCAGATAGCGCGCGTTCGTGCGCTCCATCACTACCACGCGCGGGTCGTTCCGCAGCCGCCAGTCGAGCTGGCCATAGCCTACGTCAATGGCATAGACGCGGCTCGCGCCACGCTTCAGCAGGCAGTCGGTGAAGCCGCCGGTCGAAGCCCCCACGTCGGCCACGACCAGACCCGCCACGTCCAGTCCAAAACGCACGAGCGCCGCCTCCAGTTTCTCACCGCCACGGCTGGCGAACCGTGGGCGGGCCTGTAGCGTGACCTCGGCGCTCGTCACCACCTGAGTGCCGGGCTTGTCGGCCACCTGGCCTGCCACGCGCACCAGCCCGGCACGGACAAACCGCTGCGCCTGTGTCCGGCTCTCCGCCAGGCCTCGCTCGACCAACAGAATGTCTAATCGCTTCTTCGAACGTCCCATCATCAGCCCATCTGTATGATACCGCAAGAACGAAGCAAAGGCAAGACTCGCGGTCGGCAACCAGCCAACTGTCCACCGCCAACAGCCGTGCACCGTTTGCCGAAATCGCGCATCTTTGGTATCATTCTGCACACTGCAACTCGGTACTCGCAAATCGCAACCTACCTGGAGGCCAAAGAAGTGATCGCCAGTTTGGTCAAGACCATGCGGCCCAGGCAATGGGCCAAGAACATCTTTATCTTCGCTGCGCTGACCTTCGATGTCAAGCTATTCAACCCATACTACCTGTCCCGGACGGTGGCCGGGTTTGCACTGTTGTGTCTGGTATCCGGCGCCATCTACATCATCAATGATCTGGCCGACATCGAAAAAGACCGGCAGCATCCCAGGAAGCGCAACCGCCCCCTCGCCAGTGGCCAACTGAGCACCCGCGTGGCTGTCGTCGCGGCGGTCGTCATCCCGCTCGTCACATTGCCGCTGGCCTTTCTGCTCAACCCAGTCTTCGGCGGCATTTTGACCAGTTACGTGCTGATCCAGATCGCCTACTCCTTCTGGCTCAAAAACATCGTCATCGTCGACGTGATGCTCATCGCGGCTGGCTTTCTGCTACGCGTGGCGGCCGGCGTGCCATTGGTGGAGGCGGAGCGCTTCTCCCCCTGGCTCTACATCTGCATGACGCTGCTGGCGCTGCTGATCAGCTTCGGTAAGCGCCGCCACGAGTTGGTGTTGTTGAAGGAAAACGCCAACGCCCACCGTCAGAGCCTGGAGGATTATAATCTCCCGCTGCTCGATCAGGCAATCACCATCGTGACTGCATCAACGCTGCTGGCCTACGCGCTCTACACCTTCTCCGCCGAGGGCCTGCCTCCCAACCACACCATGATGCTGACCATTCCCTTTGTCCTGTACGCCATTTTCCGCTATCTCTACCTGGTCCACGTCAAGGGAATGGGCGGCGCACCTGAGGAAATCGCGCTCTCAGACCGGCCGCTCCAGGTCACGGTCATTCTCTGGGGCCTGAGCGTCGTCATCACAATGTACGTGCTTCCTGCGGTACACTAACGGGCGAAGGAGGTCACAGATGGCACCTGCATCGATAGAGTCCTCTGCCCCAGGCAAGGTCATCCTCTTCGGCGAGCACGCCGTCGTCTACGGTCAACCGGCGATTGCAGTGCCCGTCACGGAGGTACAGGCCAGTGCCACAGTCGAGCCAGCCCCGCCCGGCAGTGGGCTGACGCTCGTCGCCCCTGACCTGGGGACAGGCTTCCCACTGGCTGCAGCCCCACAGGACGAACCGTTGGCCGCTGCAGCACGGCTCACGCTGACCCACCTCTCCGCTCCCGAGCCAGACGCCACGCTCACCGTCCGCTCCACGATCCCCATCGCGAGCGGACTGGGCAGCGGAACCGCCGTCTCGACCGCGCTCATCCGTGCGCTGGCCGGCTTCCTGGGCCGTCCGGTGGGAACGGCAGATGTCAGTGCACTCGTCTTTGAGGTGGAAAAGATCCACCACGGCACGCCCAGCGGGGTTGACAACACAGTCGTCGTCTACGAGCAGCCCGTCTACTTTGTGCGGGGACGTCCCGTCGAGCGGCTGACCGTCGGCGCACCCTTCACGCTGGTCATCGGCGACACGGGCATCCGTAGCTCCACCAGGCGGGTCGTGGAGCAGGTGAGCCGGGCCTGGCAGCGCAGCCCGGCTCACTACGACGCCCTGTTCGACCAGATCGGCGACACCGCCAACCAGGCCCGCCGGGCCATCGAGGCCGGACGCATCGATTTGCTGGGGCGGCTGATGGACGACAATCACGAATTCCTGATCGAGCTGGGGGTCTCTTCCCCGGAACTGGATGAGTTGGTGGAGACAGCCCGCCTCTGCGGCGCGATGGGGGCCAAGCTTTCCGGTGCAGGCCAGGGCGGGAACATGGTCGCGCTGGTGGAGGATGATTGCGTTGAGGAAGTCACAGAGGAGATGCGGGAGGCAGGGGCGGTGAAGGTGATTTGTACGAAGGTCACTGCAACACTACAGCGGATTGAGAAAACAACGGATTAAGAAGTGGGCAGCCTAATCCACGAGCGGCTAACCTATGGCGTCCGAGGAGTGCTAATGGCGGTGCACTCTGACCTAAAGCCAATGCTGGCTGAGCACTTTTATGCTGTTGTCTTCCTCAAACTCGGCGGCTCTCTCATCACCGACAAGTCCCGGGCCTACACCGCCCGGCACGAGACTATCGCCTGTCTAGCCCGCGAGGTACGCCAGGCGCTAGACACCGCCGACGACCTCACGCTGCTCATCGGCCACGGCTCCGGCTCATTCGGCCACTGGGCCGCCAGACCCTACGGCACGCGGCAAGGGGTGCGCACGCCCGCCCAATGGCGCGGCTACGCCGAGGTGGCCGCCGCCGCCGCCCGCCTCAACCGCATCGTCACCGACGCGTTCCTTGAAGCCGGCGTCCCGGTGCTGAGCGTGCAGCCCTCCGCATCTGCCCGCTGTCACGACGGCACGTTGAGGTACCTGGACACACGCCCCATCCGGGCGGCGCTGGCACAGCGACTCGTGCCGTTGGTCTACGGCGACGTCGCGCTGGACGACGTGCGGGGGGGCACCATTATCTCCACGGAGGACATCTTCACGTTCCTGGCCGACGAACTGCAGCCGGCCCGCATCCTACTGCTGGGCGCGGTACCCGGCGTGGCGGACCCCGGCGGGACCGTGATCCCGCGCATCACGCCGGCCGACTTTCCCGCGCTGCAGGTCGCGCTGACCGGCTCCGCGGGCGTGGACGTCACCGGCGGCATGGCGGACAAGGTGGCGCGCATGGTCGAACTGGTGCAGCGCCACCCGGAGACGTGTGTACACATCCTCACCGGCACCGAGTCAGGGCTCCTGACCCGCGCCCTGCTCGACGATGCGTTGAGCACGGGCACCCGGATCACGCACGGCAAGACTGGGACAGGATGAGACGAAACCCCGGCTCACAGAGAAACCATCGAGGAGCACGGTGAAAGCCACCGCCGTCGCCAATGCCAACATCGCCTTCGTCAAATACTGGGGCGATGCGGACCCCGCGCTCCACCTGCCAGCCAACCCCTCCATCTCGATGAACCTCGACGGCCTCAGCACCGTCACCACCGTCGCCTTCCTGGTCGAGCAGGAAGCGGACGAGGTGATCGTCGACGATGCACCGGCGGGCGACGCGGCCCTCCGGCGCGTGACCGCCCACCTGGATCGAGTGCGTGCGCTGGCCAGGACGGAGCTGTGCGCGCGGGTGGTTTCGCGCAATGACTTCCCCGCCGGAGCCGGACTGGCCTCGTCGGCCTCAGCTTTCGCTGCGCTGACGCTGGCCGCCACTGCCGCGCTTGGGTTGACGCTGTCTGAAGACGCCCTCTCCACTCTGGCCCGTCTGGGCTCCGGCTCCGCCTGCCGGTCCATCCCACCCGGCTTCGTCGAATGGGCAGCCGGTGATAGCCACGAGACGTCCTTCGCCCACTCCATCGCCCTACCCGGCCACTGGTCGCTGTGCGATTGCATCGCCATCGTCAGCACGGCCCACAAGGCGGTGGGTTCCGCCGAGGGGCACACGCGTGCCCCCTCCAGCCCCCTCCACCGCGCGCGGGTCGAGGGCGCGGCCGCCCGCGTTGCAGCCTGCAGGGCTGCCATTATGGCACGTGACCTTCCGGCGTTGGGCGAGGCCACGGAGGCCGATACAGTGATGATGCACGCCGTCACCATGACGTCCCACCCAGCGATCTACTACTGGACACCCGCCACGCTGCGCATCATCCGCGCCGTCGTCGCGTGGCGCGCCGGGGGGCTGCCCACCTACTACACTGTGGATGCCGGCCCGAACGTCCACTGCCTGTGCGAAGCAGCCAACGCAGCCGAGGTCGCCCGGCGACTGGAAGCACTGCCCGGCGTGCGACAGGTGCGAGTCGCCCGGCCTGGCGCGGGTGCGGTCCTCGTCTCTGAACACCTGCTCTGATGGGCATCTGGCGCAGTGGACAAGTGATGCCAAAAAACAGGGCCACGCCGCTGGCGCATTGACACAACTGCCCGCCCCGGTTATAATCCCCACGCTTGTCACATAACCTCGTCGAAAGGAACGGCATGAGGAAATCAACAACCTGGCAACTTGCCATCATCATACTCATCGCGCTCGCGGCCCTGTACGTGGTCCTGGACATCGAGCATCCGGACTGGGTGAGGAACCTGGTCTTCTGGCAACCGAAACTTCAACGGGACATCGCGCTGCGTCTGGGGTTGGATCTGCAGGGCGGCCTCCAGGTCCTGCTGGCGGCGGACGTTGCGGAAGGACAGGAATTGGACGCCGCATCGATGGAGACCGCCCGGCGCATCGTCGAGAACCGCGTCAACAGCCTGGGGCTGACCGAGCCGGTCGTGCAGGCGCAGGGTGAACGCCGCATCATCGTCGAGTTGCCCGGTATCGAGAATCCGGAGCAGGCAGTGGAGACGATCAAGGGCACCGCGCTGCTAGAGTTCGTCGACGCCGGGCCTATCCCCCTGATGCCCGGCACCATCATCACGACGAGCCTGGGTGGGCCGAGCGTCACACCATCTGAGACAACAGTGACTTCCACTGCCTCTATCAGCGCCACGGCGGAGCCGGAAGTGGTGGCCCCCGAGCCTACAGAGCCCCCCTCAATGCCGGAGAATCCTGCCGACCGCAACGACATGTACAGCGGGCCTCCAGAGATGCTGATCGACGTCGCCAGGCCCTACACCGCCACCATCTCGACGGCCAAGGGCGACATCGTCGTCCAACTTGACGCGGACGCCGCCCCGCGGACCGTCAACAACTTTAGCTTTCTGGCCGAGCAGGGCTTTTACGACGGTCTGACCTTCCACCGCGTGGAGCCTGGTTTCGTCATCCAGGGGGGTGACCCGACAGGGACCGGCACCGGTGGGCCGGGCTACACCGTGCCGGCGGAGATCGAGTTGCCCCACGTCGAGGGCGCGATCGCCATGGCCCGGCAGGGGGACGAGGTGAACCCCACCCGCGCATCCAGCGGCAGCCAGTTCTACATCACGCTGGCCCCGACCCCTCAACTGGACGGCGCATACACCGTCTTCGGCCAGGTGACCGCAGGCATGGACGTCGTGCAGTCCATCGCCATCGGCGACGTCATAGAGAGAGTCACCATCACGCCGACGGCGGAACTCAGCCCTACCGCCAAGAGCGTGGTCGCGCCAGCCGCTCCACCACCCTCGCCTGGCCCGGTGATATACGACACTATCCTGACCGGGGCGGGCCTCAAGAACGTGGGCCTCGACCGCACCGAGCAGGGCGAGTATATCATCCCCTTTGAATTGAATCCTGACGCCGCCGAGACCTTTAAGGACTATACCACCGCCAACGTGGGGCAGTACCTCTGCATCGTGCTGGACAAGACCGTCATCTCCTGCCCGACGGTGAGAGAGCCCATCCCCAGTGGCCAGGCCTCCATCTCTGGCAAATTTACCTTCGACGCGGCCCGCCAACTGGCAATCCAACTGCGCTATGGCGCGCTGCCCATCCCGCTGCGCGTGGAGAGTTTCAATCGCGTCGGCGCTACACTCGGCGCCGAATCGGTGCAGAAATCCGTCCGCGCCGGGACGGTCGGGTTGGTCATCGTGCTGATCTTTATGCTGGTCTACTATCGCCTGCCGGGCGCTCTGGCCGACGCCGCGCTCATCATCTACGTGCTGCTCAACATCGCGCTCTACAAGCTGGCACCGATCACGCTCACGCTGCCTGGCATCGCCGGCTTTATCCTCTCGGCAGGCATGGCGGTGGATGCCAACATCCTCATTTTTGAGCGCATGAAGGAAGAACTCCGGCGTGGGCGGGGCCTGAGGACCGCCATTGAGATTGGCTTCAGCCGCGCCTGGCCCTCCATCCGTGATGGACAGCTTTCGACGCTAATCATCTGTGCCATCCTGTTCTTCTTCGGCACCAACTTTGGGGCCAGCATTGTGAAAGGCTTCGCCATCACGCTGGCCATCGGCACAGTCGTCAACGTCTTCACGGCTGTGTTCGCCACGCGCACCTTCGTGCGCCAGACCGCTGTCTCGGCCGACGAGTGGCTCGCCGAGCGCAAGTGGTTGCTGGGGGTGTAACCATGTTCAATATCGTCGAGAAACGACGCTGGTATTTTCTCTTTTCGGCTATCCTGATTGCGTTGAGTATCGCCGTGATGGTCGTCTCGGTCGGACAGTTTGGCCAGCCCATGCGGATCGGCATTGATTTCACAGGCGGGAGCATCTTTGTGCTCAAGTTTGACCAGGTCGTCGGTGAGGACGACCTCCGCACGGTCTTTGCCGACTATGGGATAGAAGGCGCCATCGTCCAGCCGCTGGGAGCGCCAGAAGAGCACACCTGGCAGGTGCGAACGCGCGAGGTCACGGCCAACGAGGTGGGCAGCCTATTGACCGCGCTGGAAGAACAGATCGGGAGAATCGACCGCGACGCGCTGACGTTCGACACGGTGGAACCGACGGTCGGTGGCGAGGTAACCCGTGCGGCCGGTCTGGCCATACTCGTCGCCGCGCTCGTCATCGTTGTGTTCATGTGGTTCTCCTTCCGGCGCGTGCCCAACGCCTTCCGCTACGGCGTGTGCACCATCGTCGGGATGCTTCACAACCTGCTCATCGCCTTCGGCTTCTACGCGCTGATGGGCGTCCTCGCTGGCTGGGAGGTGGACGCGCTCTTCCTCACCGCCATCTTGACCGTGATTGGCTTCTCCGTGCAGGACGTGATCGTCGTCTTTGATCGTATCCGTGAGAACATCCCCAGGCACAAGACCGAGTCTTACGAGATGGTCGTCAACCGCTCCATCCTCGAGACCATCCACCGCTCGCTGGCGACGCAGCTCAACGCTATGTTTGTGATGGTCGCCATCATTCTCTTCGGCGGTGAGACGATCAAGCCGTTCATCGCCACGATGCTCGTCGGCATGGTCAGCGAGACCTACTCGGCCATCTTTATCGCCGTGCCGCTCCTCGTCGCCTGGGAGAAGGCCTCAACTCGACGCGCGCTGGCGCGGGCGCGGGCGTAGGACAAAGAAAGCAAGATGCAAGGAGCAGGAGGCAAGAGACAAGAGAACGCCAATACCACAGGCGCCAATTTCGCATCCTGCATCCTGCATCTTGCCTCCTGCATCTTGCCTCCTGCATCTTTTGCCCCCCTTGTGAATTCGGCTTATAATAGCATGGTGGGATGACCCGGCAGACGAAGCGCCGTGGGTCAGATCCCTGGGCCATCCATGCCTCACGTTTGACTTCAGGAGGGCAGTTCTATGGCCGGTGAAAAGATCCTGATTGTAGAAGATGACCGCGACCTTGCCCAGCTCATGGTCATCTTGATGCAACAGAGCGACTATCAGACAATCGTCGCCCACGATGGCATCGAAGGCCTGAACCTGGCGCTGCGGGAACAGCCAGATTTGATCCTTTTGGACCTGCTCCTACCCAGGATGAGCGGCATGCAGCTTCTTCACCGGTTGCATGACCGCCAGATGCATACGCCTGTGGTGATACTGACCGCCTGGGGGTCGGAAGAGATGGCCGTTCAGGCGTTGCGAATGGGCGTCAAGGATTACATCACCAAGCCCTTTGCCCTGGAAGAGATAGTAGAGGTGGCCGAACGCGCCCTCACCGAAGGGCGCTTGCGCCGCGAACGAGACTCACTGAACGAGCAACTACAGATCTCCAATCAAGCGCTGGAACGACAGGTGCGTCAACTCACCGCGCTGTACGAAGTGGGACAGGCGCTGGCCGCCACTCTCGATCCAGACGATCTGTTGGACGTGATACTGCGGGAGGCGTGCCGCGTCCTGGACGTGAACGAGGCTTCCTTCTTTCTATTGGACGAACAGAGCGGCGAACTGGTGTTTCGCGCAGGGACAGGTGAGTGGGCAGAGACGCTGGTCGGTGTGCGGCTGGCCCCCGGCCAGGGGATCGCCGGGTGGGTGGCTGAACACGGTGAGCCGCTCCTGGTCCACGAGGCCCAGTCCGATCCACGCTTCAGTCTCGTCTTTGACGAGATCACGGGATTGGTCACCGAGTCGGTCCTGTGTGTGCCACTGATGATCAAGGGACGCGTGATCGGCGTGGTCGAGGCATTGAACAAACCGGGGGCCGGCTTTACCGACGACGATCTGGCACTGCTGCGTCCATTAGCCGCGTCGGCCGCGGTATCCGTCGAGAACGCGCAACTGTTCGAAGAGACCCACCGCCTGCATCGCCAGACCGAGATGCAACTGGCCCACACAACCCGGGCCTACAACGAGATCCGGGCCTTACAGGAGACGACCGGCGCGCTCCTCTCCTCGTTGGATTTGCAGGAGGTGTTGAACCAGATCGTGGACAGCGTGGTCTCGGTGCTGGACTATCGCGCGGCCATGCTGGCCGAATATGACGAGAGAAACCAGGCGCTGCCCGTGCGAGCCATCGCCGCCGACCCCGTCCTGGTCGAGGCGTTTGAGCAGCAGGTCGGCCTGCGAGTCCTGAACACGTACGTCACCATGGATCAGACGGAGAACTTGGCCGTGCGCACCGCGGAAGCCGAAGAGATCGCGGTCACCCACGACCTGTACGATCTGTTCCGCCCCTGGGTGGTGCCAGAGATGGCCGACACCATCCAGACAGCCGCTGGCATCAAAACACTGGCGACCATCCCCTTGCGAGCCAAGGGGCGGCTGGTGGGCAACCTGTTCGCTGGCAGCGCCAAGAGCCAGCTTTCGGAGACCAACCTGGATTCGCTGCGGGCGCTGGCCAACCAGGCCGCGATCGCGATCGAACACGCCCGGCTGTATCAGAATCTGCGGGAATCGCGGGACCAGGTGGCAGAACACGGCCAGGCACTGGAAAAGCGGCTCAGCGAGCTGTCGCGCCTGCAGCAGTTGGCGCTGGAGCTGAGCAAGGTGACGATCGGGGCCGATCTGCAGGACGTCTATGGACCACTGGCCGAGCACGCGGCCAAGCTGCTGGAGGCAGAGAGCGGCGCGATCCTGCTGTTCGACCCGGAGCGCGAGGAACTGGTCTGCCAGGAGCCGGCCTTTGGCGTACCTCTCGACATCGTCCGCGATTATCAAATCCCGCTCAGCAAAGACAGCCCGGCCTGGGCCACGTGGGGGAGCGGCGGGCCGTTGGTGATCAACGATGTGGTCGGTGACCCGCTGGTGCGGGCACTGGGGCTGGAAAAGCTGGCCCAGCGTATGGGATTGCGCTCGACGCTGCTGTCTATACTGCGCGTGGGCGGAAAGTCCATAGGGGTGCTGCAGGTATCGGACAAGCGAGATGGCAGCGACTTTACGCCAGACGACGAGCGGGTACTGGAGATCTTTAGCTCGCAGAGCGCTATTGCGATCCAGAACACACGCTATTTGCAGGCCATGCGCGTCTACCAGGAGCAGCAGATAGAGGCGGAACGTCTGGCTGCCATGGCCGACGTCGCTGGCAACATGGTCCACCGCATCAACAACGCCGCGGGCGCGATCCGGCCGCTCACACAACAGGTTGAGATGAAGTTGGACCGGGGCGAATTGGACGAGGAGTACTTGAGGGAGAAACTCCAGCGAATTCGAGCGAGCGCCAACCGCACGCTGGAGGTGGCCCGACAGATCGAGCGACCTTTCCAATCGGTCCCGTTTCAGCCCATAGACGTGAATGCGTCCATCGCCGCCGCCTGGGCCGACCTGACCGCGCCAGTCGGCATCAGCGTGGAGATCGAGTATGGAGAAGATCTCCCACCGGTCCTGGCGACTCGCCAGTTGGACGAAGTCTTTCGCAACCTGATGAAAAACGCGCTGGATGCGATGGCCGACGACGGCGGTTCCCTGTTGGTACGCAGCCAAAAGATGGACGGCCACACGGTCGTCGTGACGGTTCAGGACACCGGCCCTGGCATCCCACCCCAGATCCGAGATAGACTCTTCCGCATGGGCACGACGACTAAGCCGGGCGGTATGGGGTATGGGCTGTGGTGGTCCCGGACGTTCTTGCGCCGCCTGGGCGGAGACATCGCGGTGGAGAGCGAAGAGAGCAGAGGATGTGTGTTCACAGTCACATTGCCGATAAGCGAGGGGTGAGAGCGTGACGCCTGTTATCTCCCATGTGGGGGAAACAGGTTCAAAGGGCGAGCGCGAAAGGAGGTAGTATGGCCAGGCAGTATCACATCCTGGTGGTCGAAGACCAAGAACGATGGCGCGAGGACATCTTCCGCGAAGTCCTGGAGGATCGGGGATACCAGGTAAAGACGAGCAGCAGTTTTGACGAGGCGGTCGCTGCACTGAACCAACAAGTCTTTGACCTGGTGGTGATCGACGTCAACCTGACCAACGTCTCCGGCAACCGGGATGGCGTGCGCGTGCTGGATCGGATGGCCGCGCTGGGACACAGGTCGTTGGCCATCGTCGTCAGTGGCTCCAAGACCTGGACCGTGGCAAAGAAAAGCGTCAGGAAATTCCATCCCGTCGCGTTTCTCGACAAGACGACGTTTGACGTGGCCGAATTCGTCGCGCTGGTGTCAGACGCGCTGGCAGAGCCAGCAAAGATCCCTGAGCGTGGCGCACCTTGTGCAGGCAACGGCTGAGACCGTGCCGCGCAGCACGCGCGGACGCGGTCTCCCGTTAGGAGAGGAGAGCCTGCTATGAACGACAGACGGGCGATCTTGATCGTGGAAGACGACGAATGGTGGCAAACGATCCTGAGAGAACCCCTGGAGGATGAAGGGTACGACGTGACCGTCATCGCTGGCTACGAGGAGGGGCGTCAGGCGCTGGAGACGCGTGCATTTGACCTGGTGATCCTGGATCTAGAGCTGGGCACATCGGAGCCCATCCTGGGTGGAGAGCGGCTGCTGGCGCACATTTCGCAGTGCCATCCAGGCACACCGTGTATCGTCGTCAGTGGACGCGGCAGCACCTGGTTCGTGCGCGATGCTTTCAAGCACCATCACGTGATAGACTACATCCCCAAGTCCCGATTTGACATCTCGACCTACATCAATGCAGCAAAGATCGCCCTGCAATCGACCGTCGATCCTGCAGCGCTGCGCCGAACGCTGGAGGAAAAGTTCGATCTGGAGGAGATCCAGGATCTCTGCTTCGACCTGGACATCGACTTTGACGCTCTGCCCGGCGAGGGGAAGAAGGCGCGAGAGCTCATCGCATACTGCCGGCGACGCGACCGCCTGAAGAAACTGGCGACCAGAATAGCTGAACTGCGACCGGGGGCGCTCTAGCCGCTCGCTGTCCTGTCCCCTTGTCACCGTGTCTCCTTGTCACCTTGTCTCAGCTTTGGGAGGCGAATCTGAACCCACAACCCACCATCATGCTCATCGGCCTCGGCGACCTGGGCAGCGTCGTGCTCGAACTCCTGGCGCGAGAGGAGGGGCTGGGCCGAATCGTCGTCGGCAGCCGGAACGTAGAACGTGGCACCGCCCGCTGCAACCTGGCCCGCCTGGGCGCGATGGCGCAGGGCTGCGCACCGTTCATTTCCTTCGTCCCGCTCGACCTCGACAATCGCGAGTCTGTGGCCGAAACGGTGCACCGGGAAGCGCCCGACGTGATCGTCAGCACCGCGACGATGCAGACCTGGTGGCTGCCCTCGCTCCTACCGCCCGAACAGCGCGCCGCCATCTACAGCGCGGGGTTCGGCGTGTGGCTGCCCATCCATCTGACGTTGACGCTGAAGCTGATGCAGGCACTGCGCAACGCCGATTATCGCGGGGTGACGCTCACGGCCCCGTTCCCCGACGTGGTCAACTGCGTGCTCGGCCGTCTCGGCCTGGCGCCGACGTGTGGGCTGGGCAACATCGCCCAGTTCGTGCCCAAGGTGCAGTTGCTCGCCGCCGAGCGACTGGGCACGCCGCTCGAAGCGGTGCGCGTGCTGATGGTGGCCCACCACGCGTTAGGGCCAGCCGT
>DATKTN010000043.1:0-8368 GCA_035531135.1 Anaerolineae bacterium
CATCGAGCCAAACGGAGGTCACAATGATTGTCGGTGAACAGAAACCGCTTGAGGAGATTATGGAACTGCTGGGCGAGGCCCGGAAGGTGTTGGTCGCAGGATGCGGTACCTGTGTGACGGTCTGCTTCGCCGGTGGCGAGAAGGAGGTGGGGATCCTGGCCTCGGAGCTGCGGATGAAGAGCAAGCTGGATGGCCATCCGATGGAGGTGGACGAGGTCACGGTGCAGCGACAGTGTGAGTGGGAGTACCTTGACCCGCTGGGAGAACGACTGGAGGGATACGACGTCGTGCTCAGCCTGGCGTGCGGCATCGGCGTGCAGGCGATGAACGAGCACTTTCCCGACGCGGTCACGCTGCCCGGGCTCAACACGACCTTCCTGGGCCTGCCGGAGGAGCAAGGGGTGTGGGAGGAGCGATGCCAGGCGTGTGGTGATTGTATCTTGGGTCTCACCGGAGGCATCTGTCCCATCGCCCGCTGTTCCAAGCAACTGCTGAATGGCCCCTGCGGCGGCTCTCAAAACGGCGTGTGCGAGATAGATCCCGACGTCCCATGCGCCTGGCAACTGATATGGGAGCGAGCGGTCAAACTGGGGAGAGTGGATCGATTGCTGGAGATTCAGCCTCCCAAGGACTGGTCGCATAGCCGGGATGGAGGTCCGCGCAAGATCGTGCGCGAGGATCTGCGGCTGGTAGACGGCCCCGGCAACCGGGGTGAGGTGGAGTGAGGTGAGTTATGGCAACGGCAGAGGAAAGAACGAACGGCTACAAGTCGGGCAGCAACCTGGAAAAGATCCTGCGGGCGGGCCACTTTGCGGTCACCGGCGAGTTGGGGCCACCGCAGAGCGCTGACCCCGAGCACATTTTCCGCAAGGCAAAACTGCTTTGTGAGGCGGTGGACGCGGTCAACATCACGGATAATCAGACGGCCGTGGTCCGCATGTCGAGTATCGCCTCGGGCGTTCTGGCGATGCGGGAAGGGCTGGAGCCGGTGGTACAGATGACGTGCCGGGATCGGAACCGGCTGGCGATCCAGGCCGATCTGCTGGGGGCTTTTGGACTGGGGATGCGCAACCTGTTGTGCCTGACCGGCGACCACAACGTGTTCGGCAACCACCCGACGGCGAAGAACGTGCACGACCTGGACTCGGTGCAGTTGATCCGCATGGTCAAGGATATGCGGGACGAGGGCATTTTCCAGTGCGGGGACGAGATCAAGGGGGTGCGGCCCAGCTTTTTCATCGGCGCGGCTTCGAATCCGTTTGGCGATCCGTTCGAGTTCCGTCCCTACCGGCTGGCGAAGAAGGTGGCCGCCGGGGTTGACTTTATCCAGACGCAGTTGATTTATGACATCCCGCGCTTCCGCGAGTTCATGAAGCAGGTGGTGGAGATGGGGCTGCACGAGAAGGTGTACATCATGGCGGGGGTGGGCCCCTTGAAGTCCTCGGGGATGGCCCGTTACATGCGGGACCAGGTGCCGGGGATGATCGTGCAGGATGAGTACGTGGAGCGGATGACGGCAGCGATCGCCGGGATCCCCAAGGAGGAAAAGCAGGCGCGGCGGGAGGCCTGGCGGCAGACGGGGATCCAGATCTGCATCGAGCAGATCGAGGAGATCCGTGAGATCGAGGGGGTGGCCGGGATACACATCATGGCGGTCGAGTGGGAGGCGGCGGCGCGGCCGATCGTGGAGGGGGCGGGCCTGCTGCCACGCCCGAGCGTAGCGGGAGAACGCGGATTCCAGGACGGGAACGGATCGAGTGAAACGGAAGCGTGATGGAGTGAGGGATATGGCGATTACGTTGAGCACTGATCTTTCGAAGCGCGTCCGCGAGGAGTGTGGCGAGAACGTGTACCTGTGTTACCAGTGCGAGCGCTGCTCCTCTGGCTGTCCCACGGTCCCGGCGATGCGGTATCGTCCGGCCCAGATGATGCGGTTGACACAGTTTGGACTGGAGGACACGCTGGCCGCCGATGCCAGCATCTGGCAGTGCGTGGGTTGCGACAACTGCACACAGCACTGCCCCCACAACCTGAGCGTGCGCCGTCTGGTGGAGGTGATGCGCCAGCACGTGATGCAGGAGCGGTACCTGGTGGGTGGCGTGGACGCGGTCGCTCCGCCGACAGGCGAGAATGAGATTTTGCGCAAAGGGCTTCGGGCGCTGGGCATGCTGGGCGAGCGCGTCAGCGCGTACCACAACGTCTCTGGCGAGGATAACGCTGCCCGGCTGGCCTGGACGGACAACCTGGCCGAAAAGCCGGAGGGGTTGGTGCGCGACAGCCGGGCGGAACTGGTCTACTTTGTGGGCTGCGTCTCGGCGATGTTCCCGATGAGTTATGGCATCCCGCAGAGTTTCGCGACGGTGCTGGGCCGCGCTGGCGTGCGTTTCACGACGCTGGGCGACGAGGAGGAGTGCTGTGGCTACCCGTTGCTGATGGCGGGCCAGTTGAAGCAGGCGGAGGCGCTGATCCGGCACAACGTGGAACAGGTGCGGGCGCTGGGGGTGGGCGCGGATGGCAGACATCCGAGGGTGGTTACGACCTGCCCCTCTTGTTACCACATGTGGCATCACACTTATCCCGAGGTGCTAGGCGAACCACTGGGCCTCGAGGTGGTCCACGCCGCGGAGGTGCTGGCGGAACTTGTCGGTGAAGAGCGCCGGCTGGAGTTGACGGAACCGCGGCACACTGGGGTGGTGACGTATCACGACCCGTGCGACCTGGGGCGCAAGGGCGGCATTTTCGACGCACCGCGCGAGGTGCTGCGCCGGGTGCCGGGCTATACGTTTGTCGAGATGCAGCAGTCGCGGGAACACGCGCTGTGTTGTGGCGGCGGCGGCAACCTGGAGACGTTCGACGCGGAGCTGGTGCAGGACGTGGCGGCGCGGCGCGTGGTGCAGGCGGCGGAGGTGGGCGCTACCGTGCTGGTCTCGACCTGCCCGCAGTGCGTGCGCACGCTGTCCAAGGCGGCGCGGGCGCAGCGGCTGCGGATCCGGGTGCTGGATCTGACGCAGTTCGTGGAGATGGCGCTGGGGTGAGGGCGCCAGGAGAACGCGGATTCCAGGACGGGAACGGATGAGGGAGGGGGCGGACGCAGACGTCCGGGTGTATGGAGGGGAGTGGAGTGACCGAGTTGAACAAGATTGCGGTCAGTGGCAAGGGGGGGGTGGGCAAGACGACGCTGTCTGCACTGCTGGCCCACTTGTATGCACAGCAGGGCCGCAGTGTGATCGCGATTGACGCCGATCCGGCCGGCGGGCTGGCGGAGGCGTTGGGGCTCCCGCCCGATCGGGCCGCTCAGGTGACGCCGGTGGCCGAGATGGAGGATCTGATCTATGAGCGCACGGGCGCAAGGCCGGGCACGTCGGGCGGCTTTTTCAGCCTCAACCCGCGCGTAGACGATATCCCTGACCGCTTCAGTGTGTCCCACGAGGGGATCCGGTTCCTGCGGCTGGGCACGATCGAGTCGGGCGGCAGCGGGTGTATCTGCCCGGAGAGCGCGCTGCTGAGGGCGTTGGTGACGCACCTGCTGCTGTATCGCGACGAGATGATGATCCTCGATATGGAGGCGGGCGTGGAGCACCTGGGCCGGGCGACGGCGCAGGCGGTGGACGCGCTCCTGGTGGTGGTGGAGCCAGGACGGCGCAGCCTGGGTACGGCGGAGCGTGTGCGCGAGTTGGCGGCGGACATTGGCATCGACCGGGTGTATGCGGTGGCGAACAAGGTGCGTGGGGAGAGTGATTGGGCGTTCATCCAGGCCGAGAGCCCGGTGCCGGTGCTGGGGTATTTGTCGGCGAATCCGGAGTTGACGGAGGCGGACTTGAGAGGCGAGGGCGTCTTTGACGCTGCTCCCAGGGCGGTCGAGGAGGCGCGGGGGATTGTGGCTGCGCTGGAGGCGCTGTGAGAGAACGCGGATTTCAGGATGGAAACGGATCGGGAGGAGGCGGATTTCGGGGCGGCAGCGGATGCGGACGCAGACGTCGCGGACGCAGACGTCGCGGACGCAGACGTCCGGGAGTTGTGAGACGGGCGGCGGTGGCCGTTATTTTGTGCGTTGCTGTATCGTTCCTGCTCCAGTCGCAGCGGACGCAGACGTCCGTGACGCGGACGTCCGTGGCGCAGACGTCGCGGACGGGGCCGTCGCGGACGCGGACGTCCGGGGCCGACGAGCCGCCGCCTGCGGCGTTCGTGGAGGGGGTGGTCGGCCATCCGCAGGAGCATAGCCTGAGTTGCGAGTCCCGCTCGACGACGGACGTGGCTGCGTTCTGGGGGGCGGGGTTTGTGGAGGACGACTTTTTCCGCCGCCTGCCCAAGTCCGACAACCCGCACCGTGGGTTTCTGGGCGACGTGGATCTGCCAGCCGGGAGCATGCCACCGCTGGGTTATGGGGTGTACGTGGAGCCGGTGGCAGCGACGCTGCGCAGTTTTGGGCTGGAGGCGCGGGCGCGACGGGGGTGGGACCTGGATGGCCTGAAGGCGGAGCTGGCTGCTGGGCGCCCGGTGATGGTGTGGGCGACGTACGATATGCAGTTGCCGGGTGTGGAGACGTGGGTGTCGTCGGATGGCGCGACGTCTGACGTGGTCAAGTGGCAGCATACGTTCATCGCCGTCGGCTACGACGAGGGGGGCGTGTACCTGGTGGACGCGTACGATGGCGAGACGAAGACGTTTTCGTACGAAGCGTTCGTGCCGGCGTGGGATCAGTTGGGGCGAATGGCGGTGACGGTGGGTGGACCGTTCGCCCAGCCGGGAGGGCGCGTGTGGAAGGCGACAGCCGCTTCGCTTACGTCGCTTCCAGAGGATGGGGGGGGCGTCGCTGCGCTTGCGCGCCGGTTTGTCGTAGATGGCCGATGGAGCGCTGGGCCGGAGTGAGGTGACCACAGCGGTCGCGGTGACCGAACACGGATCGGCAGGATTAAAACGGATGGTGTGGTCGCAGGTGATAGTCTATTGAGGAGATGAGCGAGTTGGATGACATGCGCGAGGTTTTGGTGGAACTGATCCGCCGGGCGTCGACGGACCTGCCGGCGGACGTGGAGGCGGCGTTGCGGGCGGCGCAGGCGCGTGAGGAGGCTGGCTCTGCCGCTGCGGGTGCGCTGGCGACGATCCTGGAGAACGTGGCGCTGGCCCGTGCGAACTCGACGCCGGTCTGCCAGGACACAGGGGTGCCGATTTTCCACGTCACCCACAGCCGGGGGGTGAGCACGCGCGAAGTGCGGGCGCAGTTGGAGGCAGCGGTGGCGGAGGCGACGCGACAGGCGTATCTGCGGCCCAACGCGGTGGACGCGCTGACGGGCCGCAACAGTGGAAACAACCTGGGGGTGGGCTTTCCCACGTGTCACTTTGAGGAGTTGGAGGACACGGGCTGCGGACAGCCCGACGATGCGGGTTGCGGACAGCCCGTGCGGGTGGATCTGCTCCTCAAGGGGGGCGGGAGCGAGAACGTGGGGGCGCAGTACAAGCTCCCGCACGCCCCGCTGGAGGCAGGGCGGGACCTGGAGGGGGTGCGGCGGGTGGTGCTGGACGCGGTGACCCGGGCGCAGGGGAAGGGGTGCGCGCCGGGGGTGCTGGGGGTGGCGATCGGCGGTGACCGGGGCACGGGCATGGTGCACGCGAAGGAGCAGTTGTTGCGCCGGTTGGACGACGTCAACCCGGTGCCGGAATTGGCGGCGCTGGAGGAGCGGGTGTGGCGCGACTGCAACGAGCTGGGCATCGGGCCGATGGGCTTTGGGGGAAAGACGACGGTGCTGGGGGTCAAGATCGGGGCCTACCACCGGCTGCCGGCGTGTTACTTTGTGAGCATCGCGTATATGTGCTGGGCCTGCCGACGGGCGTCGACAACCCTAACAAAACCCTAAGGGTTTCAGAAAACCCTTAGGGTTTGGAGAACCACTGATGGCGACTTATGATCTGACGATACCGATCTCCGAAGAAGCGATCCGAGCGCTGCACGTCGGCGACACGGCACAACTCTCGGGCGTGATGGTCACCGGGCGGGATGCCGCCCACAAGTACCTGATCGAGACGTTTATCCGGGCTGACGCGGTGCTCGAAGACGAGCGAGCGGTGCTCGAAGACGAGCGAGCGGTGCCCGAAGACGAGCGAGCGCTGTACCAGGAACTGCAGCGACTGCTGAACGGCGGCGTCATCTACCACTGCGGGCCGGTGGTCCGCCAGCGTGAGGGCGGTCGGTGGGAGTTCGTCGCCGCCGGGCCGACCACGTCCATCCGCGAGGAGGTCTACGAGCCGGAGGTCATCGCCCACTTTGGGCTGCGCGGCGTGATCGGCAAGGGGGGGATGGGGCCGGGGACATTGCGGGCCTGCCAGGAGCACGGCGCGGTCTACTTCCACGCCGTCGGCGGGGCGGCCTCGCTCATCGCCAACGCGGTGAAGGAGGTGGTGGCGGTCTATAAGAAGGACGAGTTCGGCGTGCCGGAGGCCTTTTGGGTCATCCGCGTCGAGGGGTTCCCCGTGGTGGTGACGATGGACAGCCACGGACGCAGCATCCACGACGACGTGGAGGCAGCGTCGAAAGCGGCTTTCGAACGTCTGGTCAAGGCGGCCTTCGAGTGACATTATCAACGAAAAACCACAAGCTAGCAGGATTGACTGTCGACATGAAACTCTGGCGTACTCCACTCGACGTGGACAAGTTCTCCATCCCTCATGGGGAAGCGCACATCCTCCGGGCGCGGTGTAAGGGGTGTGAGTTGTGCGTGCGCTACTGTCCCCGAGACGTGCTGGAGGTTTCAGATGAGATGAACGAGAAGGGGTATCATCCTCCGCGGGCCGTTCACCCGGAGCGGTGTGTCGCCTGCCGGCTGTGCGAGTTGCTATGCCCCGAGTTCTGTATCTACATCGTGGAGGAGGACGAAGGTGAGTGAACGTGTTGGACAAGACCAACCCATTGGACGAGACCAACCCGGTGTGCTGGAGGGCAAGTTTTTCCTGGACGGAGACACCGCCATCGCGGAGGGGGCGATATGTGCGGGCTGTCGCTTCTTCGGCGGCTATCCCATCACCCCGGCCACCGAGATCGCGGAGCGTATGGCAGCCCGGCTGCCGCAGGTCGGCGGCGTCTTTATCCAGATGGAGGACGAATTGGCTTCGATGAACTCGGTCGTTGGGGCGGCGTGGGGCGGGGCACGGGCGATGACGGCTACCTCCGGCCCCGGGCTCAGCCTGATGCTGGAGAACATCGGGCTGGCGATCATGACCGAGACCCCGTGCGTCGTGGTCAACGTGCAGCGCGGTGGCCCCTCGACGGGGCTGCCGACGCTGACCAGCCAGGCGGACATGATGCAGGCCCGGTGGGGGTCCCACGGCCACTATGAGATCATCGCGCTCGCGCCTGGTTCCCCCCAGGAGGCGTTCGATCTGACCGTTCACGCCTTCAACTTGGCCGAAAAGTACCGCACCCCGGTGTTCGTGATGTCCGATGAGGCGGTGGGTCACATGACCGAGCGGGTGGTCATCCCGCCGGCGGACGAGATCCCCATCTATCCCTGGCGCAAGCCAAAGGAGCCGCCCGGGCCCGGGTTCCTCCCTTACGCGCCGGACGAGGACGGCGTGCCGCCCTTCCCGATCGCGGGGATGGGCTACCGCATCCACATGACCGGCCTGACCCACGACGAGCGTGGCTATCCGGAGACGACGGCGGCGGCGCAGGCGAAACTGATTCCGCGCCTCATCGGCAAGATCCGGAACAACCGGGACGATATCATCGATCTGGTCGAGGACGGCGTTAAGGATGCGGATGTGGTGGTCGTCGCCTATGGCATCTCGGCCCGCACGGCGCTGGAGCCGGTGCGCCTGGCGCGGGAGGAGGGCTTGCGCGTGGGACTGCTCAAGCTGGTGACGGTCTGGCCCTTCGCCGAGGATCGCATCCGCCAACTGGCCAGCCGCCCGGCGGCCCGCGTCAAATCGTTCGTCGTGCCGGAGCTCAACATGGGCCAGATCGTGCTGGAGGTGGAGCGGTGCGCGGGTGGACAGGCGCGCGTGATCCCGGTCACCCATCCCGGCGGTGAAATCCACAAGCCGGATGATATCCTGGACGCGATCCGGGAGGCGGCGAGGTGAGCAGGGGGCCGACGCGGGCCGCGGACGGCCCGGCAGTGGTCGGGGCGGAGGAGCAGAGGAGCATGGGAGCAGGGGAGCAGAAGCAGGAAGCAGGAAGCAGGAACCAGGGAGGAGAGGAGCAGGGGGCAGGGGAGCAGGGGAGAAGGGGAGAGATGGAGGACGAACTGGCAGGCGTGCCGACGCTGGAGGAGATCGAACGCCATCCGATGG
The DNA here is from genome assembly GCA_035531135.1 of Anaerolineae bacterium. GTDB lineage: Bacteria > Chloroflexota > Anaerolineae > B4-G1 > B4-G1 > DATKTN01. Next base: position 8,287 of record DATKTN010000043.1, read on the forward strand.
ATCACCTGCTGCGCACGGAGCGACTGCCGCACATCTGGTGCCCTGGCTGCGGGCTGGGTACGGCGCTGAGTTGCTTCACCAG
>DATKTN010000044.1:0-10982 GCA_035531135.1 Anaerolineae bacterium
CACGGCCAGCTCGAGGACGGGGGGATCCAGGCCGACATCGACGCCGAGGCGGCGGCGGACGCCGCGTCCATCGTCAACTCGTTCAACTACGACCTCGCCGTCGCGATCCAGCACGTCCGGCAGGAGCACCCGCGCGCGAACCGCTACCACTACGCCCGCTACCTGAGCGCGTGGAACGAGCGGCGGGCGGCGTGGAAGGACGGGCAGATCGCGACGATGACCGAGGGCAAGGCGCGCAACCGGGCGCAGGCGGACTTCCTGCGGCGCAACGACCTGCGGGAAGGGAAGGCGCACCTGCTGCCCGTTCGGGCGGTGTGCCCGATCTGCATCGGCCTTGTCGCCAGGGGGGGCGTGCCGACGCAGGTGGCGTACGCCAACCCGATGCCGGCGCACGTGGGATGTCCCCATGTCTGGCACGTGGACGGGCGCGAGCTGGGGGAGGACCGGTGCAAACTATTGTGGATGGGTTTGTGATGAACTAAGGGGGAAATGGAAATGTCCGAAAAAGAAGTTGGCGGCCTGACGCCTGACGAGTTGGAGATAATGAATCATTTGGTTCAGGCCTGGGACTGGTTCCTAGGGCTGGCTAACAGCGTTGGATCTGCGGATGACTCGACCCAGTTCAGGCATGCGATCCATAGTGCGCAACAGGTGCTGGGTCAAAGAGTGCTCCGTCGGGACTATCCCGACTATTGGAGATAGAGGGGGCAATGAAGGAATACGTCGTTTTTGTGGCTTGCACAGCACCCGACCTCATGGCGGACCTGAACCGGCTTGCAGCGGGGGGCTTTGAGTACAAGAGCACAGTCTGCCTGCGACCATTTCATATGGCGAATGCCCAACCTGCTGTGATTATGGAACGGGAAGCGCATCCCGAAGGACAAGAAGAGGCGTGAACAAGCAGCGTATCGTCCGGGCCTGGAGGAGGCACGTGCCTGAGCTGTTCGGGAAACCGGGGCGCATCCTCTACGTCGGGGCGTGCGTGCGGCACTTCACCGGGGCGCGCGAGCTGGCCGAGGCCGGCAACGAGCTGACCGTGGTGGAGGTATGGGGCCCGTTCCTTGAGGAGCTGATGGCGGACGGGCAATCGTCCCTGATCGCGCATGCCGTGGTCGGCGACGTGCGGACGCTCGACCTGGGCGCCCTGCCCCACGAGCACTACGAGTACGCAATCTTCTGCCACGGGCCCGAGCACCTGCCCATGAAGGACGTGCGGGACGCGTTCCTGCGGCTGGAGGCCGTCGCGGACGTCGTGCTCCTGGCGACGCCCGACGGGTGGATGCCCAACCCGGCCAACCGCGGCAACCCGTACACCGAGCACCAGAGCGCCTGGCACGTTTCCGACTTCCGTGCCTGGGAGGAGTGGGCCGTGGCCAGCGACGGGGAGGACATCGTTGCCTGGTGGCGGCGCAGCGGGCCGCAGCCGGCGAGGGCGGCCAGGTTTGACCCGTACCGGCTCATCCTGGCGCGCGATCGCACGCCTATTTATGGAGGGGGAAGATTAGATGCCCGACAAGAAAATACACCGTTCGCCATCGGGTAGTTATAGTCTCACTATCGTCTTGACAGTGAAGCAAGAAGAGTACTGGCAGTTCAGCATGGCCCAGGTAGAAAATGTGCAGACAGGAGATATTATCTCTGTTGTCCATCGCAACTATCCGGCCTTTCCGTTTGCGTGGGCCGAAAATCACCCGGACGGGCATGACTATCTTGTTTGTGGCGAAGACTACCAGGGCCAGACAGTTATCCAACTGGATACTGGCTTGCGCAAAGACTATCTGCCGCAGGCCGCCAAAAAGGGAGTGGGCTTCTGTTGGGTAGATATAGACGCGGATGTGGAATTGACCCCGCCAATCCTGCGCGTGGAGGGGTGCTATTGGGCATGTTCTTTTGAGAACGTCCGATATGATTTCAGCGACCCGTTGGCCCTGCCATATCCCGAATTGGAGCGATGGTATGATGATGAGGAGGATGAAGACGAATGACCAACTCATCTGTACAGGAAGGCTGGGTCTTAACGAGCGAGGCGGAAGCGACATGAAGGAATACAAGATCGTCACCGCGCCCACGCTCGTCGAGCTGGAGCGCAAAGCCAACGTTTACGCAACGGACGGGTGGGAGATCAAGGGCGCGGCATGGTGGGTCCCTAGCTCGACGGAACATGTCGTGACCATGGAGCGCGAGAGGCAGGATGAGCGAAACCTACGGGAACCTGCCTGAGCGCTCGTGGGAGTCCGTCGCCAAGCGGCTGCGGCTCGCCATCGAGGGGGCCCCGAGCGGCGCGGCGGTCGTCGTCATGCGCGTGCTCGTAGTGGACGGCAGGCCGCGCGTCTGGCTCGCCCCGCGCGTAGCGCGGCTGGAGCCCGCCAGCTGCGCGTCGGCGTTCCTGGAGGCGATCGCGGATGACCTAGGCAGTGGGTGAGAGGATGCGCGGCGAAAGGTTGCGGCAAGCCAAGAAACATGCCCGGCGCGTGCTTCGCGTCTGGCGGGAGGCCAGCGACGGGGTACGTTCGGAACGATGGTATGAACCCGGCGGCGACATTGAACGCCGCATGCGCTATTGCCGGGTCCCATGTTCCGGTCCGTGCTGCGGCAACCCGCGCCGGCATCATGGGAAGCCGACGTTGCAGGAACGCAAGGCCGACGAGCGACTGAGGGCAGAACTGGAGGCATTGGGGTTACTGCGGACTTGACAACCCGCCCGATGCGTGGTACACTGTAGCCACAATCGAACACCAACAAACGCGGTACCGAGGCGCGCCTCCCAAACGGGAGGGGCGCCTCTCGTCGTTTCAGGAGGACTTCGATGGTCCTTGGCTTGAACCACTTCCTCGACCCCTATCCCAAGGGATGGCAGAATCCACAGGTCGCGCGCGTCTCCGCGGCGCTTCCCGCCCAGGGCGCCTGGGACGCGACGCCGCCCGAGCTCCTTTGCGACTACGCCAACGGGCTCGCGGTCGAGATCACTTACACGCGGGGGGCTGAGGACGGCGCGGTCGACATCCAGGTCCAGGCTTCCCTTTACTCCGGCGTGGCCCTGGTCCCAACGGGCGCGGTCGAGTGGGAGGACATCTCGATCAAGGTGCCGGGGATGGTAGTTCCCGGCGCGGACACGCAGTCCTACGTCCAGGCCGACTTCTACACGTTCATGTCGCTCGCCGCAGCCATCGACTCGGTCAACGTCGGCCCCTTCGTGCTCGGCGGCCTCTACGAACGGCTCCGCATCTACGCGCGGGAGTCCGGCGTCACCGGCACCCCGGGCATCTGCCAGCTCACCGCCCAGCTGATGTAGCGGGAGGGATCCTATGTCCGAAGCGAAATACACGTCCGGTTCGCCCGCTCCCGTCGGCGGGATGCCCGTCGTCGTCACAACGGACGAGTGGACCCTGGACTACGAGCGGGACGCTACGGCCGACGACAGCGACAAGACGTTCACCGTCCCGGCACTCGAGGAATGGCACGTGCTCTGGATATACGTGCTCTTCACCACGACCGCTGATGCGGGGACCAGGCAGATCGCGGTCGAGTTCTACGATGCCGCGGCCAACTTGGTCGCGGAGGTGAGGGCGGGGGCCACGCAGGTTGCCGACCTCACGAGGAACTACACCTTCGCCGCAGGCCTCGCAGACCTGGTGGCCTTCCGAGACACGGACAATCTCATGACCCCGCTCCCCGTCGGCCTTCTGCTGCAGACAGACTGGGACATCCGGGTCTATGACAACAACGCAATCCAGGTTGCCGCGGATGACATGATCGTCGTGATCAACTACGCGAGAAGGATTCCATAGATGGCAGGGGCTGGCTTCCCGGGGGCGGGCTTCATGCCACTGTCCATGCGCGCCGGCGCACCGGGCGGCTTCGCACCTGCTTATGACGGTATTCCGAACATTGTTCACATCTACGAACCGGCGCGCCGGGTGCTGACATCTTACACCGGCAACTTGGTGCGCCTGCGGCGTGCCAGCGACAACGCGGAGGCTAACTTCACCTATCTCGCCAACGGCGACCTGAACGTGGCAGCGATTACAGCGTGGGCAGGTGGGGCATCCTATGTCGTCACCGTCTACGACCAGGCACCGGCAAGCGACGACGTGACGCAGGCCGTGGCAGCTAACCAGCCGCTCTACGTGGCGAACGCGCGAAACGGGCACGCGGGGATGCGGTTCGACGGGACGAATCATGCACTTGCGGGCACATACACTACTGGTGGGCAACTGAGTCAGCCATTTACCGTTTTTGCCATAGGTGCCCTGGATGCGGTGGCGGTCAATGATGGCGCGCTCTATGCCCTATGTGATGGAATTGATGGCAACCGCATGCTGATGTTCCAATATAACGCCCCCACACCAGATGGGTGGGCTCTCTATGCGGGCGCGTACTTGGTTGGAAGTTCCAGCGATAGCAATTGGAACGTTTGGGCGATGCTGTTCAATGGCGTATCTAGTCAGTTCTGGATCAATGCTACGAGCGAGGCTAGTGGCGATGCGGGCGCGCAAAACGCCAAAGGGTTGAGGATTGGAGCAAGCAACCTTGCCGGAGCCGAGTGGGATGGCGATATTGTCAGCGTTGTGATTTGTGATCCGTCGCTCAGCGATGCGCAGCGAGTGGCGGCGATGCAGAACGCGATGAACAGCTACTGGGGGTGCTACTAGTGGAATATCTACCACTCACCGGACAACGCGCCGCCGACCGCAGCTGCCTGGAGGCGCAGCAGCGCGCCACAGGGCTGCAGCCAGGGGACGTGACGCACTACTGGCATGGGTGGATCACGCACCCGCTGACGGCGCAAGAGGCACTTGTCGTCAACAGTGAAGACGACAAGGAGTTCTTCACCCAAGCCGAACGGGACGCGCTGCTGACGGAAGCGCAGGCCGAAGCCGCCGACTGGTTTCTGGCCTTTGAGGAGGCATAATGGCATTCGACTTGCAGAGCATACTGACGCCGACCGATATCGGGCGCATTGACCACTTCCTCGACGACCTGGACGGCACGGCAGGCAACCGAGCGCTTCAGTACAACCTGGAGGTAATGGATCAGTTTGGGGACGTGATGAAGATGCGCTCGGGTGACGAGGTGCCACACTTGACGGCACAGCAGATTACGCAACTTCAAACGTTCATGGCCAGCAGGCGGGCGGCGCTACCCGCCGACCTTGGCTTCCCCACCGGGCACCAAGTCGGGCGCGCCACGTGGCGCTTCCGCGACGGCGACGGCACTAATCCAAGTCGCTCATTGCACGCGCGGGTGATCGAGTTGGACAGCGGTGGGCAGTTCGTGCAGCGTCACCAGTTCAACGATCAGCCACATCTGAGCCAGCCACAGATCGCCGCCGCGCTTGCGCTTCTGGATGCGCAACGGGCAAAGGCAGTGGCAGAGATTCTGCCCTAGCCAGTTCACCTAATCAGACTTGGGGTTGAGATCGATGATACATAAAGAGGGGGCGCAGAAAATGGGCGAGGACAAGCGGCAGCGGCTCGTCGCTGTCATCCCGGTGCAGAGTTCGGTGCACATCGACACGGAGTTCGTGATCAAACATTACGTCATGCCGGACCCGCGCTTCCTGGTGGGCCTGGTCTACCCGAGGGACTCGTTCGCCAAGGGGGCGGCGCAGATGCGGAACCTAGGCATCAAGCACGTGCTCGACATCGAGCCAACGCCCGACTGGGCGATGTTCCTCGACAGCGACACGTGCCCGAGGGGGAATCCGCTGGACGCCGTCGCGGACGATCCGGACGCCGACGTGGTCGTGCTGATGACGCCGATCTGGGCGCCGCTCAGCGACCCGATCAACCCGGTGCTCAGCAACGTCTGGGTTCCGGGCGAGGACGGCGAGCCGGTGGCGCGTTGGATCGACTACGAGAACGAGGGGCCCTACGTCGAGATCCTGAAGGCGGGCGCTGGGTGCATGTTCGTGCGGGCGAAGGTCCTGCAGGACAAGGATGTCCGGTTTATTCCCTCGATCAACGACGACCTGCTGTGGGACAAGTCGGAGGACCTGGCGTTTTGCGACCTCGCGCGGGAGAAGGGGTACAAGGTCAGGCTCTACACCCCGGTCCTGTGCGGGCACTACCAGCTGATCGACATCGCCAAGGTGCACGACGCGGTGAGCTATTGGAAGGAACAGGCTATCGGCGCGCTGCGCCGGGTGAGGGAGCTAGAGGAGGAGAAGTATGCCGTGGTCAGTGGATGACGTAGACAAGCATAAGAAGGGCCTGAGCGACAAGCAGAAGAAAACATGGGTCAAGGTCGCCAACGGCGCACTTGCACGCTGCGAGAAGAAAAAGGGCAGCGACTGCGAGGGCAGCGCGATCCGGCAGGCAAATAGCGTCGTGGGCAGCGAGGCGGCCATGGCCGCCCTCGATCACATTGACGACATCACCCAGCTCGTTGCTGACGCGTACACAGTCTCGGCCGAGTTCCGCGGCAGCACGGACGAGTTCACGAACCGCGTGCGGAACGGGTTCTACGATCGGTTCTCGAAGCGAGTTGTTGACATGCCCGCAGAGTCGAGCATATGGGTCAGGGACGTTCTAGTGGACGACCCGACGTTTGGGAATGCCCTGGTCGTGGATTCGGGGAGTACGCTGTACGTGGTCGCGTATGAAGAGAAGGACGACGAGGTCACGTTCGTAGACCGGGACGAGTGGAAAGAGGTCGTCTTGGCCTACAAGCCCGTCACCGAACGAATGGGTGAAGGGCTTACGGAGCGTGCCAGCGGCGGCGTCGTAGGCCTCGTCGAGAGCGAGGACGGGAAGGGGCCGCTGTATGTCGACCTGATCCCCATCCGGCCCGGCTGGGGCAACAGCCGCGACAACCACTACTATACCGCCGAGGCGGTCAAGGGTGCGGCGGCGGTCTGGAAGGGCGCCAAGATGTACGCAACCGACCACGTCCAGGAGGAAAAGAACGTACTGACCGAAGTCTCCGAGGTGGTGGAGTCGCCGGTCAGCCACACTGAGGACGGCATCCCCGTCGTGCGGGCGGCGGTGATCAACCCGCTGTTCGCCGACGTGATCAGAATGCGCCAGGCCACGGGCATCCTGGGAAACCTGGAATGCTCCATCGTCGCCCGCGGGCTGGTTGAGAAGGAAGAGTTCGAGGACCCGGAGACCGGGCGAACTGGGCACAGGGTCACGGAGATCCTGGCCGACGATGCCGGGATCGATTGGGTCACCCGTGCCGGAGCTGGAGGAAGAGCATTGGCAATAGCTGAGTCTGAGCTGACTGACTATGCTCACTTGCTTGAGCAAGCATATCGTCGCTATGAACTGTAATGGGCGTCGAGCCAGCCGAGGTATTCGACGTGCGTTTTGCCTTGCTTCGACTGATTGCAATGGGGACACAGCAACTGCAAATTGTTGGATTCATTAGAACCTTCTTTTGACAAGGGGACAATGTGATCGATGTGGTATCCGTCATTTAGCGTCTGGCCGCAATTGGGATTCAACTCATGGTAAGTGCAAAGACCCTGTTGATGTTCATACAACCGGCTTACATCTTCTGCACTGAATGTGCCGTCCGCGTTTTGTTCGCGAGCACGGCGGCGCTCAATAGCTGCCCGGCGCTTATGTGGGTTGTGTCTGCACCATTGCCTAGACATTTGGTTTACCTTTGCGCGATTGCGGTTGCGATAATGGCGTTTCCCTTTGTCCTTGCAAATCTTGCACCAGCAAGAGTAGCCATCTACGTTTCCCTTTTGCACGTAAAACTCGGAGAATGGTTTGACGGTATCGCAATTCGGGCATCGTCTCTTTCCAATAGACCGAAGACGGATACGTTCTGCGGCCCTGGGATTTCGTTTCTTTTGGCGGCAGAATTTGCATATGGAATGGTGGTTGTACTTATGTCCGCTATGCTTGTGAAATTCGCTGAGTGGCTTGACCGTATCGCAAATAGTGCAGCGTTGCAAGTTTTGCTGAGAAAGACGGTCACGCTCAAGTCCCACGTTAGTTTTCAGGCAATTGATACAAGCCGCGCGGAGTCCATCAAAAGAAGTAGGACGCCGATAAAACTCTGTGGTCGGCTTGAGGAGTCCACATCTAGAACAACGCTTGAGAGACATGTCACCTCCGCTGGTGAATCCGCTTTTGTAGAATGGGGCAGACGAGGTGCGGATGGCCCTCGCTTTTCGGGACGTCTCCCTAGCCCATCACTATTATACATCGAAAGTTGTGGTTTGTAAACTGAGGAGGTGAGTATATGAAGAAAATCGCGCGAGAAGCGATCGCCCTGGGAATGATGATGCTTGATCCAGAGAACCAGCCAGCACAAATCAGTGAGCATCAAGCCTTTTCCAGGTTCAAGAAACTGCGAGGGCAGTTCGTGACGCGGGCGGGCGCAGGCGGCCATGCCCTCCCGCTGTCGGAGGCAGACGAGGCCGCTGAGGAGGGCAACGTGCCGGACAAGAAAAAGGAAGACGTTGCCGAGACCGAAGAGACGGAACTGCACGAAGGAGACGAGGACGAAACCAAGGACGCAGGGAAAGCCACAGAAGGTGAGCAGCCGGCTGGGGAGACCCAGGATGGCGATCTTTCCCCGCTGACCGAGGCGCGCGTCGCCGAGATCCTTGCAGGGACCGACCTTTCGGAACCGGCGCGGGAGATGCTGGCCCGATCCACCTACGACAGCGAGGAAGCGCTCGACGTCGCCGTCAAGGGGCTGCGGGAGATCGTCAAGACCGCGGCGCGGTCGGGGCAGCCGTTCGGGATGGGGGGAGCGGAACCGCAGCCAGAGCAGGGCATGAAGGAACGCGAGATCGCAGGGCACAAGAGGTTCAACGAGACCCTGCGGCGACATGGGCGTCCCGAGCTGCCCCTGCCCGCTGCGCTGAGGGACTAGACGAGAATGAGGAGGTAACGAAATGCCGTTCAGAAGTGGAACCGATTGGGAGCAGAGCAGCGGGCCGATCATCCCCCGGAAGGTGCATCTCACGGCCCAAGACGAGGCCACGGCGATCCTGTGGCCGCAAGGCGGAAACTTTGACACCCTGACCGCCGGGGAGCACCCGATCCTGGCCTTCGGGCGCGTGGCGAACAGGCCCAAGAACATCACGGGCGTGGTGATGACCTACGACGGCACCGTTGCGATCCTGAACGTGGCCGACAAGTTCATCTCGCGCCAGTACGTGGCGAACATCGCGACGTACTCCGACTCGAACCAGGTATCCAGCTGGCAGAACACCGTGTTCCCGGGCGACCCCGTATTCGTGGACGACAGCGAACCGGTCTATACGCTGCACACGGGCTGCACGCTGACGTTCTCCCCGCTCAACAGCCTGGGGAGCGCGAACCCCCTGGCAGGGTACGTGTTTTACTGCCAAGACGAATATCAGGACGACCATGTCGGCGGCGCGAACACCGCCGCCGCGATCCCGCAGCCCGCTGCGGCGGACACGTCTGAGGTGCTGACGCTGTGCGTCATGCAGGTCAACGACCACGGCGACAGCGAAGTGGGGCGGGAGTAGCAACAAGACCTAAGGAGGCATAGAAATGCGAAAGATCCTGAGCATCCTCTGCGATATCCGCAGAGGACAGCTGAACGAACGGAAGGCGGGCGAGCAGCGCCTCGGTCAGGTCCATGACCTGTTCGAGTCCATGGACCGCGGCCTGAGCGGCGTCTCGTCTATTTCGAACAACGAGGGGCTGCTGGAGACCATGATCAGCGCCGACTTCACGTACGCGATCATGGAGTTCGTCCAGCGGAAGATGGTGCCGGGCTACGAAGAAAGGCGGTTCGAGTTCGAGCCCATCGTCAAGATGGACACCGTGCCGAACTTCCTGTCCGTCAGCCGGTATTCGAACCGGTCCGGCGTGGACGACCTTGAGTACGTGGGCGAGAAGGGCCAGGCGCGGCCTGGGTACGTCACCGACGCCGTGAAGCGGACGTGGCAGGTCTACCGCTTCGAGAAGCAGTACGACTTCAGCTACGAGGCGTTCAAGAACGACGATCTGGGGTACTTCGACGACGTCGCCCTGAGGATGGGGCGCGCCGCGAGACGGACCCTGGAGCGCTACGTGTCGCGGATGTATACCAATGCGGTCTCTATCGCCCGCCTCGCGGGCGTGGTGTACAGCACGACCGGGCGCCTCACGACCGCTCGTTGGTCCACCTGTCGGATGGCCTTCTTCGGCCGTACCGACCCAAGGGGTGCGCCCATCCAGGCGTCGCCCAAGTTCCTCGTCCACCACACCGGATTGACCGACACCGTGGCGACGATTCAGAACAGCATGCTCGTTCCGGAGCTCGCCACCAACGCGGTCAACGTAATCCGCGGGACGTTCACGCCGATCGAGGACCCGCACATGGCGGGCACGGCTCCGAACTTGCCGTGGTACGCGTTCGCGGATCCGAGTCAGATCGCCGCGCTCGTCCTGGCGCGGATGGACGGCGTGCCAGGCCCGCGCATCTATCGGAAAAAGTCGGACATCGAGGCCGTGACGTCGTTGCTCGGTGGCGGGGCTGCGGTGGATCCGATGCTGGGAGACTTCGACACGGGGAACGTAGTCCTGAAAGTCGCGGACGTGTGGGGAACCTACATCGACGGGACGAACGGGAACCTCGTCGACCGGAACGGCGCCTACTACTCCAGTGGCACGGCGCCCTAGGAGAGAAGAGGGGGTAAGAGAAGATGGCATCCAATAAAGAGCTTGAGCAGAGAGTCGCCGAGCTGGAGAATCTCCTGGCGCGCCGCGGCATTGTGGCACCGCCGGGACGGGTTGACGAGGGGACCGAAAGCCACAACTACGTCCCGTTCGGGTCGGAGAGGCATGCGGTCCTGCTGGGCATTTTGCCGGTGGAGGACGTGGAAAAGGCGAAGGAATACGAATACTACGTCTATACCAGCCCCACCACCGGCAAATCCTACCGCCTGGAGGATCAGGTGACACAGTTCATGCACTACCCTGACCCGGCCCAGGTTGCGCGGCTCGTGCTCCAGCAGCAGGTCTCCGTGTTCGAGGCGGGACGTAGTTGTGGCTTTCGGT
>DATKTN010000045.1:0-4088 GCA_035531135.1 Anaerolineae bacterium
GAGGTGCCGCGCCCGACCTCGTCCAGCACGACGAGGCTGCGGGCGGTGGCGTGGCGCAGGATGTAGGCCGTCTCGTTCATCTCGACCAGGAAGGTCGAGCGACCCTGGGAGATGTCGTCGGTGGCGCCGGCCCGGACAAAGATGCGGTCGACCAGCCCCACCCGGGCCGAGCGGGCGGGGACGAAGCTGCCCATCTGGGCCATCAGCACGATCAGCGCCACCTGGCGGATGTAGACGCTCTTGCCGCTCATGTTCGGCCCGGTGATGATGAGAAAGCGCTGGCCGTCGGCGTCCAGTGCGGCGTCGTTGGGGACGAAGCGGCTGCCGGCGGGCATCATCTGCTCGACGACGGGGTGGCGGCCCTCCTCGATCTCGACGACGGGACCGTCGTCGACGACGGGCCGGGCATAGCCGCAGTGGGCGGCCACCTCCGCCAGCGCCGCCAGCACGTCCAGCTCGGCCAGCACCCGCGCCGCCCGCTGCAACCGGTCCGCGTGGACCGCCACCTGCCGCCTCAGTTCGACGAACAGGTCATATTCCAGGTCGTTGGCCCGGTCCTCGGTCGAGAGGATCTCTGCCTCGCGGGCCTGCAACTGGGGCGTGGTGAACCGCTCGGCGTGGGTGATGGTCGCCCGCCGCTCGTATTCGGGCGGGACGAGGCCGCTCTTGGAGCGCGGCACCTCGACGAAGAAGCCAAAGATCTGGTTGTAGCGCACCCGCAGGGTGGAAATGCCGGTCCGCTCCCGCTCCTGGGCCTCGTACTCGGCCAGCCAGTCCCGCGCCTGGGCAGCGGTCCGGCGCAAGCGGTCCAGCGGTTCGTGGTAGCCAGCGCGGATGAGGCCGCCCTCGCGCAGGAGAACGGGCGGGGCATCAACCAGGGCCGCCCCGACGAGGGCCGCCACGTCCTGCAGGTCGTCCAGCCCTTCGTCCAGGGCCCGGAGGCGGGGGGAGCGGGCCTGCGCGAGGAGGGCCTTGATGCGCGGGATGCGCTTCAGCGTCCGGCGCAGCGCCGCCAGATCGCGGGCGTTGGCCGTGCCGAAGCCGATGCGGCCCACCAGCCGCTCCATGTCGTGGATGCCGTCCAGGGAATCGCGGAGGTCGGTGCGGAGGAAGGAGCCCTCAACCCCTCCCCCCGCCTCTCCCCTTCCCCCCGCAGACGGGGGGAAGGGGAGAGGAGATGGCGGCTCCTCCTCCCTGACCTCCCTCTCCTCTCCCAGGTTGGGGTGAGGGCAGAGTTCCTCCACCGCGTCCAACCGCTCGTGGATGCGGGCGAGGTCGACCAGGGGCTGCTGAATCCAGCGCAGCAGCAGCCGGGCGCCCATCGGCGTGACGGTCCGGTCGAGCACGCCGAGCAGGGTCCCCTGCCGCGGGTGCCCCTGCCGGAAGCTTCCGGGCCGCAGGCTTCCGGGCACCCCGCCGTCCCGCAGCGTGCGGGTCAGCTCCAGGTTGCGGCGGGTCACCCCGTCCAGCCCGACGGTGGCCTCGGGGTGGTAGGTCTCCAGGTCCCGCAGGTGGGCCAGCTCGGAAATCTGGCTCTCCTGGAGATAGTAGAGCGCAGCACCGGCGGCGGCCGTCGCCAGCGGCAGCCCCTCGCAGCCGTACGGTTCCAGCGAGACCGTGCGGAAGTGGGCCAACAGGCACTCGCGGGCCGCGCTCGCGTCGAACCGGGCCGGGTCGACGGGGGAGAGGCGGGCCGGGCGGACCCCCTCCAGGCAGGTCGTCCACGCCTCGTCCTCGATCAGGTCGGCGGGCAGCAAGACCTCGCTGGGCTGGAGCACGTCGAGCTCCTCGGACAACTGGGACCAGGCGGTGGCTCCCTCGAACTGGGCGGTGACGAACTCGCCGGTGGACAGGTCGACCGCCGCCAGGCCCCAACCGGCCGCCTCTGTGGGGACCTGGACAGGGCGTCGAGGAGCCAGCGCGACGAGAAAGTTCTGGGCCTTTTCCGCCAGGAGCGGTTCCTCGACGACGGTGCCGGGCGTGATGACCCGCACCACGTCCCGCCGGATCAGCCCTCGCGCCTTGCGGGCGTCCTCCAGTTGGTCGGCGATGGCGACCTTGTGGCCGAGGGCCAGGAGCTTGGAGACGTAGGTCGTGAGGTGGCGGTAGGGGACGCCGCACATGGGCAGCTTGACGCGCTTGGAGAAGCGGCGGGAGGTGAGGACCAGGCCCAGTTGGCGGGAGACGAGGCGGGCGTCCTCCTCGAACATCTCGTAAAAGTCACCCAGGCGGAAGAGCAGGATCGCGTCGGGGAAGCGCGCCTTCAGTTGGCGGTACTGCCGCAGCATGGGCGTGGTCTGCGCCATTCCGGGATCTCCTCGGTGGAGATTATAGACCAGTCGGATGGGGCGTCAAGTGGGATGGCGGGCTGGATTTGTCGGCTCTGCCTATCGCCAACTTGACCCTCAGTAAGACAGTACCTGTCGGGGCATAGCTCAGGATGCTGACGGTTAAGGAATGGGAGATATGAACTCGCTGTCAAAGTAGAAGATTCGTGTCCACGACGGCGTGGGTCACTCTTTCTCCTGCCGTGCCTCGTGAACCAGTGCGACGAGCTCCTCGTCGCTAGGGAGATGACCCTCGTCGAGGGCTGGTTCAGAAGCATCCCAGGCAGCCTGCACCGCGTCAAACGGCCGCCGCCATTCCTCCGGCGAGAGGGCAGCCAGGCGGCGCTCCTGCTCTTCGAGAGAAAGAACGGGCTGCGCCACGACCACGACAACCTCAGTGCCCGCAGGCAACGAGGGGGCCTGGCACAGACGCACGATCCCCTCCTCCTCGACGACGCCGTGGTACGCCGTCAATACAATACTCATTGGCAGACTTCCTGCTCTGGCGCAGACATCTCCATTGGTGCTGATTATACCATCCCCGATGTACCACTGCAACCGGGCACGTGGGAGCGTATCGCATTTGGGACAGAGCCCCGCCGATGATTGAAATCATCGGCTGATACCAAAAGTGCGTTGGAAACGCACTGGAGGAACCTGTCTGCAACAGGGTTTGGGTACCAGCGGGGCGTTTCAACGCTCCGCTGGATGAGTGCCCCAGCGCCGCCTGTTCCACGGCGGCGGTGACCGTCGCCCCAAAAGCCGATGATTGAAATCATCGGCTGATACCGAAAAGTGCGTTGGAAACGCACTGGAGGAACCTGTTTGCAACAGGTTTTGAGTAACAGCGGGGCGTTTCAACGCTCCGCGTGGCTTCATTCTCAGCGAAAGAACGCCCGGCCCTGAAAAACAAAGGCATCTCGGGCCTTGGCGACACAGCAGGGACGCATGGGCGGCAATTCGTCTCCGGGGCCAAAGTAACGCGCCCCCACGATCTCTTGCATATCCGGCCGAAGCTCGCCCCCCACGACCCGGCACTCGAAGAAGGTCGTCACCGGCTGCACCTGGTCGCCATTGGGATAGAGAAAGATGTACTCCAGGCTGGAGTAGATGCCGATCAGCGCCACCGGCTCGACCTTTAGCCCAATCTCCTCGTACACCTCGCGCGCGACCGCTTCATCGGCCCGCTCGCCCGGCTCGATGGCGCCGCCGGGAAAGCCCCACAGGTTCTCTCCGTCGCTGCGCCGCAGGAGCAGGATACGTCCCTCTCCATCCCGGATGCAGGCCGCTGCCGCGGGAGCGAGCAACAAGTCGTGCCCCACACACTCCCGCAGGCGGCCAAGATAACCCGTTGCCCCCATTTTTCCCTGCCTTCCCGTTCTTGTGCCCCCGCGATTATCGTCAATCGTATGCCAGGCGTGTCTCCTCGTCCGTCAAGACGTGCTGGATGCGCTCCTGCCCCCTGGCCGACCGCCAGGTCCCCAGTTCCTGGTGGGTCAGGTAATAGTTCTGCGGGATGGGGTGGGTACCGACGACCACCTCCAGCCCGTACTTGGTGGGGATAAAGTCGCAGAAGGCGTCCAGGCGCGGACAGGGCGGGTAGCCGACCACCAGGCCCGTAGCGAGGTGGATGACCTCCGCGCCATTCTTCTTCATCTCGGCTGGGGCATACTCGACGTTGCCACCGGGGCAGCCTCCGCAGGTGGTATAGCCCACCAGCTCCACTTCCTCGCCCTCGTACAGGGCGAAGGCGCCCTCCCG
>DATKTN010000046.1:0-2644 GCA_035531135.1 Anaerolineae bacterium
CTCGAGGCGGCGCCGGGCAACGCCGAGCTGCCGGAGGACGAGGACTTCTGGAGCGGCGAGAACACGCTGCTCCTGGTGGCGTTTCTGCCTGCCCTGCTGGAGGCGCTGAACCTGCTCGGCGAGACGCAGGCCGCAGGTCTCCAGGACCTGGGCGTGCAGTGGGTCGAGGCCAACGCGGGCGCGGCGGCGTGGGTGCGCAATTACACGTTCGAGCTGGTGACACAGCTGAACGGGACCACGCGCGAGAACCTGCGCGAGGCGATGGTTACCTGGGCGGAGACGGGCGGCGAGGTCGGCGACCTGGCCAGGCTGCTGCGGCCGACGTTCGGCCAGGCGCGGGCGCAAGCGATCGCGGCGAGCGAGATCACGCGCGCCGACGCAGCGGCAGCGGAAGGGCTGGGTGGGTTGTTCGGCGTGACGTACGCGATCACGCCGCCGACACGGACTAACTGCCGATGCCGGGTGAGCCTGCAGACGCTGCCGAACGGTGAGGTGGTCGGGGTGTGGCTGACGGCGCGAGACGAGAAGGTCTCGACGGCGAGGCGAGTGCAGACGCCGTGGGGAGAGGTGGTGAGCGACGCGGACCTGGAGGGGATCATCGTCAGCGAGGGGCCGTACGTGGGCCGGCCGTTCGACGAGGTCGCGGCGGAGGTGGTGGGTTGAATCTGGCGGCGGGGCACAGCACGCTGTGCCCGTACGTACTGAACGGGCTTCCGAGGGGCAGCGATGACTGAGGGATCCATTCGCGACGTGCCGATATTCGAGCTGAATTACGAGATCGTCGGGCTGGATGGATTGGCCGCGGCGCTGGAGAGGATGCCGGAGGCGCTCGGCTCGGAGGTGGAGCAGGCGATCGATCGGGCGCTGATGCTGGCGCAGGGCAAGCTGGCGATCTATCCGCCCGCGATCCCGGGCAGCCACTACCGGCGCACGGGGCTGCTGGGCCAGCTGTGGGCGGGAGCAACGCACCGGGTGCGGCGAGTGATGGGCGGCGCGGGGCGGATGTACATCGAGGGGAGCATCCAGAACGCGCGGCCCGGGATCGAGCGGGTGCAGCACGAGCCCGAGCAGATCCCGGTGCACGCAGGCCGGTGGCGGACGGTACAGCAGATCCTGGAAGAGCTGCAGCCCGAGGTCGACCGGCTGCTGCAGCAGGCAGGCCAGACGGTGGTCAACGAGGCCGCGGCGAGCACGAGGAGGTAGGGATGCCCTATCACGTCGAAGAGGGACACGAGGAATGCCCGGCGGACGAGCCGTGGGCGGTGGTGAAGGACGACGATGGCGCGGTGATGGGCTGCCACGCGAGCGAGGGCGACGCGGACGAGCAGATCCAGGCGCTCTATGCCAACGAGGCTGATGGTCTCTCCCAGGCGCGCGATTTCTGGTTTGCACCGCTGGCCGAAGGCACTGCGGCCAAGCCGATCGAGATCCTATGTGAAGGCACGTTCAAGGACATGTACGGCCGGTGGACAGTCATTTCCTCCGATGACGTAGATGCCTATGCCACCAATTTCGAGGCCGGGGCCGCCGGGCAGGACGTGCCGATCGACGTCGATCACCAGGAAGGGGAGGCCGCCGGGTGGCTGGATAAGGTGTGGGTCATCCAACGCGACTTTGCGATCGCGGATTTCGAGTACGATGACGAGACGGGCCAGATGGTCAAGATCGGAGAGCACAGCGAAAACCGCAAGGTGCTCCTCGGCCTGCCCAAGTGGAACAAGCTGGGCCGGGAATATGTCGGCGAGCAGATCTACCGGTATCTGAGCCCGCTGATCGACATCGTTAGAAAGGTGCTACTAAGCGTGAGCCTAGTGAACTTTCCGGCCATCAAAGGCATGCAGCCGGTGGAACTGTCGGCCGACCTGACGAGATACGTCCGGCTGGCCGATGGACAGCCCGGCTCGGTGCGGATCGGCGACTATTTGCAGGCCAAGATCCACAGCTATTTCACCGGGATCGCCGACAATATGGCGATCAGCGGCCTGCTGAGCGTCGAGGAACGCAAGGAGTTGAGCGCGGCCATCGGGGCCGCGTTGGAGGCGTTTGGCGAAAACGTAGGACCAGGCGGGCAGCGAATGATCGCGGTCCCGGAGTTCGACTGGTACTACTATAGTGCCCCACGTGGGGAAACGAAAGGAGGGCAGGCGATGCCCAAGGAAGGGAACCCGACTGAAGACGAGCTCCGCGAGGAAATCCGCAAGCAGGAGCGGGCCGCTCTGCGCAAGGAACTGGAAGACGCGCAGGGCCAGGAGGCCAGGCTGCGCGCCGAGATCCACGATCAGGAGCGCAAGCTGCTCGAGGCCCAGATGGCCCAGCAGCGAGAGATGGCACAGCTCGCCGAGCGACTGTGCAGCGGCAAGGCGGCGCTGAGCGCCCCACCCGAAGAGGTGGCGGGCGTGCTGACCGCGATCGAGGACGAGGCGCTGCGGGCCAAGATCGTCGCCTTGCTGGAGAGCAAGGTGGTCGACCTGGGCGAGCGCGGCTCGGACCGGGATGGCAAGGGCGCGCTCAAGGAGCTGCCGGGCGCGTACAAGCCGTTGCTGCGGATGTGGCTCAAGGACGGCAACGAGATCGTGCGCTTTTTCGAGATCAATGCCGACGAGCTGGGCCAGATGGCAGAGTATGACCTGGAGGCGTTCCAGGC
>DATKTN010000047.1:0-3598 GCA_035531135.1 Anaerolineae bacterium
CCTACCTGTTCATCGCCCACGACCTGAGCATGGTGCGCCACATCTGCAGCCGGGTGGCGGTGATGTACCTGGGCCAGATCGTGGAACTGGCCGAGAAGAACGAGCTGTACGATCACCCGGTCCACCCCTACACGCAGGCACTGCTCTCCGCCGTGCCGGTGCCGGATCCGCCCATCGAGCGCAGGCGCAAGCGCACCATCCTGGAGGGCGACGTCCCCAGCCCAGCCGATCCGCCCCCCGGGTGTCGCTTTAGCACCCGCTGCCCCGTCGCCAAAGAGAGATGTTGCGAAGACGAGCCCCCACTGCGAGATGTCGGCGGGGGACATTTCGTCGCCTGCCATTCACGATGAGGGCATCCTGAACAGAATCACACTGAGCGCGCCGCCGGCCAGTCGCTCTCCAGCACCCGTGCCAGGAAAGACATCCGGTGCTTTTTTGCGTCCACCACGTTTCCGGTCTTGAGGAAACTGTGTCCCTCGTCGGGATAGAGGACCAGGTCACACGGCTTCCCCTGCGCTACCAGCGCGTCGTGGGCCTGGATCGACTCGCTGGCCGGGCAGCGAGGGTCGTGCACGCCGCAGATCAGTTGGACCGGCGCGGTGACGCGGTCCAGAAAGAAGAAGGGCGAACGTTCATAGTACAGGTCGTGATCCTGCTCCGGCTCACCAAAGTTCTCCAGGTCCCAGTGCTGCAGGTCTTCCCTCGAGTTGGCGTGCCCGGTGAACCAGTTGAGGAAGGGCACCACCGCCGAGCCAGCGGCCCAGCGGTCGGGGTACCGGGTCAGACTGGTCATCGTCAGGTAGCCGCCGTAACTGCGGCCGGTGACGGCGATGCGGGCGAGGTCGGCCAGGCCCTCGCGGATCAGGTAATCGGCGCCGGCGACGACGTCCTCCGTGTCACGGCCCCCCAGGTCGAAGCGATTGGCCATCTGCCATTCTCGGCCATAGCCGGTGGAACCCCGGTAATTGGGGGCCAGGGCCACCCACCCCCGGCTGGCCATATGCTGCACCAGGGGGTCCCAGGTGATCTGAGTCAACCAGTTCGGGCCGCCGTGCACGTAGACGACGGCGGGAGGGAGAGCCCCGGTCTGCCGTGGCTGGTAGAGCAAGGCCGGCACACGCTGCCCATCCATGCTGGGGTAGCGGATGGCGGTCGGCAGCACAAACGGCACATCCTCCAGAGCAGATGGCAGCGAGCGGGTCAGTTGGCGGAGAGAACCGTCAGCCAACGAGAGCAGCCACAGGTCGCCGGGGTGGCGGGGATTGTCAAAGACGAAGAGCAGGTGTGTCCCATCGGGGGTGAAATGGGGTCGGTAGTGGACGCCCGGCTCGACCTGGTAGGTCGCCAGGGAGCCCTGCGCCAGTTCGACGACAGCCAGTTCTGTCACGGGGCCGTGGCTGACGACGTAGGCGAGCCGGTGGCCCTCAGGAGACCAGGCAGGTTGCTCCTTGTCGCCCTCCCCCTGCGTCACCCAGGTGATCCGTCCCGTCTCCAGCCCGTACACACCGACGTCGAAAAAGCCGTGCGCATCCGAGGAGAAAGCAACGTGCGCGCCGTCAGGCGACCAGCAGGCGTCCCTGGCACAGATGGAACCGCCAGTGTCGGCAATGGGAACCGGCTCGCCTCCCTCCGCCGGCACAATGAAGGTCCCATAGTCCTGGCCGCGCGTCTCGGCGACGACGGCCAGCCAGCGCCCATCGGGCGACCAGTGCACATCCCATTCAGGATGAGGCAGGCTGAGCACCGGGCGGGCCGCCCCACCCGTGGCAGGCATCACGTAGGTGTCGAAGCGACCCGAGCGGTCGGATATGAAGGCGATGCGGGACCCGTCGGGCGACCAGCAAAAGTTGGGCTGGATGGCGTCGGGAGTGTCTGGGGTCAGGTTGGCGTGCCGGGCCGTGGCGAGATCGTAGACGTAGACGTCAAAGACCTCGCCTCCGTCCAGATCCAGGGCGTAGGCCAGCCGCTGGCCATCGGGCGACCAGCGAGGGGCGAACTTGGCTCCTGGGCCGGTCGTGACTCTGAGAGCCAGGGCTGACCCATCCAGCGGCATCAGGTAGATCTCCCACTGGCCGGTGGGGTTGTGGGAAAAGGCGACCTGTGCGCCGTCGGGGGAAACGTCTGGCCCATAATAAGGCTCAACGTACGGGACTTGCAGCAACATCTCCAGGTCCAAGACGTGGTGTTCCATGGCGGCCAATGATAGACGAAACCGAACCAGATGTCAACTTCAGGTTTGGGAAACAAGGCGAGATGCTTGATTGGCGTTGAAAGCTGTGCTAAAATGGTTCTTGCATATTGAGATGCGAAAATACTACTCCAAGCCGAGGTGACAATGCCCATCAAATATCGCTACGAGGAACTGACCTGGCCGGAGATGCGCGAGGCCATCGCCCGGCAGCCAGTCGTGCTGCTTCCCTTTGGCACCGTGGAGGATCACGGGCCGCACCTGCCTATCAACACCGACAACGTCATCGTCGAGGCGATCTGCCTGGAGGCCGCCCGGCGCGCACCAGAGGACGTGCTGGCGATGCCCGTGGTGGCCTACGGGCTGGACGAGCATCACATGGATTTCCCGGGGACCGTCTCGGTGGACGTGCACACGCTGATCGCGTACTTGACCGACGTGGCGACCAGCGTGGCCCGCCACGGCTTCACCCACGTGCTCATCGTCAACGGCCACGGTTCCAATGCTCCCATCGCCGACCTGGCTGCCCGCCGCGTGGTTCTGGAGACCGGCATCATCTGTGGAGCGATGAGTCCCAACGCCGCGATTGACCCCACACTGGCCGAACCCGTTTTCTCCGAGATGCGCCGGTCTGCCCCTGGCGGTGTCGCCCACGCCGGGGAGTATGAGACGGCCATGATGCTCCATCTGCGCCCCGACCTGGTTCAGATGGACCAGGCGGTGCGGGAGTCAGGCCAGATCAAACTGGAGCACTTTAACTGGGACCATCCGGAGCCCAGCATCCTGGCCTGGCAGGACTGGTGGTCGCGCATGAGCGAGAGCGGCGTCTGCGGCGATCCCACCGTCGCCACGGCCGAGTTCGGCCGGGCGTTGTTCGAGACGACCGTGGAGAACTTTTTCCGGTTCGTGCGCGAGTTCCGTACCATCCCCCTGCGGCCGCGTCGTGACCTGCACGCCAGAGGCGCGGCGACGTGATGCGGTCCATAGACTTGTGTGAGGTGAAACAGAGATGCGATCAAGACACGAGACGCCACCCTGGACGAGGCAGTGCTGGACGGGTCTGCGACCCGGCACCGCCTGTTGGCGGCGCGCGCGGCATGCCGATGCCCCGAAGCGGAAGTGGACCGTGACATCAGCGGTGAGCCTGGCGACGCTGGCCCTGCTGCTGCTGGTTGCGCAACCCGGCCCGCCAGGTGCGGAGGCCCAGGGGACGGGGGGCGCGTGGCCGCTGACCGCCGACGGCCGCTCGTGGGTCGCCGGTTGGTCGCCCGACGGGCGCACGGTGCTCGTCAACCGCTGGGGCGCGGTGGCCGGCAACGGTGCCACCCGCCAGACACTGAGCGAACTGTGGGCGGTGGGCGTCCAGGGTGGCCCGGCGACCAGGCTCAGCGAGAACGCGATCCAGCCGGC
>DATKTN010000048.1:0-5390 GCA_035531135.1 Anaerolineae bacterium
GGCAGGGCCATGTTCATCTCCATCCACTTGGGATGGGTGCCCGGGGCTGTGCGCACCTGGAGGTCCGGGTCCCCGGCCAGGAAATCCACCAGGTCCAGCGGCACTGCCTGGATGATGTCCACCTCGCCAGCCCGCAGCGCCGCCGCCCGGGTCAGGCCGTCCGGGATCACGCGGAAGATGACACGATCCACGCACGCCGGTCCCACAGGGGGCAGATCGGGCGCACCCCCATAGTACCCGTCGAAGCGCTCCAGGACAACTTCCCCCAGCTCTGGGCCGGCGGAGACGAACCGGAACGGCCCGGTGCCGATGGGATGTTGGGTGAAGCCCTGTGTGCCGGCCTCCTGGAGATAGTGCTGGGGCACGATCTGCTGGTGGACGAGCATCTGCATCGCCTGTGGCCAGGGACCGCCCAGATGCATCACCACGGTATAGTCGTCGACCTTCTCGATGGACTCCAGAGGACCGGCGAGGCCCTTGCGCAGGGACGTGTGCGGGACCGGATATTCGATCGCGTTCTCCTGGATGATGCGGTCGAACGTGAACACCACGTCGTCGGCCGTCATTTCCGTGCCGTCGTGGAACGACACCCCCTGGCGTAACTTGACCTCCAGCGTTTGCTCGTCCAGCCAATTCATCGCCTCGGCCAGCTCCAGGTGGACGCCGCTGCGGGCGTCGCGGGTGACCAGCCCGTCGAACATGTTGCGGATCACGGTCTCGGACTGCCGCTCACGGTGATCGGCCGGATCCAGCGAGGTGGGAGCCCAGGCCAGCCCCACGACGATCGTTCGGACCTCCGCCGCAGGCGTCGCAGTGGCTGCAGATTTTGGGGGGCTCTCGCCGAATGGTGACGTCCGCCCAGTCTGAGCACAGGCTCCCAGGATCAGGGCCAGGAGCAGGGAAACGATAGCCGTGGTCTTCCGATGCATTAGCACATCCTGTCTCCGTGTACAGGTTGCTCTCACTCAGCCATCCTGCGCGCGTTTCCGTACACCCGGCCAGACGGCCCGCACCTCCGTCCCACCCCCCATCTCGCTCTTGACGCTCAGCGTGGCGCCGACCGCCTCGACGCGCTCCCGCATGATGCCCAGCCCCAGGTGATCCGGCGGAATGCAGTTCGGATCAAAGCCCCGCCCGTCGTCGCGGATGCACAGTTCGACCCTCACCCTACCCGACCGTCCGCGGTCGGGCGAGGTGAGGGTTTCACAGCGCAGGCTCACCGTCGCCTGGCTGGCCCCGGCGTGCTTGGCCACGTTGTTCAGCGCCTCCTGCGCGATGCGGTACAGGGCCACTTTCACGTCGGGCGGCAGGGAGCACTCTCCCACCACCTCCACCGCAACCGGCACCCGCGCCCGGCCGGTCGTGGCCTCGGCCAGTTGG
The DNA here is from genome assembly GCA_035531135.1 of Anaerolineae bacterium. Taxonomy (GTDB): domain Bacteria; phylum Chloroflexota; class Anaerolineae; order B4-G1; family B4-G1; genus DATKTN01. The sequence goes on from DATKTN010000048.1 coordinate 1,381, forward strand.
CGCAGCAGTTCGCCCATCTCCGCCTCGACCAGCGCCGTCGGGCGCAGCTCCAGGAGCAGCGTCCGCATCTCGGCCAGCGCGCCCCGGGTCAACTGCCGCACCTCCTCCAGGCGACTCCACCCGGCGTCCGGGTCCCGCTCCCAGATGCGGGGCAGCACGTCGGCGATCAGGCTGGCCGAAAAGAGCGTCTGCGTCACGGCGTCGTGCAGATCGCGGGCCAGGCGGCTGCGCTCCTCCACCACCGCCAACTCCTGCGCCTGTTCGTAGAGCTGGGCGTTCTCGATGACCAATGCGGCCCGCTGGGCCAGCGCCGTGAAGAGCCGCCGCTCCTCATTCCCGAACGCGCGCGGCTGGGCGTAATTGATGTTGAACACGCCAAAGACCTGGCCGTCGATCTCGATCGGAATGTGCATGAAAGAGCGGATTCCCTCCGCGTCGGTGATGTGGCGGGCGACGCGCGGGTCAGCGTCTACGTCCTCCACGATGACCGGCTCACCGCTGACTGTCACGTCCCCGACGACTCCCTCGCCTGGGGCGAACGACATGTGGGCCATCGTCTGCGGGCTGAAGCCGCGGGCGGCCCGCACCACCATTCTCTCTCGCCGTGCGTCCCAAACCAGCAGCGCGCTTTTGTCGGCCTGCAGAATATCCACGGCCACGTCGGCCAGCGTCCGCAGCACCCCGTCCAGGTCCAGGTGGCGGTACAGTTCTTCGTCGGCGCGGTAGAGGGCCTCCAACTCCTGCATCCGCTGCTCCACCTGGGCAAAGAGCCGGGCGTTTTCCACCGCCACGCCGATCTGGCCGCCGATCGAGGTGAGCAGCTCGACGTCCCGCTGCGGAAACTCCCGGTAGTCACGGGTCGTCACGAAGAAAGAGCCCAACACCTTTCCCCGCGAGACCAGCGGGAAGACGGCCGCGGCGTGAAACCCTCCCTCCTTGACCACGGTGCGCGTCAGTCGCAGGTCCGTGGAGAGGTCAGGCACGATCACTGGTTCGCCCGTTTGGACGACTCGACCGGAGAAGCCCTCCCCGGCCTTCAAGTTGTCGATTTCGGCCACGAACTGCGCACTGAGCCCCTTGTGCGCCGCGATCGTCAGAAGCTGGTCGTCCTCGTGGAGGAGATAGATCCCACCGGCCTCGATCCCCGTGACCTCCAGCGTCTTGTCCAGCGCGTTGCCCAGGACCTCCTCCAGGTCTAGCGAACGGCTCACGACGGTGGCGATCGCGTTGAGCGCAGCCAGCTCGCTGGTCCGGTCGGCCACCCGCTGCTCCAGGTGGGCGTACGACTCCTGAAGTTGGGCCGACATCAGGTTGAACTGCTTGGCCAGATCCTCGACTTCATCCCCCGTCCGTGCGGTGATCGTCTGGCCAAAGTTGCCCCTGGCGACCTCTTGCGCGGCGCTGATGAGTTCCGCGATGGGCTCCGTGATCCGCCTGACCCCCACGGTGGCGACGAGCGCCGGCACGACGACGCCGATCGCCAGCAGCAATACGAGGAATTGCCGGTAGCCGCGGCTGCTGCTGGTCAACACGGCCCAGCGCTCCTCGGTGACGAGGCCCCAGGGGGTGCCCGGCACCGGCGCAAAGCCGGCGACGATGTCGTGGCCCTCGAAATCGCGGGTGCGGATCGCGCCCACCTGGCCGTTCAAGACCCGCCGCACGACCGTTTGCCCCGAAAAGTCCTCCCCGATGTGGCCGGCGTCCGAATGGTAGATCACGCGCCCATTGCCATCCACCAGGTAGGTGCTGCCGCTCTCCGCGATGCGCAGCTTGACGATGTCGCCGTAGAAGGCGCTGACAGCGGATGGGCCGACGCGAAACATGCCCGCCATGATGCCCAGAAGCTCGCTCTGCTCGCCGGTGATGGGCACGGCGACGACGATCACCTCCATACCATTGGGTCCGTCGGGGACGACGTCCGAAAGGACCGGCTGCGGCAGGCTGAGTATCTGCGAGCGCAGAATCTCGCGATAGTACGTGTGATCGGACCAGTCCTGCCCCAGCACTTCCGGCCGCTCCGGTTCAGCAGCGATGACCGTTCCAAAGGTGTCGAGGATCAGCACGCCGGCGTCAAAAACCGCCAGGCGATTGCTGGCCCGCTTGAGCGCGTCACGTTGGGCGGCCGGATCGTTCTGGTAGATGTCCGAGGTGCGCGCCAGCGCGGTGAGGAGGTCGACGTATTCCGTCAGCTCTGTCACCAACTGGCCGGCTGAGAGGCGGGTGAGCTCTTGATCCCGTTGGATCGCCAGATCCTCCGTCCCCCGCTGGTAGGCGTAAAAGGTCACCAGCGCCACCGCGAACAGGATGATCGCCGTGGGAACAAAGGACCAGACGATGATCTTGGTGCGCAGCCCCCCCCACCGGGCTCTCGATCGCACGATGAACCTCCTACTCCGTTCCTTCTTGAGCCTCCTGGATCTGGCGGCAGACGGTCTCCATCTCCTCCACCGGTGCCTGGCCCAGCTTGTAGATCTGGTCCCACGCGGCGTAGGCAAGTCGCTTGGCATCCGCCATGTTGGCAAAGACCTCGGCCGTGACGGAGTAGCCCTTGAGGTGGCCGTCCGCGAAGGCGGCGATGTCCCAGTCCGCGATCTTGCCCGGGAATTCCTCGCGGATGAAGCTGATCCACTCATCCACCAACGATGCCCGCGCTGGCTGGAGAAAGTTGGCGCGAGCCATGGCCCGGCCGTACTCCCTGCTGGTGAGGAATTTGAGCAGTTCCCAGGCCGCGTCGGGATGCCGGGTCCCGGCATAGATCCCGAAGCCATCCGTCGTCGCCAACGTCACCCGGCGAACGGGCCCTGCCGGGAAGGGGGCGACCCCAACTCGAAAGTTGGCTCCAGTCAGGATGTCCTTCAGTGCCCAGGAGCCATCCTCCACCATGGCGACCTGCGCGTTGATAAAGGCCTGGCGCGTCGACACGTTTTGGACGTCCAAAGGGGTCGCCATCACCCGGTCGTCCCACATGCGGGCTCGAAGCCACTCCATCGCTGCCATTGCCTCCGGCTCGCACATGCGGCATTGTGCAGGATCGTCGGGGTCGACAAAGTGGCCGCCCCAACTGTTGACGTGCACCTGGATGCGGTCCCAGGAGACGTCGAGCGTGCTCCCCCACAGATCGGTCTCGTCGTCGCCGTCACGGTCGTCGGTCAGGCGCTCCATGGCCGCCATATAGCCGTCGTGGTCCCAGCTTTCGTCAGGGTAGTCCACGCCGTATTCGTCAAAGAGATCGCGGTTGTAGTAGAGGGCCAGCGCACCGTGATACTTGGGCAGGCCATATTGTTGCCCCTCCCTGGTAAAGAAGGACCGGTATTGGGCCGGGTCCCAGTCGTCGACCGTCGCCTGGTCCAGGTCGGCCTCTACGTAGGGGTGCAGGTCGAGCATGTATCCCTTCTGGACCAGGATGGGAAAGAAGGAGCAGCAGGCCTGGAAGACGTCCGGCGCGGTGCCGGCCTGCATGTCGGCCAGCACCTTCTCCTCAAAGTCCTCCGGGTCGGGGGTGTAGAAAACGCGGATGTTGGGGTGCGTGGCGTGGAACTGCTCCAGCATCTGCCGGACCATCGGGGGGAACCAATCGGTCCGCCAGTCCTGGTAGACCAGTTGGACCTGATCTGGGCTCTGGGGCGTGGGTTCGGGCCGGAGCAGGGTGCAACCGCCGAGAACAGCGCCAGCGGCTGCCGTACCCGCCATGCGCAGGAACTCTCGCCGGGAGAGCGCGGGTGAGCCGGCAGGCGCCGCTGCTTGCCCCTCACCCTCGCAATGCGGCGCGTTTTTCCTATCGTCTGCTACTTTGCTCATGCGCATTCGGTAACCTCTCGGCAGTGATGGGCCATCATCAGAGTCCCTCTATCCCTTGATCCCGACAAGGGACTGGCCGGTTCAATTCTACCCGAACCTGCTTCCGGGCACAACCAGACGGCCATCAGGATTTTCGAGGCAGGTACAACAGCTACACGAGCAGCCTCGTGTCGCACCAACCGCTTGTTAGCCCGCCTAGTTGTCGTTAAGAC
>DATKTN010000049.1:0-8618 GCA_035531135.1 Anaerolineae bacterium
CGCCACGTCCACGCCACGCCCCGCGGTCTGTTCCAGAAGCCAGTCGGCGGGATCGCCCGCGCCCGGATCAAAGACGGCGCTCGCGCCCATCTCCGCGGCCAGCGCCCGGCGGGCCGGGATCGGCTCGCTGAGGTAGACGGCGCTCGCGCCGGAGCGTTGCGCCAACTGGACCGCCAGCAGCCCGATCGGCCCGGCCCCCAGCACGGCGACGGTGTCGCCGGGGTGTACCCTTGCCAGCGTGAGCGCGTGTACGACCACGCCCAGAGGCTCGAGCATCGCGCCGTCGGAATAGTCGAGCGAGTCCGGCAGGGGGATGCAGAAGTGGGCCGGATGCGCGATCCATTCAGACAGCGCCCCCTGGAGAGGCGGCGTGGAGAGGAAACGCACGTCGGCGCAGCAGTTGGGATTGCCCTCCAGGCACACCTCGCAGTGACCGCAGGGGATCGCGGGATCGACCGCCACCCGCGTGCCGACCGGCGGCCCCGCCGCGCCGGGCCCCAGCGCCGTGATCTCCCCGGCGCACTCGTGGCCCAGCACAAAGGGGTACGGGACCCAGGCGTCGCCGATGCGACCATCCAGGTAATAGTGCACGTCGGAGCCACACACCCCCACGGCGTGGACACGGACCAACGCCTCACCCGGCCCCGGTTCCGGCACGGGCACGTCGTCCAACTGCACGTCGTGCGGGGCGTACAGACGCATCGCCTTCATGAAACCTCCATCGACGCTTTTCGCATAGGCTAGCAAGCCGTCAGAGTAAAGGGGAAAACACAACGACGGACGCTGCAGGGTAGTGACTACACGAAGCCACCAAGGGCACGACAACCCCCGCAGACGCCAGGCCGTAAGTATACCACGTTCGCCCGCAACCACCAGAGCAAGCCAACCCCCTAATCTCCATTCTCCATTCTCCATTCTCTATTCTCCATTCTTCATTCACCCCAAGCCCTCCACTTGACACAATCCCCACCAGTCGTATAATACGAATCCCTATTCCTATCCTGAATATTCACGCCATGAATAAGGACCTGCCCCATGACGCACGACACTGACATCTCCCCCCAACCGGCTTTGCTCGGGTTCCTGATGGCTGGCCCCAGGCACGGCTACGAGCTGCACCAGGAGTTCAGCCGCGACCTGGGCCAGGTGTGGCGGGTGGGCTTGAGCCAGCTCTATGCCCAGCTCAAACAGATGGAGGACGCCGGCCTGGTGGCCGCCCAGACCGAGCCCCAGCCCAGCCGTCCGCCCCGCAAGGTGTACCACCTCACGCCCGCCGGCCGCGACGCGTTTCTCGATTGGGTCCACCGCCCCACCCCGCATCTGCGCCACGTCCGCCTCGAGTTCCTGGCCCGGCTCTACTTTTTCCGGCGGCTGGCGCTGCCCGGCCTCGACCAGCTCGTCGCCGAGCAGAAGGCGCTCTACCGCACCCGCGTCGAGTCGCTGGCCCACGCCGCCGCCGAGGCAGGCGACGTCTTTGAGCGGCTGGTCCTCGAGTTCCGCCAGGGGCAGTTTGAGGCCGTCATCCGCTGGCTGGACCGTTGCCTGGAGACACTGTGATCCACGTCGACCACCTGTCCGTCCACTACGGCTCCCGCCCGATCCTGAGCGACGTCTCGCTGCATGTCGAGCGGGGCGAGTTCGTGCTCGTCAGCGGTCCCTCCGGCTGTGGCAAGAGCACGCTGGCGCTGGCGCTGGCCGGGCTGATCCCCCAGGCCGTGCCCGCCGGCCTCTCCGGCCGGGTGACCGTGAACGGGCTGGACACCCAGGTCCATCCCCTGCCGGCCCTGTCCCGGCAGGTGGGGGTCGTCTTCCAGAACCCGGCCACGCAACTGTTCAACGCCACCGTCGAGGAGGAGGTCGCCTTCGCCCCCCGCAACCTGGACCTGCCCGGGGACGAGATCGAGGCCCGCGTCCGCGGGTCGCTGGCGGCCACCGGCGTCGCACACCTGCGAAAGCGTCCCGTGCGCGCCCTCTCGGGCGGCGAACAGCAGCGGGTCGCCATCGCGGCCGTGCTCGCGCTGCGCCCACAGGTGTTAGTGCTGGACGAACCGACCGCCAACCTGGACTGGCACGGGGTGGCACAGGTCACCTCGGCGCTGGACCGCCTGCACCGGGAGCAGGGCCTGACCGTGATCCTGATCGAACACCGGCTGGCAGCCGTCGCCCCGCTGGCCACGCGGGCGGTGCTGATGGACGCCGGCCGCGTCGTGGCCGACGGGCCTCCCCGCGCCGTGCTGGCCGACAAGACGTGCCTGGCGGCGCTGGGCCTGCGCTACCCCTGGCTCGACGTGGGCCGGCGGGTCGAACCGGCTGACCTGGACCGGGCGCCGGCCGATGGGGACCCCCTGGTCACACTTCACAACGTGACGGCGGGCTATGGCCGGCAGCGCGTCCTTTCCGGGCTGGACCTGGCGCTGTACCCCGGCCAATTCGTCGCGCTGGTGGGGGACAACGGGGCCGGCAAGAGCACCGTGGCCCGGCTGCTGGCCGGCATCCTCCGCCCCCGGCGCGGGCGGGTGGCGTGGCATCCGGCGCTGCGCCGGACGCCCCCGGGGCGGCGCGTGGGGCTCTTGTTCCAGAACCCCCTCCATCAACTCGTCTGCGATCGGGTCGAGGAGGAGGTGGCGTTCGGCCCCGCCAGCTACCAGTTGGGTGACGATCTCTCGCCCCTGCTGGCCGCCGCCGACCTGGCCCCGTTGCGGCACCGGCGTCCCCAGACGCTCAGCGCCGGCCAGCAGCAACGCACCGCGCTGGCGGCCACGCTGGCGCTCCGGCCCCGGTTGCTCATCCTCGACGAGCCGACCATGGGCCAGGACTGGGCCCACCTGAGCCGGTTGATGGACTACCTGACCGATCTCCACAACAACGGCCAGGCGATCCTGCTCATCACCCACGACGACCGGCTGGTCTGCCGGTACGCTCGCCGGATCGTCCGGCTGGCCGGCGGGCAGGTGGTGGCCGATGGGTACCTGCCCACGCCGGCCGCCCGTACGACCTGGCCGGCCGTCTCACCATCTCTTGCTTTTCAGGAGGTCAAACGATGAAGTCGTACACCGTGCGCGATTGGGTTTACGTGGCCGTGTTCGGCGCGCTGTGGGGCGCGCTCGAACTCACGCTGGGGGCATACCTTCACGTCCTGTTCCCGCCCCTGGCCGACACCTTCTTCACCGGGCTAATTCTGGCCGGTGCCGGCGCTGTCGTCGCGCTGGTCGGGCGCACGTTCGTGCCCCGGCCCGGCGCGGTGCTCGGGATCGGGATTGTCACCGCCCTGTTAAAGGTCCTGAGCCTGGGCGGGGTCAAGATCGGGCCGGTCGTGGCCATCCTGGCCGAGGCGGCCTTGATGGAACTGGCGCTACTTTCGAAGGCGTCGCCCACCCGCTGGCGGTACGTGCTCGCCGGTATCCTGGCCGTGAGCTGGAACTTTTTTCACAAGTTCATCATGATGCGGTTGCTGTACGGCCAGGGGATCACCGAGGTGTACGTAAAGATGATCCAAGACGGCAGCCAGACGCTGGGGATGGACGTAACCCAGGCCGTGGCCGTCATCGGCGTGCTGTTCCTGTTCCGCGTCGCCGTCGGCGCGGTGGGCGGCTGGCTGGCCTGGGATCTGGGCCGGCTGGTGGCCCGACGGCTGGCGCGCGCGTGACGAGACTCCGGTTCCGGTTGAACGCGGGCAGCTACCTGGCCTTCTTGCTGTGGGGCCTGCTGCTCGTCGCGCTGCTGCCCGCCGGCCGGCTGGGGCTGCTGCTGACGCTCGTCGTCGCCTTCAGTTGGCTGGGCGGCGGAGCGGGTCTCCGGCAGGTCCTGGCCAACCGCCGCTTCTGGCTGTTCGTCCTGTCCACGCTCGCCATCGCGCCGTTCGTCCTGGGAGAGGCAGACGTCCGCTGGGGCATACTGCGTCTTTCCCGGACGGGGCTGGAGGCCGGGCTGTGGATGGCGCTGCGGGCGGCGACGCTGATGCTGGCGTTCAGCGCCAGCCTGGGCGCTCTCTCGGTGGCCCAGATGATTCGCCTGTTCGACGGGCTGGGGCTGCGGGGGCTGGGGTTCGCGCTGGGCGTGGCACTCAACCTGGGGCCGGTCCTGCGCGACACGGTCGAGGCGGCCTATCACACGCTGCGGCTGCGGGGCGGCCTCCGCCGGCCGGTCCAGGCGGCGCGGCTGTTCCTGGTCACCGTCATCGCCAACGGGTTGCGCTACGGCGACGACGTGGTCCAGGCCGCCTCGGCGCGGGCCTTTGACCCGGCGGCCCGGCCGGCCCGGGTCACCCCAATCCTGGGCCGGGCCGATAAGCTGTTCATTGCCGGGCTAGCCGCCGTCGGGGTGGGGCTGGTGCTCGCGCCTTGAACGCCCAGCACTGCCTAAACCGATGCAAGTAGCCCCGCGCCTGAGTGCGTTTGCCCACGATTCCATTTCTTGGGGCATCCTTTTGGGGTTAATGGCGCAAAGCGCAAGACGTGAAACGGGATGCGTGAAACGCGGGATACAACCGATACACGATATGCTTGGCACTTTACCAATCGCATAGAACTTCCTGAGAGGCTGACTCGACGCTAGACAAACAGTCATCAGTGTGCGATCCTGGGACATGCAATCCTGTCTCAGGAGGGAAGTATGATGCAAGAGCAAGCCCGCACGCTGGTGATGGTAGCACACATTCGACACGACAGTGATCGCCGCTTACGGCAGGTCTATCGGCTGCTGTGGCAATCGATCATAGCGAATGAAGAATCAGTAGAAAGAAAGGAGTTGAATCATGCGTCGAGCAGCGTTGTACGCCCGAGTCTCCACACGGCGTCAGGAACAGGAGGCGACCATCGAGAGTCAGATTGATCAGTTGCTGACCTACGCCGAAGCACAGGGGTATGAAGTGGGCCCCGAGCACCAATTCATTGACCAAGCCGTCAGCGGAGTCTATCTGGCCCGCCCGGCCCTGGATCACCTACGGGACGCCGCCGCTGCCGGTGACTTCGATGTGGTACTGTTCTCAAGTCCAGACAGACTGGCCCGTCGCCTCGGCATCCAGTGGGTTGTGTTGGATGAACTGTCGCGGCAAGATGTGGACGTGGTCTTTCTCAACCAACCTGAGCTGGACGACAGTCCGCAGGGCAAGCTGCTACTGAACATTCTGGGCGCCTATTTCGAATTCGAGCGTACCAAAATCAGCGATCAGTTGCGCCGGGGACGTCTCTATCGGCTTCGGCACGGCCTGTCTGTCCCTCATCAGGCCCCTTACGGCTATCGCTATCAACCCGCCACTCCCGGGGGTTCGAGTACTTGGATCGTAGTACCCACCCAGGCTGTCGTTGTCCAGCAAATCTTTGCGTGGTATACTGAACAAGCCAGTCTGAGCCTGGGTCGCTTGGCTCACCGTCTCAACGAGCGGCAGATCCCGGGTCCAGCCGGTGGCTGCTGGAACACCAGCACCCTGGGACGGACGCTACGCCAGCCAGCCTACAAGGGCACCGCTTACTACTGTCGCCACCAGACAGACTACAGTGGCATTGGACAGCGCCACCGTCAGGGCCAAGGCACCCTTCACTATCCACGCTACAAACTGCGACCGGCGGAGGAATGGATTGCGATCCCCGTTCCCCCTCTGGTGGATGAAGCCACCTGGCAGGCTGCACAGGAGCGTTTGGAGATGAATGCCCGCTTTGCCCAACGCAACAGTCAGCGCACCTACCTGCTTCGGGGACTGCTGGTGTGTGGGACTTGCGGTCACACTCTCCAGGGATCGACCCAGCGCGGCACTGTCTATTACCGCTGCGTCTATGGGCGGAACCGTTGCCCCCCAGGCGTCTCCCGTCACACCTGCTCTGTGCGGGGTGACGTCGTCGAACCGCTGATCGTACAGGCGTTAGCAGGGTTGCTGCGAGACCCACAGCGCATCCGGGATGCCTGGGAAGCCCTCCGAGCTGAACAAGCATCCACGCCAAGTGAAACCAGCCGCTGGCGGCAGCGCCAGGCACTGCTCCACAAGCAACGTCAACGACTGCTGGATGCCTATCAGTCTGGCGCTATCTCGTTGGACGAACTGATCGAACGCCAGAATCCTCTCCAGATCGAACTGCGGGAACTAGAAAAGCGCCGGGTGGATACTTCTCGCTCAGCAACGCTCGAGATCTTGCTGGAGACCTTCATCCAGCGGATCGAAAAGGCATTGACAGCCGCCGATATCGAGACCCGTCAGGAAGTTCTTCGATTGTTAATCGAGCGCATCGTCGTCACAGACGAGGCCCTCACGGTCGAGCATCTCGTCCCTACCGTGAACGATATTCGGTTGCATCCCACGTTGCGTGAAACGTGATGCGTATTGCGCGTTGCGTGGCCCGCCAAACCCAACACGCCAGATGCCAGGCACTTTTCTGCTCCACCCAACACCCCAGGTGCCAGGCATGACCCAAAACGACTGCCTGCCAGCGCTATTCCGCGTCCAAAAACGCAAGTGCCTGGCACCTAAAGAAGAGCGCCAAAGAGGAGACAGACGATCACGACTCGCCGACTCGCTGATTCGCCGACTCGCTACGGGAAGACGAGCCAGGCGAACTTGCCCACGCCCAGCCAAAAGTAGAGCACCGCCGCCAGGACGAACAGCAGCGCGAACAGGACGATGACGGCCCAGTCAGCTCCCCGCAGGACCGACTCGTGCAGGTAGGTGCGCTCGCCGCTGCCGGTAAACGCCTTCGACTGGAGCACGACCTCGAGTTGCTGGGATTTGACCATCGCCCCCAGGATCAGAGGGACCGCCACCCGGCCGTAGACGCGCACGCGCTTCGCCGGCCCCATCTTTTCCACCGCCAGCCCGCGCAGCCGCTGCGCCTCGATGATCGTCTGGATCTCTTCAAAGAGCAGCGGAAAGAAGCGCAGCGTGGAGGAAAAGACAAAGACCAGCTTGTAGGGCACCCTGGCCCGCACCAGCCCCACGATCATGTTGTCCACCTCGGTGGTAAAGATGCCCAGCGGGATGACGGTCACGAGCGCGAGCGTCTTGAATATCACCGCCCATCCGTACGTGAATCCCTCGACCGACATGCGCCCGCCGCCGATCAACCACCAACCGGCAGGGAAGGTGAACAGGGGCGTCAGCTCCTCTCTGCCCGTGAGCGCCTTGACCTGTTCCACGTTCCAGAACCCGTGGGTCACCAGGAGCAGGACGTAGAACGGCAGCATCACCGTGACGATCGTCCTGATGTAGCCCACCTTGACCCCAACCAGCAGGCAGGCGACGACGAGCGCGAGCGCCAGCACGGCCAGCGCGACGGGGCTCTCCCAGACGAACGCCACGACGCTGACGACCGCGACCATGAGCAGCTTGGGCCGGAAATCCAGGCGGGTGAAGAGCGAGTCACGCTCGACCGTCTGGAATTTCATCAGGCTCACGGGGCACCCCCTTTCTCCCCCCCCTCTGTCCCCCCCCGCTGGGGGGGGAGGAAGGGAGGGGTGTCCCCCCCAGTGGGGGGGATGGGGAGAAGGGAGTCCCCGCCACTTTCCCCCCCTCTTTCCCCCCCATTGGGGGGGATGAAGGGGGGGGCGAGGCAGGCGGCGACCTCGGCAGGTGTGAGCAGCCTATAGTCCCCCCCACCCTGCCGGGCGAGGTGCTGGGCCAGGAGGACCGCCTGCGGCGGGCTGAGGAAGGTCGACCTCAAGAGATCGGTCTGGTGGTACGCCTCCCGGATCGGCGCGTCGAGCAGGATCGTCCCCTTCCCCATCACGATCACGCGTTCGGCGTACTCGGGCATCAGGTACAGGTGGTGGGTGATCACGACCACCGTCTTGCCCATCTGGTGCAACTGCCGGCTGACGTCGAGGATATACTTCGCGCCCCGATAGTCCTGACCCGTGGTCGGCTCGTCAAAGATGATGACCTCGGGCTTCATCGCCAGGATGGCGGCGATCACGATCCGGGCGCGATCCCCCTTTGGGAGAGAAAGGGGGTGTGCATCCCGCACCTCCAGCAGCCCCATGGCCTCCAGGCTCTCGACCGTGCGCGCTTCGACCTCCTCCCTGGGGTAATCCAGGTTGGCCAGGGCGAACGCCACCTCGTCGCCGACGGTGTTGCTGAAAATCTGGTTGTCGGGGTTCTGGGCGACATAGCCGATCCGCCGGGCCAGCTCGCTGACGGTGAGCTGCCGCGTGTCGACGCCGCCCACGGTGACGATGCCCTCGGTCGGCTCCAGCAGCTTGAGAAAGTGCTTGACGAGCGTGGTCTTGCCCGCACCGTTCTGGCCGATGACCAGCACGTACTCGCCCGCGCGCACGTCCAGCGACACGCCTTGAAGCGCTGCGGTGCCATCGGGATAGACGTGTCTCAGGTCCTGGACGGAGAGAAGAGGAGGGCCGCTGCGAGCCGGTGGCCCGGGCAGCTTTTCCGGGGGCGCAATCGGGCACGCTTCCCGCAGGGAGTCGAGCGCCTTCAGGCCGGGCTCCAACCGCACCGGCACGCAGCTCACCGGCGCACCGGCCTCCCTGGCCATGGTAAACGTGCTGGCGACCTGGGGCGGCCGCAGGTGATGCTGGTGCAGCAGGTCGACGCGCGAGTAGATCTCGTCCGGCGTGCCGACGGTGACCAGCTCGCCGCGGGACAGCAGGGCAATCCGGTCGGCGTGCTCGGCCATCTG
>DATKTN010000050.1:0-6675 GCA_035531135.1 Anaerolineae bacterium
CAGCGGTGTGCCTGCTGGCCACGCTGGCCAACCGGGCGATCGCCCTTCCGGTGCAGGCTGCATCCGCGGCAGCAGAGTCCCCGGCTCCCACTTCCCCCAGCCCTACGCCCACGACGGCCACCGGCTGGCTCCGCCCATCGGCGACGCCCGAGCGCGCCACTGCCAGCCCGGCTGAACAAGTCCAGGCGATGGCCACGCCGGCACCGGCATCCACACCCGCCACCGCCGGCTGCACGGACAGCGTACGGTTCCTGGCCGACGTCACCGTCCCCGACGGCACGGCCCTCGGCCCAAGCGAGCGCTTCGTCAAGACCTGGCGCGTGCGCAACGCCGGCTCGTGCGATTGGGCCGGCTACCGCGTCGTCTACGTGCGCGGCGAGCCGATGGCGGGGCGGGACCAGCCCATCCCGGACACGCCCGCCGGCCAGGAGGCGGAGATCTCGGTCGAGATGACCTCACCGGACAGCCCGGGCGATCACAGGGGGTATTGGCAGGTCCAATCGCCCGACGGGGCCAACCTGGGCGCGCTCACGTGCGTGATCACCGTCGATGGTGCGGACGGTGATCCAGCACCGGAGAAGCCGCGCGAAGCGCCCACCCCCATCCCTGCGCCGGCCTCGCCCTCGGACGTGAACGAGGAGCGGTGGATCGACGTCGACCTGTCGCAGCAGTCGCTGACCGCCTACGAGCGCAGCACGCCGGTGCACACGACGCTCGTCTCCACCGGCCTGCCCGGCACGCCGACGCCCGTGGGCCAGTTCCGCATCTGGATAAAGTTCCGCAGCGACGACATGGCCGGCCCGGGATACTATATCGAGGACGTGCCGTACGTGATGTATTTCTACAAGGGGTATGGGCTGCACGGCGTCACCTGGCACGGCAACTTTGGCCACCCGATGAGCCACGGCTGCGTCAACCTGCCCACGGCGGAGGCCGAGTGGCTGTTCAACTGGGCGGACGTGGGGACGCTGGTGAACATCCATGACTGAGCGGCAGGGCGGCGAGACCTGACAGGTTTCACATCCCACTTTTCGGCGTAGACATATCCCCGATCAGATCGAGTCCAGCCCAAAATGAGCCCTGTGGCAACCTGTCAGGTCTTACTGCACGGGTGGAACCTTCCCAGCCCCCAGCCCGTCTAGACATAGGGAGGTCCATGTGAGGATCTCCGAGAACATGCGAGCAGGAGGCAACCAGGATGAAAAACAAGTTGTGGAGGCTACTGATAGCGATCGTGCTGCTGGGGCTGGCGGGATGCGGCCCGGCTGCGCCAGTGGAGGGAGTCGCCCGGTCGGCGAAGGAGCGGGTGACCTCGCCCGACGTGGCCGGCCCGGACCTGGTGGAGCTGGCCGACGGGAACAGCGCGTTCGCCTTCGACCTGTACCAGATCCTGAGAGCGGAGCGCGAGAACGTCTTTTACTCGCCCTACAGCATCTCGGTGGCGCTGGCGATGACGTACGCCGGTGCCCGCGGTGAGACCGAACGGCAGATGGCGGACGCGCTCCGCTTCGCGCTTTCCCAGGACCGCCTGCACCCGGCATTCAACGGGCTGGACCTGGAACTGGCCCGGCGGGGTGAAGGTGCGGAGGGCAAGGACGAAGAGGGCTTCCGGCTGAACGTCGTGAACGCCATCTGGGGCCAGGAGGGGTACGAGTTTCTGCCCGAATTCCTCGACGTGCTGGCGGAGAACTATGGGGCCGGGCTGAGGGTGCTCGATTTCGAGAACGCGCCGGAGGAATCCCGCGTCACGATCAACGACTGGGTCAGCGAGCAGACCGAGGACCGGATAGAGGACCTGATCCCGCAGGGCGTCATCGACGCACTGACGCGGCTGGTCCTGACCAACGCCATATACTTTAACGGTGCGTGGGACAACCCTTTCGAGCCAGGCCTGACGGAGGACGGCACGTTCCACCTGCTTGACGGCGGCGAGATCAGCGTGCCGATGATGAGGCAGACAGAGTCGCTCGGCTACGCCAGGGATGAGCGAGTTCAGGCGGTCGAATTGCCGTACGACGGCGGGGAGCTTTCGATGGTGATCCTGCTTCCCGACGCGGGCGAGTTTGAAGCGTGTGAGGACGCGCTGGACGCCGGGCGGGTGGACGCGATCGTGAAGGACATTTCCTACAGGCAGGTGGCGCTGAGCTTGCCCAAGTTCGAGGTCGAATCGGATTTCAGCCTGGTCGAAGCGCTCACCGCGATGGGCATGCCGGACGCCTTCACCGGGGCTGCGGACTTTTCCGGGATGACCGGCAGCCGGGACCTGTTCATCGCAGAGGTGGTCCACAAGGCGTTCGTCTCCGTGGACGAGGCGGGCACCGAGGCCGCAGCGGCCACCGCGGTGGTGATGGTGGAGATGGCGATGCCGGAGGAGCCCGTCGAGGTAACCGTCGACCGCCCCTTTGTGTTCTTGATTCGCGATATCGAGACGGGGGCGGTATTGTTTGTGGGTCGCGTCGTGGACCCCGGCGTGTGATCTGCGCTCGACCGTAGTCGACAGCCCAGCTCTATCCGTCCCCGAATATCGTGAATCGCATCTATGACGTTCTGCCCACGTCTGCGGGCTGTCGAGATGGTACTGCAGATAGCGCCTGTTGCGGCATCCCGGCGGTTGCTTGATTCCAGCAGCGTGGTATACTTTCGATGCGGACGCGTACGGCGAGGACGCGAACGAGGCGGTGGGGAAAGGAAAGGAATTGCTGGAGGTATAGCATGGAGGACATCCTTTCGAGGCTGAAGAGTGGCCGCGTCATTGTCGCCGACGGCGCGATGGGCACGATGTTGCAGGCAGCGGGGCTGCCCGCCGGCACGTCACCGGAAGGCTGGTTGCTGGAGGACCCCGCGCCGACGCGGGACGTGCACCGCGCCTACATCGAGGCCGGAGCCGGCTTGATCCTGACATCCACCTTTGGCGGAACGCGGACGCGGCTGGAGCGCAGGGGGTTGGCGGAGCGCGTGGCCGAGGTCAATCGGCGGGCGGTCGAGATTGCCCGCGAGGCCGCGGGCGGCAGGGCGTACGTGGCTGGCAACATCGGCCCACTGGGAAAGCTGCTGGCCCCGCTGGGCAAGGTCACCTACGAGCAGGCGATGGAAGTCTTCGCCGAACAGGCCACAGCGCTGGCGGAGGCCGGGGTGGACGTGCTCTACATCGAGACGATGTCCGACCTGAACGAGATGCGGGCTGCCATCGAGGGAGCGCGGCTGGCCGGGCACGGCATCCCCGTCTTTGTCACGCTCTCCTTCGACCGCTATGGGCGGACGAACATGGGGGTGCGCCCGGAGCAGGCGGTGGAGACACTGGTGGGGCTGGAGGTGGATGCCTTTGGCGCCAACTGCGGCGCGACGCTGGAGATGACCGAGGGTGCCGTGGCAAAGATGCACGCGGCAGCGCCCCAGGCCCCCCTCATCGCCAAACCCAACGCCGGCAAGCCGCGCCTGGTGGGGCAGGAGGTGGTGTACGACGCGACGCCCGAGGACATGGCGGAGTATGCCCGCAGGTTCGTCGCGCTGGGCGTGCGGGTGGTAGGGGCCTGCTGCGGCTCCAACCCGGCCCACATCCAGGCCATTGCCAAGGCAGTAACCTGAAACCCCATTATGGTTTCAGGTTTCAGGTTTCAAGGTTTCAGGTTTCAGGGTTTCAGGTTTTAGGTTTCAGGTGAGCCGGTCCGCCGCGAGTATGCCCGGGTCGGTGCCGCGCAGCATCAAGTCGACCAGCCGCTCGGCGAGGACGAAAGCCCAGGCCAGCCCCCGGCCCCCGAGCCCCACCGCAAAGTAAGCCTGCGGCAGGTCAGGCAGCCGGCCCACCAGCGGAAGGCCATCGGGCGTGAGGCCCATCACCCCTGACCAGCGGCTGGCGTCGCGCGTCTGGACCTCGGGGAAGTGGCGGGATGCGAAGCGGACCAGCCCATCCTGCACCACGTCAGCCAGTTCGGCCTCCTGTGCCTCGCTTCCCCCCTGTGGGGGAAAGGGCCGGAGATGAAGGGACGGACGCCGCCAGCCGCCCAACAGCAGCCGGCGGTCGGGCAACTGGCGGCAGTACTCGTACCCATAGTCGGCACAGCAGGGCTGTTCCAACGCCACCGCGTCGAGTGGCTCCGAGGCGAAAACGAGGCTGCGGGTAGGGGCGACTTTGTCGGCAAAGTAGGGATCGAACAATGGGGCATAGCCGTTGACCGCCAGCACAACGGTGTTGCACATCACGGTGCGGCGCTGTGCCCAGACCCGCAAGCCGTTTGGGTCCCACGCCAGGTCGTAGACCTCGGTCCCCTCGTGAACGATCGCGCCGCTGGCGGCCAGCAGCGCCCGCGTCAGCGCGGATGCATCCACCGTCACGTCGTCGGGCTGGCGCAGCGCGGCGCAGAAACCACGACCCAGCGGGTCATTGGGCTCGAACCGGGCGGCGAAGCCATCCTCTCGCAACAGCTCCGCCGACTCCTCCAGCGCATGCGCCTCCGTCTCATCGACGGCCAGCGCCAGGCTGCCGGTGCGCTGGACCGGCACGCCCAGCCGCTCTGCGGCCTCGATCAGCCGATCCTGGCCCTCGACGGTGAACGCCCAGACCTCCCGCGCCTGCTCGCGGCCATAGGCGGAGACGGCCCAGTTGTAGTGGCCGGCCAGCCCGGCGAGGGCCATTCCGGCGCTGCGCCCGGTCGCGCCGCCGGCCACGGTCTGGGCCTCCAGGATCGCCGTGTCGACCCCCTCGCGGATCAGGCGGGCAGCCACCGCCGCGCCCACCAGCCCCGCCCCGACGACGACCACGTCGCAGTCGTCAGCCCACGTTTGCCGTCGCGCTGTCCACATTGGCATTCTCTCCCTCCAGCCAGTTGGCCGTGGTGACCCCGTCGACAAAATGGAAGTGGCGATCCGCAGTGAGCACGGTCAGACCGTGCAGCCGGGCGACTGCGGCGATTTGTGCGTCCGTGCCGGGAATGGGACGGCCTTTAGTCTTCAGCTCGGCTCGTACGCGCCCATACTCCTCGGCAGCGCGGCTATCGAAATCCAGCAGAATCACTCGCTCCAATAGATAGTTGATCCTGGATAGATTGTGTTCACGCCTGCTACTGGCATAGGCGGCGAAGAAGAGTTCTGCCAATACAGTCATACTGATGTAGAACCAGTCTCCCTCCTGGCTCTGCCCTGCCAGTTGAGACGAGACAGGTTCTTCGCCAGCCATCATCTTGACCGCGTGATTCGTGTCGAGCAGATAGCTAGTCATGTTCTTCTTCGAGTTCCATCATCCGCGCCCGTTCAATATCTGCCAGTATCTCATCAAGTTCCCCTGGTTCGAATTCCCAGGTACCCAAGCACTCTAGCAGTGCTTCACGCGAACCTTGAGGTGGCGTACGGTAGATCGTCTCCTCCGCCGTCTCGGTCGGCGTGACGTAGGGGGCCTGGATATCCTTCAATACCACTCTGCGCTGGACCAGTTCTTCGACAAAGTGCCACACAGCCGCAACCTCTTCGCGCGATAAGGTACGTAAGAGACGAATCAAATTCTCCAGCCGTTCGGTGCTTTCGCCCACAGCCATCACCCCCTTCCAGCTTATTCTACCCGAAAGCCAGTACTTTTTCAACTTCAAGGTGCCTGGCACCTGATGTCCTGTACCTTGACTGCTTTGCGCATTTCTCTGGCCGACATGGATGCCGAAACTTGTTTCGGTACTCCCCACGTGGGCGACGGGCATGAAGATGCAGTCTGTGTGGCCAAAGACGCCAACAAGACTTCGGCGAGCTCAGTCGAGCCGTTGGCGCATCCATCCGCCATCGCAGGGCGCGAAAAGCAGGTTCAGCAGGCGGTGATTCTAGGCAGTTTGATGCAAAACCGCGGTCAGGACGTGGTAGCGGTTGTCAGCGTAGGCGGTCGCGACGTTCCCAAAGGTCTCGCGGATCAGGTCGCCGTAGCGCAGGAAGCGGTTGGCGACGAGAAAGAGGCGCCCGCCGGGACGGAGCAACCGCGCCGCGTCGCGCACGAACTGGCAGGCCACCTCATAGTCCACGCCCACACCCTGGTGGAAGGGCGGGTTGGTGATGATGCCGTCGAAGCGCCGGCCGGCGCTTCGACGGGCGAGGACGGCGGAACCGCAGTCGGAGACCATCACCTCGGCGTTGGCGATCCCGTTCGCCGCCAGCGTGCGGCGGGTGGACTCGACGGCGCGCAGGTCGGCGTCGACGAGCACGACTTGGCCCTCGACTGCGCGGCGGGCGGCCGCGAGCCCGGCCAGACCCGTCCCACACCCCAGGTCGAGCACGCGGTCGCGCGGGCCAATCTCGATCGCGCCCACCAGTGCCGCCGTTCCGTCGTCCAGCCGGTCCCAGGCAAAGACGCCCGGCTTGCTGACCAGCGTCGTCTCGACGCCGTCGAGCGCGATGGTACGCGCGGCGTAGCTATCTGCGGGTGGCGATGGCTGCAGGTCGGCGGGCCTGACCGCCAGCGCGACGTGGTAGCCCTTTTTCTGCCGCACGACGCCGCACTGCCCAAACAGCTCGCGGGCGGTGGCGATGGCCCCTTTGACCCCGGCCCGCTTGTGGGCGACGAGGTAGAAGCGACCGCCCGGCCGGAGCACCCAGGCCACGCCCCGGATCAGCTCCTCCTGCACGGCCCGCCCGCGCGGCAGGTGGCTCAGCACCAGGTCGAACGAGGCGGGCGGTAGCCCGCTCACGCCGTCGGCCAACTGC
>DATKTN010000051.1:0-5137 GCA_035531135.1 Anaerolineae bacterium
AGCAGCGCGCGATCCAACGGGAACGCGGCCCCCGGCACGGCCAGCACCGGCCGGGGACAGCGCCGGATCAAGGTGCGGAATCCCGAACCGAGCTTGGCGACCGGCTGAGGCGCGGGTGGATGGGCCAGGCTCAGGACGATCAGGTCGACCCACCGGGACCGTTCGCACAATTTGCGCGCCACGCCACCGACCTCGACGGCCAGCTTGCCCGGAACGCCGGCCGCCTGGCACCGCCGGTCGAACTCGGTTTGTATGGCCTGCACGTCCTCGCCCTCTCGCTCCGCCTCCGATCGTATCACGTGCACGCCGTGCACCCGCCCGCCCTTGCGTACCTGCGCACCCTCGCGTACCTGCGCACCCTCGCGCACCTGCGCACCCTCGCGCCGGGCCACCGCCAGCGCCTGCTCCAGCGCGTGCCAACTGATCTCGTCGCCGCTGACCGCCACCAGGATGTCGGCAAACAACCGGTCGTCCCGCCGGGCTGCGAGCCGCTCTTCCCGCCACTGCCCCGGCGGCGGGCCGGCCTCGATCTCATCCGGCGTCACGGCGCCCAGTATCCGCTCGCCCACGCGGGCGACGACCCGCTGCGGCCGGGGGCTGAGCCGGGTGGCCAGATCGGCGGCCGCCGCTGCGGGCTCGATCTCCCACCCCAATTCCTCCATCAGCTCGGCCCGATGCTTCCCCAGCCACAGGTATAAATCGGTCTCGGTGCGCCCGGGAAAATCCCGCAATATGCCCCGCTCGCGAATCGCCTCCACCGCTGGCAAGTAGACCGTGTCGTACCAGTGGGTGACCGCCTCCGCGTACGGGATGTCTCGTTTCTGCTCCAGCCCCATAAAGTAGCGGTGCACGTCGATGTGCTCCGCCAGCGCCCGGTATTGGCCGGCGACGCTCACGCTCAGGTCGGCCTCCGGGCGCAGCTCGTCCAGGCGGGTGCGCTCCAAAAAGCCCGCGTACTCGGCCTGGATGACCAGTTCGTCCGGCTGGACGTCCGGTGAGAGCGGCACCCGGGTCTTGAGCCCGATCACGTACGCCTCGATATGCGTCGCGCCCGACCGCCGGGCGACCGACACGCGGTGGTGCCCGTCCAGCACAAAGTAGGCCTCACCGATCTGGTACACCTCGATCGGGGGCAGGCCGCTCATCGTGTTCACGGCCATCTCGACCCTCGCCCAGCGGTGTGCGTCGCTGGCCTGCCGGGGCAGAAAGCTGCGGGTGAAATCGGAGCAGCGTCCCACGCTGCCGATGATTGCATCCAGCGGGATGTCCTTCAACACCTTGGCTTGGGTGCTCTCGGCCTTCAGCTTCTGGCGCACGTCGTCGTAGCACAGGAGATCGGCCGACTTGCCTGTCAGGCGGGCCATGATATTCTCCAGGATCGCTCGATCGCGCGCGCGGCGGAAGTCGATTATTGCCGCCTGAATGCTCGTGAGGCTTTTATCTGTCATGGTGATATCCTCCTGGGCACGCTACTGCTCCAAGGGGATCGTCAGATCCCCGTCTGAAGCGCCGACTTTGCCATTCGCGGTAGGCTGCTGCCGCGTGAGACCGGGATCTGACGATCCCTGGGGAGCGTATTAGGCTGGGGAGCGTATTAGGTTGGAGAGCGCATTCGGATTGTAGCACAATGGGGTGGGCCGGGCAACTCTTGGGGTTGACGAAGTGACCGTGTCAGGTATACTTGGAGCAGGCAGAACGTCGGAGGAGCGGACAGTGAGTCAGACTTTGGAACGAATTCCAAAAGTGCTCGAACTCTACCTGCGGATCTCCCAGTACCCGATCCTGGGCCACCGCATCCGGGATCGGATGCGGGAGGAACTCGTTGCCCGCGGCGTCATCACCCTGGAACAGTTCGAGCGGGAGGTCGAAGAGAAAGCCATTTTCTCCCAACAGCGGGAGGGGCTTTCGGATCCCTTCGGCCAGGAGTCAGCCGAGGTGTGGGAGGAGCGATTGTCCCAGATCCGGGATCACCTGACCGACTTTTACTTTGCCTATAACCTGCCGCACGCGCTCTTTGAGGAGATCATGCGCGACCTTCTGGCCGAACGGGCGCTCGACGAGAAAACTGCCTTGCCCTTCAACCCGGAGCTGGCTCCCTTGCCCGTCCTGCTGGCCCAGGCGAAGGAATACGAGGCGCGTCCCGACGAGCAACGCAGGCAGGTCCGCCACCATCTGGAAGAGATCACCGTCGTGTTGGTCAAACGGATGATCAGTGACCAGATGGATTTCGTCAAGCTGGCCAAAGAATTCCTCGAGGCGGAGGATTTCGCGCTGATCGACGAGCGCCGCATCGGTGAGGGCAAGATCGGCGGCAAGGCGGCGGGGATGATGCTGGCCTGGAAGATCCTCCAGCGGGAGGACCCGGCCGACGAGGTCGACCTGCGCGGGCGTGTCGTCATCCCCGATTCCTACTTTATCGGCGCCGACGTTTTCTACGACTTTCACGCCGTCAACGGGCTGGAGCATTTCATCAACCAAAAGTACAAGACGCAGGAGGAGATCGAGGCGGACTACCCCTATATCCAGAATTTCTACGTCCAGGGACGGTTCCCCGAGCAGGTGATGCGGAGGCTGCGGGCGTTGCTCACCGCGGTGGGGGACACGCCGCTCATCGTGCGCTCCTCGAGCTTGCTGGAGGATAACTTTGGGTTCTCCTTCGCCGGCAAGTACGAGAGTTTCTTCTGCCCCAACCAGGGCACGCTGGAGGAGAACCTGGCCGCACTGACGAACGCCATCGCCCGGGTGTACGCCAGCGTCCTGAACCCGGATGCGCTGCTGTACCGCCAACAGATGGGACTCGTGGACTATGACGAGCGGATGGGGATCCTGATCCAGAAGGTGCAGGGCCGAAGGTACGGCGATCTTTTCTTCCCCACGCTGGCCGGCGTCGGATTCAGCCGCAATCCGTTTCGTTGGAACCGCAAGATCCGCCCGCAGGATGGCCTGTTGCGGCTGGTGTGGGGGTTGGGCACCCGGGCCGTCGACCGGGTAGGCGACGACTATCCGCGCATGGTGGCGCTCGGCCAGCCGCAGTTGAGGCCGGAGACAGGCACATCCCAGATCCGCAAGTACTCGCAGCGGTTTGTGGATCTGATTGACCTGCGGGCCAACGCCTTCAAGACGCTGTCCGTGGCCGGCGTGCTGCAATCGGGCTATCCCGGCATCGAACTCCTGGCCTCGGTGGATCAAGGGGACTACCTGCAGTCGATCTATGCCCCGGGGGCACTGGGCCGGGTGCCCCTGGTCCTGACCTTTGGCGAGCTGCTGAAGAACCAAGAGTTCGTCACGCTGATGCGGACTACCTTGCAGAAGCTGGAGCGGCACTATGATCGCCCGGTGGACGTCGAGTTCACGGTGGAGGTCACACCGAAGCGCCCATATCACTTTGTCCTGCATCTGCTCCAATGCCGCCCTCTGAGCAGCCAGGAGTGGGGCGAGAGCCAGCGCATCCCCAGCGACGTGCCGCCAGAGGACGTCGTCTTCCTGGCGCGATGGCTGGTGCCCAGTGGCCGGGTCAGCCGCATCCGCTACGTCGTGTACGTGGACCCGGCGCGGTACGATCGCGTGCCCGACTTTGAGACCCGGTTCGAGCTGGCGCGGGTCATCGGCCGCATCAATCAGCGACTGGAGGGGGAGTGCTTCATTATGATGGGCCCCGGGCGCTGGGGCACCTCGAACGTCGAGCTCGGCGTAAAGGTCACTTACACCGACATTTACAACACCCGTGCGCTGATCGAAATCGCCCAGTCCCGGGCCGAGGAACCGCTGGAGGTTTCTTACGGCACGCACTTTTTCCAGGACCTGGTCGAGTCACGCATCTACCCCCTGCCGCTGTACCCCGGTGCACCCGGTACGATCTTTGACCGCGCTTTCTTCGACGGAGCGGCCAACGTGCTGGGAAAGCTGCTCCCGGCCGATGCACAGTACGCTCCCTTCGTCAAGGTGATCGACGTGCCGGTGGTGACGGGGGGACGCTACCTGGAACTGGTGATGGATGGCGAGCAGGACGAGGCGCTGGCATATCTGGATCGCCAGGAGGTTTCGAGATGAGATGGCGTACCACGATCAGGATCTGCTTTGCCACAGTCCTAGGACTGGGACTGACCCTGGCCCTGCTTGGGGCACTGAACGAGCGGCAGCCTGAGGCCCTGGCCCAGGCACCGCGCTCTTTTCATGTCGCCCCGTCCTGCACCGGTATCCCCGATTGCTATCCCACGGTGCAGCGCGCTGTGGACGCAGCCCACGACGGTGACCTGATCAAGGTGGCTACTGGCACCTACACCGACGTCCACACCGCGTGGGTGGATCAGAAGCCTATCACTCAGGTGGTCTACGTCCACAGAAGCGTCACGATCCAGGGTGGCTACACGACCGCCAACTGGGAGGACCCCGATCCGGTGGCCCATCCGGCGGTGCTGGACGCCCGAGGGCAGGGGCGTGTGCTCTATGCCGCCCGCGGCGTCAGCCCCACCATCGATGGCCTGTGGATCACCAACGGCGACGCGGCCGGGCTGGGTGGTGGGCCTTCGGGAGAGGACGTGGGTGGTGGGGTCTACTTTTCACAGGATGTGGTCGTGATGACGAATAACCGGGTGTTCAGCAACACCGCCGGCGATTATGGTGGCGGGCTGTACCTGGATGAAAGCGTCGCCATTCTCAGCGGCAACACCGTCATGTCCAACGGTGCCTACCAGGGGGGGGGACTGTACCTGCTGGGCGGCGCGGCTACGCTCAGCGGCAACACGATCGCTGCCAACAGTGCCGACTATGGCGGTGGGCTGTTCCTGGTCAGTAGCGCTGCCACGCTGAGCGGCAACGCCGTCGTCTCCAACGCGGCCACCGTCCGTGGCGGGGGGCTGTTGCTGTGGCGCAGCGACGACGCAGCGCTGAGCGGCAACGGTGTCATCGCCAATACCGCCGGTCACGGCGGCGGGCTGTACCTGGACAGCAGCGATTCCGCGCTCAGGGGCAACACCGTCGCCGCCAACGTCGCCACCGAGGGCGGTGGGCTGTATCTGAGCGGCAGTGGTGCCACGCTGGCGAACAACGTCGTCGCCGACAATCGGGCCAGTGCCGCGGGCAGTGGGCTGTACATAGTGGCTTCCTACCCCCTCCTGCTCCACAGCACTATCGTCCG
>DATKTN010000052.1:0-8480 GCA_035531135.1 Anaerolineae bacterium
GTGAAAAAGTACGTCGCCGGCGTGCCCAGGACCCTGTAGTCCTGCATGATCGTGGCGTCGGGCGTGTTGCCGGCGGGGTACGTGACCTGTAGTTGACCGAGCAGTGTCCGGGCGTCGTCCTCGCCACCCAGGCCGACGAACGGCCCGATGTCTACGCCGACGAAGCGCACGCTATCGCCGTACTTTTCGTACGCCTCCTGGAGCTCTGGCATCTCGGTCCGGCAGATCGGACACAGCCCCGCCCACAGGTTGAGGACGACCGGCCTGCGCTGGGCGAACAAATCCGAGAACTTTACCTGGGACCCGCCCAGCACTTTTTCGCCCTGGTAGACGGCGATGTCAAAATCGCCGGGCAGCTCGACGCTTGCGGTCTCTGGAGCTGTGGTGGGCGCAGCGGCAGCGGGCTGGCCGGCGCGATAGACGCGCGTCTCTGGCCTGAAGGCCGCCCACGAGAACCAGAAGTGGTTGATGCTGACGACGGGCGCCAGTCCGCTGCCGGCCGCCGGGCCGCTTACGGCCTGGCCCAGCACGTCCCACTCGCTGCCTGTCAGCTCGTCGACGATCTTGGCGCCGTCGAAGAAAAAGGTCAGCGTCTGCCCGTCGAACTCGCGGGAGAAGGTGGTGGCTGCGCCGACGTCATCTCCTCCGGCGACACTGGATGCATCCAGCGCCGACGCGGTGCCCGGGGCCCACAGCACGACGATGGGAACCCCGCCGACGACGTCATTGATCACGCGCACTTGCTGCAGATCGTCGTATGGGTAGGCGACGGTCTCGTCGTTCAGCTCGACCGTGACTATCCGGGCCATTGGCGGGCAGCGCGTCCGGTGTCTCGGGGCCAGCGTACAGGAAGGGCGAGCGGTTCACGTCGTCGTAACCCGTGTAGGGGTTCCGGCCATAGTCGCGGGCGTGGCCGGTGTCCCTCGAAAGCATCTTCCCATCCGGGTGGGCCGCCTTGAAGTCGGCCCAGGAGATCAGGGAGGCGGGGACGAACGTCAGTCGGCGGCCCGTGTACTCACCCGCGATGCCCTCGCCCGTGGCCTGCTGCCACCAGGTTTCCGTCTGGCGGTCGTACAGAACCAGGTTGCTGAAGCGCAGCCGCCCGGTCGTGCCAAAGTCGAGCACCTGCCCGTCGAACGTCCGCTCGAAGGCGATGCCGGTGTTGCACAGCGGGCAGAAGGTGACGGCCACCGGCACGCCGCCGATGGTGTCGTTGACGATCTCGTGCCACATCAGGATCTGGACGGGGTAGGCGCGCGCGTCGCCCTCGACTTGCACGAGAATCACGGGCTCCTGCGGCTCCAGCCACGCGTCGGCTTCCTCGACGCTGACGGACCCTGGGTTGTCAATCGCCGGGATACCGTCTTTGGGCGGTCCTCCGGAGAGGATGTCGCTGTAAGGCACGCTGTGCCTGCCAAAGTCGGTGCTGAACTCGCGATCGGCCCCGAAGGGCGGGTCCCCGTCAGGCAGCGGGGTCTCGGATGGTTCAGGGAAGGGCGTCGGCGTCGGTGTCGGTGGGGGAGGTTCGGGTGTCTCGGTGGGAGGTGGTGTGGACGTGGCGGGCGGCGTCGTGGGTGCCGAAGCGGCAACCGCGCAGGCGCTCAGGATCAGTGCCATAGTCAGGGCCAAAAGGCCGAACGATAGATATCGTCGCATGGGTTACCTCCAAGTATTGGTCTTTATCCCATGGACGGTTTGAGTGGGGCGAATCTTACCTTTCCCCTAAGGTGCCAGGCACTTGGCCGTTTTAGGTCTTGAGCTAGCCAGCAAAGTGCCTGGCACCTGGACGGCGTAGCAGTTCTGAGCTCACCCTCCTCGAACCGGGTACTCGACCCATATTTCATCTGCCCTGAAAGGTAGCGGCTCTGCCGCCTGTTCGTAGTGAGCGCTCCGGCGCACTTGGGGCGCTAAAGCGCCTACTACGAACCTGTCCTCACAAGTCCTAGAGCTGCCGTTCCGGCCGATCTAGGATGCGGCGGAGGTGGCGCCGGGTCATGCGCACCAGCCACCTCCAGTGAAACGCCACGTGGAGGAGTACCGCAATCCCCAGCGCCAGCCCTCCCCACTTGTATATGGACACCCACGCCGTCCGGGCGGGGTAGAACCCCCGCGGGAAGACTACCCACAGGAGGAACGAGGAGACCGCCAGGACCGGCGCCAGGATCCCCATCAGCACGTCCAGCCAATAGTCCCGCGTCGCCTTGCGCATCGTTCCCTCCCCCCACACCTGCAGGCATATCCAGAACCAGAGCGCGTACTCGGGCGATACGGTGACCCGCACGTCCGACGGGATGTGGATGTGGCTCCCCGAGAAGCCGGAAAAGATCCGCGGGCCTGTTTCGTAGACGAACCCGCAGCCACCGGAGGCCTGGGCCTCGTCCATCCGCTCCACCCAGTAGCTGTCCACCGAGTCGGCGGCGGCGATGCGCTCATACCACGTCAGCACGAGGTTGGAGAGTCTCCCCTCCTCCGCCAGGCTGAGCAGGGCGTCGAGCGCCGTCACGACGCCGGGCTGCAGTACGTCGGTGCGCACGTCGTGGGGGGTGACGATCACGTTCTGTTGGTTGACATGCATCACCTCGTATGAAAGCAATTCGGTAGCGCTTGGTGCTCGCGGCGGGCCACAGCCCGCGTCTACGCTGCCGGACTGTGGTCCGGCGGGAGCGGTTCAGGATAGAAAGCGTTCACTCGTACAGACGATGTGAGAATGCTCCATCTTACTCTCTCGGGAGCGAGGGTGGGGAAGACCCGAACAAGTTCGGGCGTCCGGAGCGGCTGGAGGCGGCGGGGGAAGCCTCAACTTGTTGAGGTGGTTGGTGGTCGGCCGGTGGAGAAGACCCGAACAAGTTCGGGCGTCCAAAGCCCCTGAAGACATGGGGATCGGGGGCGGACGGGGGTCTGACGATCCCCCTTTGAGCAGGTGTTGAGAGGCGGCTCAGGCGAGCGCGCGCACGGCGGCGAGCAGGGCCTCGAATTCCTCGCGACAGTCGCTGCAGCGGTCCAGGTGATCCTGCACCAGGGGCATTGCCTCGGCCGTGTTCTTCCCCGCCAGCGTCGTCTCGACGAAGCGGTCCAATTGCTCGAAACACTCGTCACACCCGATTTCGTCGGGGCGGGTGGTGAGTGCGCCGTGCACGATTCGCTTCAGTGTATCAGGTTCAAGTTTCATCGTAAGCCTCTACCACTTTGGACGTGTTGGCACCTTTCCCTCTTACCTGTGCCTACGACTCAAAGGCGGCCAGCACGTCCTGGGCAGACAGCCCTTCCACGATCATCCGTCCTCCAGGTCGGCCTCGGTCACGCTGGGCCGGTCGGCCATGGCGTAGCGGAGGCCGCGCACCAGGCGTGCGCGCAGGTCGGCCAGGGCCTGGTCGCGCCGGGGCCCGCGCAGCTCGGCCAGCCATTCCTGGTTCGTGCGTTCAGCCATTCGACGTGCCTTTTGGTGTCAAGCTCATGCGCTCAAACCGCAGCCGCGCCACCCGCCGGGTTTCCGGGCCGACGGTGACTCCTTCCCCGATGCGCCGGCCGCACACCCACACGACGTCGTCGCCCGCGGCGAGCAGCGGCACGTGGTCACGCCACGCGCGCGGGATCTTGGCGTTGGTCATGAACGCGCTCAGCTTGACGCGGTGCCCCCCCATCCCCTGGGGACGGAAGCGGTCTCCCCGGCGGCGGGGGCGCAGCACCAGCGGGCCAGCGAGCGCGTCCAGGTCGAGGTGGGCTGTCCAGGGGTCAGGATGGCCGGCGATCTGGCGTACGTCCCATTCCTCCAGTGCTTGCGCCTGCAACACCCACTCCGAGCGCGGAAGCACCGTCGTGCCGGGCACCCGCACCGGCAGCGGCTCGGCACTCCACAGCAGCGGCTCGTCGGGTGGGGGGCCGGCGTCGCCCACATCGCCCACGGTCAGCGTGTCGTAGCCCACGGTGAGTGCCAACCCCATCGGCAGCGTGGCCTGTGCGCCGGTCTCCCCGCCGGCGCCGACCCGCCGGGCATTCTCCACGTGGACAAAGTCGACGTCGCGGAGGGTGCTGCGCAGCCGGTATGCCGCCTGGCGCAGGGTGGCGCGCTGGAGAGCCACCGGCAGCGCCTGCCAGCCAGCGCGGTCGAAGACGATGGCTGATACCCGCTCCTCGCGCACGACGGTGGCCCAGGCCTGCTCCCGCAGTTGGGTCAACAGCGCATAGTCGTCGGCGACGACGGCGGCGGTGTGGCACAGCCGGGCGCGGACGTTGGGGTTGTAGCTCTCGAGCAGCGGCAGCAGCTCGTGGCGCAGGCGGTTGCGGAAGTAGGTGGTATCCAGGTTGGAGCGGTCGAAGCGCGGCGCGAGGCCGTGGTCGGCGCAGTAGCGCTCGATGTCGGACCGGGGGACGTGGAGGAGGGGGCGGATGATACAAGGTGCAGGATGCAGGATGCGCCGGTCCGCGAGAGGTTCGAGCATCCGGTAGTCTGTGATGGGGGTGATGGGCAGCATGCCGCGCAGACCGGCCGGGCCGGCTCCGCGCAGCAAGTGCATCAGCACCGTCTCGGCCTGGTCGTCGGCGTTGTGGCCCACCGCGATCTTGTGTGCGCCGACCTCCCTGGCCACCCGCGCCAGGAACGCGTAGCGGACACGCCGGGCCATCTCCTCGAGGGCCATCCGGCGTGCGCGGGCCAGCGCCGGCACGTCCTGCCTCTCGACCGTGACCGGAATTCCCCATTCGGCCGCGAGCGCGGCCACAAACTCGGCGTCGGCGTCGGAATCCGCCCCACGCGTGCCGTGGTGCAGGTGGGCCACGTGTAGCCGCAGGTGGTACTCCTCGCGCAGGTGGCGCAGCACGTGGAGCAGGCAGAGTGAATCGGGGCCGCCGGAAACGCCGACGACGACGCCGTCGCCAGTGACGAGTAGATCGTATCTTTCGATTGTGCGCCGGACTTGCCTCAGGAGTTCAGTCAAGGGCCGGGTCACTCGGTCATTCTGTAGACGCGGTCGCCGGGCCGTGCCTTGAACCGGACCCTGACACCGATCGCGTCGCCGGGGCCAGCCGCGGACACGTCCTGGTGCATGATCTGCATCGAGGTTACTTCCTGGTCAAAGTCGGTCGTGTACCCCAGGATGTGGATGCGGTCGCCCACGGCGAGTTGGTCCGTCAGTTCGATCCCGACGACGCCGATCCTGCCGAACCAGTGGTTCACCTTGCCGATAAGCTTCTCTGCCATCGTATCCTCCTGTCCTGGTGAGCGTTCAGGGTTTCCTGGCATCCATGGTTGGCTGCTGGCAAGTGGCTGTTGGCTGACTGCTGATTGTAGAGATCTACTGCCCGTTTCCCATTGTAGAACGCAGATATGCCTCCATAAAGTCGTCCAGCCGCCCGTCGAGCACGGCCTGCACGTTGCCGGTCTCGTGGTCGGTGCGGTGGTCCTTGACCATCTGGTACGGGTGGAGCACGTAGGAGCGGATCTGGTTGCCCCACCCGGCGTCCACGTGTTCGCCCTTTAGCTCGGCGATCTCGGCGCGCCGTTTTTCCTCCTCTATTTGGAGCAGCCGCGCCCGCAGGACGCGCAGTGCGGTTTCCCGGTTCTGGCTCTGCGAGCGCTCGTTCTGGCAGGAGACGACGAGACCGGTGGGCACGTGGGTGAGGCGGACCGCCGTCTCGTTTTTCTGCATGTGCTGGCCGCCGGCCGACGAGGCGCGGAAGGTATCGATCTGCAGGTCGTTCGGGTCAATCGTGACCGAGACCTCGTCGCCCAGGTCGGGCCAGGCCTCGATCAACGCGAAGGACGTGTGGCGGCGATGGGCTGCGTCGAACGGTGAGAGCCGCACCAGCCGGTGCACGCCTCGTTCAGCGCTCAGATAGCCATAGGCGTAGCGGCCGGTGACGGTGACGGTGGTTCGCTTGATGCCGGCCTCGTCGCCGGGGAGCCGATCGACCACGTCGGCCTCGTATCCGCGTGCCTCGGCCCAGCGCAGGTACATACGCAGCAGCATCTCGGCCCAGTCCTGGGCATCGGTGCCGCCGGCACCAGCGTGGATGGCCAGGATGGCGCCACCGCGATCGTAGGGGCCGGAGAGGAGGAGGCTGAACTCCAGCCGCCCAATCTCCTGCTCCAGCGCGGCCGTCTCGGTGGCCAGTTCGTCGCTCAGGCTCTCGTCGCCGAGCGCGCCAAGTTCCAGCGTGTCCTGCACGTGCTGCTCGAGCGTCGTCGAGCGCTCGACCTCCTCTCGTAGGCTGGAGAGGCGACGCATCGCCGCCTGCGCGGTCTCGGAGTCGTCCCAAAAGTCGGGGGCGCTGGCGCGCTTCTCCAGTTGGGTGATCTCTTGTTCCTTGGCGGCCAGGTCAAAGGTGCCCCCGGATGTTTTCAAGTTTGGTGCTCAGAGCCGTCAGACGGCTATAAAGTTCTTCCACAATACTCTCCTTTGGTCTACTCAAACAGCCCTTCCACAAACAGGTCAGCGTCGAACGGGGCCAGGTCCTCCATCTTTTCGCCGGTGCCGATGAAGCGGACCGGCAGCCCGAGTTCGCGGGCGATGGCAAAGACCATTCCCCCTCTGGCGGTGCTATCCAGCTTGGCCAGCACGACGCCCGTCACCTCGACCGCCTCCTGAAAATGCCGCGCCTGCGACAGCGCGTTCTGCCCGGTGGTGGCGTCGAGCACGAGCAGTGTCTCGTGGGGGGCGCCCGCGACGTTTTTCGCCGTTACCTTCCGCACCTTGCGCAGCTCGGCCATCAGGTTATACTGCGTGTGCAGCCGTCCGGCGGTGTCGGCGATCACCATGTCCATCCCGCGCGCCTGTGCTGCCTGCAGTGTGTCGAAGACGACTGCACCTGGGTCGCCGCCCTCCGGCCCGATGACGATGTCCACGCCCGCGCGCTGGGCCCAGATTTCCAACTGATCCATCGCCGCGGCTCGATACGTGTCAGCCGCCGCCAGCAGCACCCGCCGGCCGGCTTGCCGGTAGCGGTACGCCAGCTTGGCGATGCTCGTCGTCTTGCCGGACCCGTTCACGCCGACGATGAGCACCACGTCGAGCGGGCGGCCTCCCAGGTTGAGCGGTGGCGGGTCCGGCAGCAGCGCTCGCAGCTCTTCCCACAGCGCGGTCTGGAGTGCGTCGGACCGGAGGATGGCTTCGTCGCGGGCGCGCTGTTGCAATCGTTCGACCAGGTAGATCGTCGTCTCCACGCCGACGTCGGCCTGGATGAGCAACTCCTCCAGTTCGTCCCACGTGGAGGCGGTCACCTGGGTGGTGTGCAGCAACCCCGCGATGCGGCTAAAGACGGTGTTGCGCGTGCGGGTCAGACTCTGTTTGATGGATTGAGCGATTCCAATGGCCATGGCGAACTCTGGAACGCAGTGGGTTCTAGTGAATATCTCACTGCCCTTTGACGCTACGTGTACATGAATGTGATATGCTGGGCGTGCGACCTGGCTGACCGGATTATACTCCAAAGCAACCGGTTGAGCAACGCCGGTCGGCACTTGGCGATGGACTGCGGGCTGACCGCTAATTGCTAATTTGCGCAGATTGGTGTAACATTAGGATTACGACTTTATGAGGAGTGATGATGTCTAACCTTTCTATCGTTCTTCCGGCCTACAACGAAGAGGCCAACGTGGAGAGCGCTGTGGAGCAGGCCTCCGCCGTGGCGCAGCAGTTGGGGATGGAGTACGAGATCATCCTGGTCAACGACGGCAGCGCCGACCGCACGGGCGAAATCGGCCGTGAGCTGATGGAGCGTGTCCCTCACTTTCGGTTGGTGGAGCATTACCCCAACCGGGGTTACGGGGGATCGCTGAAGGCCGGGTTTGCCGCTGCCACGAAGGACCTGATCGCGTTCGCCCCGGCCGACAACCAGTTTGACTTTGGCGAGATCCACTTGCTCCTGGATGCCCTCGACGGGGCAGATATCGTCTCCGGCTACAGGGCGAAGCGGGAGGATCATTTCGTCCGCAAGCTCAACGCCCTTGGCTGGAACACGCTGGTACGGGTGCTGTTTGGCTACCTGTGCCACGACATTGACTGCGGCTTCAAGCTGTTCCGGCGCGAGGTTTTGGACCACGTGACGATTATCTCTGATGGCGCGATGATCGACACCGAGCTCCTGGCCGGTGCGCGGGCGCGTGGTTTCCGGATCGCTGAGGTGCCGGTGACGCACCTGCCGCGCGTGGGGGGCGAGGCCACGGGGGCCAACTTTAAGGTGGTCGCCAAGGCATTCCGCGACCTGGCGCGCTTCCGGCGGCGGTTGAGCCAGGAGTTGCGGCAGGAAAGGTGAGATGCTGAAGCATTGAAGCATTGGCAGGAGCAACGTTCCAAGCGCCAGGCGCTGCTTGAGCGTGAACTTGAGCGCATCGTTCAGGTTCTGCGCCAGGTAGGAGCGCAACGGATCATCCTGTTCGGCTCCGCTGCCCGAGAGGACGTCGCCGCGTGGAGCGACCTGGATCTCATCGTCGTGCTGCACTCTGACCTGCCGTTCATCAAGCGATTAGGGCTGCTGTACGAGCG
>DATKTN010000053.1:0-8395 GCA_035531135.1 Anaerolineae bacterium
TGTCTCGTTCCCACCGTCCGCAGCCACGCCGGCCCGCACCGTCTGGCCGGGGTAGAGTGTGGGCGAGGCCAGCAGGCCGTAGCCAGGCATCGTGGCCGCATCGGGCGGGATGAAGGTGGCCGTCGCCACCCGGGCAGGCCGGCCCGACGCCACGTGATGGTAGCGCATCGCCAGGCTACGCTCCCCGCGTCGGCTATGCCCCACCACATTCTCCACCGTCACCGTGCCCCTGGACTCGACGGTGTCCTCCGGCACAAAGCCCTGCACCGCGCCGGGCAGATTTAAGTGGAAGCGGGCGCCGTCCTTGGGCGCCACCGGCGATTCCCCGGACAGGGCGCGGCCGACGTTCACGACGTGGTAGGCTTCCGTGACGGCGTCGGTGATCGCCCGTCCGCCGTCCGCCGTGGAGAGGTAGAGCCGGTCGGCAACGGGGCCGCGCCAGTCGGGGCCGGCATCGATGCCTGCCAGCCCGTTCTTGATGCCCATCAAGCAGCCCACGTTGCCCGAGTTACAGTCGGTGTCCCAGCCACAGGTGTTGACGATCATCAGCGTCTTCTGAAAGTCGTCGTCGCCATACAACAGGCTGAGCACGATCAGCCCGTGGTTGGGCACGACGTGGCAGTTACCGCCGTACCTGTCGTAGCCATAGTGGGCGGCGAGGTGCTCCCGGGCCACCCGCCAGTCCTTCTCCCCGGCGTGCCACTCGCGGACGTCGCCGACCATGCGATAGACCACCGAATCCCCGGGGATGAAAGAGAGCCCTGTGTCGATCAGTCTGTCGACGTCCGACTCGACGAACGCCAGAGATTCCATCGCTGCCAGCACCTGCGCGCCATAGATCGCCTCACCGTCGTGGCTGACGCTGGCCGTCCGGCGGGCGAGATCCGCGGCCAGTTCGGGGTCGCCCGGCGCGACCATCGCCCACCCATCGATAAAGATCTGGGCGCCGATCTGCTCGGCCACCACCTGGCCATTGAGCGCCATCGAGCCGCTGCGCGGGGCCTCGACGCCGCTCTTCAGGCGCAGGTAGGCGGTGTGTTCCGTCGAGTTGCCCAGCCCGCCCCACCACAGGATCGTCCGTCCCTCGATGATATAGTTGAGCCACGTCTGGCCGATCTGGGCCGGGGTCAGGTCGCGGTGGTTGCCATAGTCAGGCAGGGCGCGCAGGAAGGTAAAGGTGCCGGTGACGTCGTCGTCGGTCACGACCAGGGGCTTGCCCAGCTTCTCGTGGACATAGTACCAGATCTCGCCCAGTTCGCCCACGATGCGCTCGTAGGGCCAGCCCTCGAAGGGCCGGCCCAGGTAGACGCCGATGATCTTGCCCAGCACGCCGGCGTAGACGCGTTCCGCGTAATCGGGGGGAATGGACATGATAGACTCCTCTCAGTAGACCCAGTTGTCGCGCACGGCCTCGAACATGGCGACGACGTTCTCGGGCGGGACGTCCGCCTGGATGTTGTGCACCTGGCAAAAGACAAACCCCCCACCAGGTTTGAAGGTCTCGACGTTGCGCCGCGTGTGCTCGTACACCTCCTCCGGCGATCCAAAGGGCAACACCCGCTGCGTGTCGCAGCCGCCGCCCCAGAAGCACAGATCCTCGCCGAATTCCCGTTTCAGGCGCTCCGGGTCCATTCCGCGGGCACTGATCTGCACCGGGTTCAGCACGTCACAGCCAGCCTCGATGATACCCGGGATCAGCTCATAGATACTGCCGCAGGAGTGGAGGAACACGGCACGTCAGGCGCCAGCTCGTGGATGCGGCTCCACAGCGCCTTCTGCCGGGGCTGGATGACGTCATAGTACATCTGGAGCCGGATCTGGGGGGCGGACTGCGTGCCGAGATCGCCGCCCATCTGGATGATCTGAATAACGTCGCCGACGGCGTCCAGGTACAGTCCCACGTTGCGGAGGTGGTTTTCTAGCAGGCGGTCGAGCAGCGCCTCGGCGAAGCCACGGCTGCCGGCGAGGTCCATCATGAAATTGGCCCACCCTCGCAGGAACTGCCCCCCTTCGAGGAAGGCGCCACCAAAGGTCCCCAGGATGGCGTAGTCGGTTTCTTCGAACAACCGCCGGGCTTCGCTCTGTAGTCTGGTCAGCGTTTCATCAGTCAAGACAGGCCAATCGGTGCGGTCGAGGTCCGCTTCGGAGGTCGCATCCGCCAAAGGGAAGTAGATCGGGTCAAAGTAGAGGCTCGTCGCCGGGCGGCGCCAGACGCGGCGGCCTGACCCGTCGAGCGCGTATTCGCCGCCTACCCTGTCATGCTCAGTGCGGAAGTCGGCGCGGCTCCTGGCCCGCGTGCCGTCGGGCAGGGCATAGCCGCGCCAACCGGCCAGCAGGCCATGGTCGAGGATCACGACGTCACAGCCAAAGGTCTGGCGGACGGGCTCTTCCACGAAGGCCAGTTGTTGCATAGTGTCGAAGACGTAGATGTCGCCTTCGTTGACGCCCAGGTGCTGCTTCAAACTGGCATACGCCAGGGCCATAATCCCCGTGGAGCGCATGCCGCCCAGGTCCACCGGGATCCGGTCGGGTTCTTGGTGGCGGATCGCCGCCATCACGCGCTCGCGGTGGTTCACCCTTCTGGCCCCCTACAAGAGACGGGTGAACCCCAGATCGCCCAGCTTGCGACCCAACGACCAGTATTCTCCACCGAAATTGAAGCAGTACATGAAACAGAGGACGTCCAACCTGTCCGCGCAGACGCGTCCCTGTTCGTCGAGCAGGGTGTCCTCGACGTGCGCGGCCACGACCTCCCCCTTGAACATGTCGTGATCGCCGATCTCTTCCATGCCCGTCACTTTGCACTCGAGGTTGACGGGACACTCGGCGATCAGCGGCGGCTTCACGACCGTCGCTTGCAGTGGTGTCAGCCCAAACTCGGCAAACTTGTCCACCTTACGGCCGGACGTAGTGCCGCAACGATCCACCGCCTCCATGAGCTGCGTCGTAGGCAGGTTCACGACGTACTCCCCTGACTGGGCGATGAGCCCGTGGGAATAGGTCGCCTTGCGGATAGAGATGCCCACAACCGTGGGCATCCTGAGACTCAGATTGTAGACTTCGCCCAGCGTGACGATATTCGCCCTGCCATCCGGCGCCACCGACGTGATCAACGCGGCGGGTGTCGGGTATATCGGACGAAACGGCCTGATAACGACCTTGCTCATGACACACCTCCCTATTGTAACGCACCCCGGCAGGCGACCGGCCAGATCACCTCGACCGCGTCGTTGCGGGCGCCGACCACCTGGTTGAAGAGGTTGGTGACGACGCAGACGTGGTTGGGGATGACGGTCACCCGTTCGCCGATCTCTGGTTTACGCGGACACGGCGAGAAATCGACGTGTCCGTGCTCCTCCGACATCGCGTAGAACTGCGCTCCTGGATATTCCAGGATGAGCCCGTGCCCCTCCAGTCCCAACAGATCCGAAGAGAACGTCTTGCTGCCGCCGTCCAGTATCCCCCGATCAGGCGTGGGCCGGCTGACGACGGTCGTGACCACCTTGAAGGCACAGTCCTCCAGTTGCATCGCGCCGGACTCGATCGTGTGGCGGTCGCCATAGACGTACGTGCCGGCCCGATGCTCAGTAAGCTCTCTGTGGGTGTGGGCCTGCCACATACACGGCGTGCCGCCGCCGC
The DNA here is from genome assembly GCA_035531135.1 of Anaerolineae bacterium. Classification (GTDB taxonomy): domain Bacteria; phylum Chloroflexota; class Anaerolineae; order B4-G1; family B4-G1; genus DATKTN01. The sequence continues at coordinate 3,640 of DATKTN010000053.1, forward strand.
TGACGCACTCCACCGGGATGCCGTCCGCCGCGAGGAGTGCCCTGGTCTCGCGCATAAACGCGTCGGTGCCCTCCAGGTTCGGGAACGTCATCAGGCCGCCAAAGTGCAGGCCGGGCGACCTGGCGATGGTTCGTGCCAGGTCCGCGGCCTCCTGGGGCGACTGGACGCCACAGCGCTTCGCACCGGTGTCACATTCGATCAGCACCGGCAGGGCCAGACCCGCCTGCTGCGCCGCGTTGGAAAGCCCGCGCATGACCACCGCTGAGTCAGTCGTGACGCTCATGCGCACCCGGCGGGCCAGGCGCATCAGGCGCTCTAACTTGGCCCGGCCGACGATGTTGTAGGGCACGAAAATATCCCGAATGCCAGCCTGGGCCATGACCTCAGCCTCCCCCAGCTTCTGGCAAGTGATCCCCACTGCCCCGGCATGGATCTGCATGTGGGCGATCTCGGGAATCTTGTGGGTTTTGATGTGGGGCCGGTTGGCGATGCCGTGCTCATCCAGGTAGGCTTGAAGCCGGGTGATGTTCGCCTCTAGCCTATCCAGATCGACGACGGCAACCGGCGTCTCCAGTCGATCGATATGCATATGCGCCTCTACTCCTGCGGGATGATGGGGATGTAGTCCACTTATAGCCGTCTACCACCCCAGTGCGTAGCCGACGATCCCCCTGGGCGACACGCCGCCCCGAATGACGCCGCGCTCCCCGTCGTAGCGGATGCCCATCGCCTTGCCGTTCACCCAGCCATCGGTGACGACGACCTCGTGCCCGCGCCGTTCGAGCTCTGCGACGACCTCCTGCGGGATCCGTCCCTCGGCCACGACGCGACCGGGGTAAGCTTCGCGTGGGTAGAAGGAAGAGGGGAAATGGGCAGAGTGGACGGTCGGGGCGTCCAGCGCTTGCTGTATGTTCATGTTAAAGTCCACATAGTTGAGGAAGAACTGCAGCGTCCACTGGTCCTGGCAGTCGCCGCCCGGCGTGCCAAAGACCATGAACGGATCGCCGTCCTGGGTGACCAGCGAGGGGGTCAGCGTGGCACGCGGGCGCTTGCGCGGAGCGAGCGCATTGGGCCGCTGTGGGTTGAGGTAGAACATCTGCCCGCGCGTGCCGAGCGGGAAGCCCAGTCCCTCGATGACGGGCGAGGAGCCGATCCAGCCGCCACTCGGCGTCGCAGCGACCATGTTGCCCTCCCGGTCAACGGCGTCGAGATGGGTCGTATCGCTTGCGTGCGCAGCCACGTCCAGCGTCCGGCGATTGTCCTCGGCGACGTCGAAAGTGACGTAATCCGGCACGCCCCGCCCGGCGGCGCCAGGACGTAGCTCCCACGACGCCTGCGCGCCGATGAGCCCGCGCCGCATGGCGGCGTATTCCTTCGAAAGCAGCACCTCGAACGGCACCTCGTCAAAGCGCGGATCGCCATAGTAGGCCTCGCGGTCGGCAAAGGCCAGCTTGGCGCACTCGATCCACACGTGCAGATAGTCGGCGGAATTGTGCCCCATGGCCTGTAGATCGAACCCCTCCAGGATCGCCAACTGCTGCAGGAAAACGGGCCCCTGCGTCCACGAAGAGCACTTGTGTACGTCCAGGCCGCGATAGTTCAAGGTCACCGGCTCCTCCACCGTCGCGTGCCACTCCGCCATGTCGACGTAAGAGAGCAGCCCGGCGTGGGTGCTGCCACTGGCGTCATCTACCGGGTGGGTGGTGATAAAGTCGACGATGCGCTCGGCAATCTCCCCCTCGTAAAGGACGTCCCGCGCCGCCTCGATGCCCGCGATGCGGCCTTTGTGCTGTGCCGCCGCCTCCGCACGACACATCAACTTGAGCGTACTCGCCCAGTCCGGGTTGCGGAAGATTTCGCCGACCTCGGGCACGCGCCCGTCAGGATAGTAGACCTGGCCCGTGGTCGGGTAGCGCGCGGTGAACTGGTCCACGTGGGCAGCCAGGTAATCGTGCAGTTCCTGATAGACCGGGAAGCCGTCCTCGGCCAACTCGATCGCGGGCCGAAGCACCTGCAAGAGAGGCATCGTCCCGAAACGCGCCACCGCCGTCGCCCACGTGTCCACCACTGCGGGCACGCACGCCGGCAGGTAGCCGTCACCGGGGATGAGGTCAATCCCGTGTGCCCTGCACCACTCGATCGTGAACGCCTGGGGCGACCAGCCCAGGCCGCAGACCGCGAAGACCTTCCGCTCCCTCGCCGAGTAGATCAGCGTCGGCACCTCGCCGCCGATGCCGTTGTGCTGTGGCTCCAGGAGGTTCAGGCAGAAACACATCGCCGCCGCCGCGTCGACGGCGTTGCCCCCCTGCTCCATGATGCGGAAACCCGCAACTGTGGCGAGATAGTGTCCGGAGGCGACGACGCCACGCCTGCCCATGACGACGGGGCGAGTTGTGAAAGTTGACATAGCTTTTTTCTCTCCTGTGACGTGACGATTCTCTTACCAACATCATCAGCTCGCAACAGAGTTATTATCGTCTCCCCGTCAGCCGCTGCACCAAAAAGTCCTCGAATGCGGACAGATCCTTCCAGGCGGTCGCGCAGTTGATGGTCCTGGCGCTGTCGTCGACAACGGTGGTGCCGTCGTCGGTCACCCGGATGCCGAGCTTCTCCATCACCAGGAGCTCCTCGGAGAAGGCCAGGTAGACGGCGACCGCGTCAAAGAGGACCGAGCTTTGGGCATCGGCGTCAAGCGCTTGGGCCCAGTCGCAGCTCTCGGCCCAGGTGCGATAGTTTTCGATCAGCGCCCGAATCAGCGGATCATCGCTGTCGCGCACCGCGCGGTACTTCTTTTCCTCCAGCCGGACGATACCACACGTGTCGAGCGGGGTGATGGTCACGTCCCAGCGTGCCGCAAAGACCGCCTGACACGCATGTGGATACATCTGGACGTTGTGCTCGGCGCTGGCCTCCGCGCTGCCACCGTACCCCCGCCGGATACTGCCGTGCATGCCGACGAACCTGGCCCGTTCGGCGATCTTTGGTTCTCGGGCCAGCGCGGCGGCGATGTTTGGCACCGGCCCGATGACGATGAGCGTGACCGGCTCGGGCGAACGCATGATGGTGTCCACGATAGCGCCGACGCCGTCCTCGTGGACCGGACCGGGGTAACGCGACAGATCGTATCCTGCCACCCAGGACGCCTGGTTGCGGGGGGCGCTCTCAAGCGGGATACCCACGCCGACGGCCACATCCGTCCGTCCAGCGATCTCTAGCATCCTGGCGATGATCCTGGCACGATACGCGGTGTCTCCGCTATCACTCACGACCAGTTTGACGTCCAACTCGGGCGACTTGAGCAGCATCGCCAGCGCCCACGTGTCGTCGATATCGGTTCCGATATCCGTGTCGAGAATGACCGGAATTCTCGCCGCCCCGGAAGCCCCCAACTCCAGCGCCAATTCACGGTAGCGTTCCAGATCGGCCCTCGTGGTCTGCTCGCTCCTCGCTCCACCCAGAGCCCTGGGGGTGACTCCCTGCAAAGTCATGGCTACGCCTCCTTGTCTTTCACCCCTCCACCAGAGCCAGGCTCGCCGCCGCCGCCTCTTCGCTCGGCACCGCCGGCTCGAACTCGAAGCCCACGTATCGGTCGTAGCCCGCCTCCCGCAAAGCCTTAAAGATGTTGGCATAGTTGAGTTCGCCGGTACCCGGTTCGTGGCGGCCGGGGACATCGGCGATGTGGACGTGGCCGATCACGTCCAGGTTGCTGGTTAAGGTGTGGATGATATTTCCCTCCATCACTTGCATGTGGTAGATGTCGTAGAGCAACTTGATGCGGGGACTCTCCACCGCCCGCACCAGGTCGAAGCCAACGGACGAGCGATGCAGGAAGTAGCCGGGGTGATCCACGTGGATGTTCAACGGCTCCAGCAACAGCGTGATCCCGGCCTCCTCGGCCAGCGGGGCGAGCGTCTTTAGCCCGTCGAGGACGCTTTGATACTTGGCCTCCTCACTCAACTCCGTGAACTGGAAGCGGACGGAGCGGTCCTCGCCCAGCTCGTCGGACAGCAGGAACAGGCTGGGCGCGCCCATCTCCTTTGCCTTGCCCAGGCTCTTCTTTATGCCAGCCACAAAGTTCCCTCTGTGGTCAGGGTGGATCAGCGTGCCGCCCAGGTTGGACTGGAACGAGGCGATGCCCAGGCCAGCGCGATCGGCCGCCGCCTTGATCGCCGGCAGGTCCTTGTTGTCCCAGTTCCAGAATTCGACGGCGTCGAAGCCGGCCTCGGCGGCCTTCTCGATGCGCTCCAGGAACGGGTACTCGGTAAAGATCATTTCGATGCAGACTGAAGGTTTCATCTGCGTTTCTCCTTGTTTCTCATCAGCGGATTCCATCTCTCACGTTGGGGCCCCACCTTCGTAAAAGACCTGCACCTGCTCCGCCGAGGGCAGCGACGTCTGGGCCCCGAACTTTCGTACCGCCAGCGTGCCGGCACACGTGGCGTAACGCACCGCCTCGTCGAGGGGAAACTCTTTCATCAGCGCGACCGCCAGCCCGCCGATGAACGCGTCGCCGGCCGCCGTGGTATCGACGACCTTCACTCGCCTGGCGGGCACGTGGGCCATCCTCCGTTCGGTCGCCAGCAGTGCCCCCTCCTCCCCCATGGTGATGATAACCACGGGCACGCCGTATCCCAGGAGCTTTTGCGCGGCTTGCTTGGCAGAGGGGAGGTCGTCTACGTCCAGGCCGGTCAACATGCTGGCCTCGGTCTCGTTGGGCACCAGGAAATCCACCTTGGCCAGGAATCCAGGCGGGACG
>DATKTN010000054.1:0-2575 GCA_035531135.1 Anaerolineae bacterium
GGCGATGCCGACCCGCTCCAGCAGGTGCATCGCCCGTCGCTTGCGCTCACGCCGCCGATATGTGTCGCAAAAGTCCATCGGCAGCATCACGTTCTCCAGCACCGTCAGCGTGGGCAACAGTTGGAAGAACTGGAAGACGACGCCGACGTGACGCCCGCGCCAACGGGCCAACTGGTTCTCGCTCAGCGCGTGGACGACCTGGCCACCGACGAACACCTCGCCGCTGGTGGGACGGTCGATGCCGGTGATCATGTTCAACAAGGTCGACTTGCCTGACCCCGAGGGCCCCACCACGCTGACGAACTCACCCGCCTGCACCTGCAGCGTGACGTCCTGGAGGACGGTCAGCTCTCCCGCGCCGGTCTCATAGGTCTTGACCACGTCGCGCAGGTCGATCAGATGCCCGTTTCCACGCGTCCAGTTCGACGCCCCACCTGGGGATCGGTTTCGCTTCAACCAACGGTTACGCATCGGTACCTCCCATCGGATGGAGATCGGAGATTAGAGATTGGAGATTGGAGATTGGAGATTGGTCTTCCTCATGAATACGATTTCAGGGGACGCAAGGTTGCACGATGTGTCCATCACGGGAAACGCCTCCCGCACGGGAGGCGTCTCCGGCCGCCGATTTGCTTCCCCATGGCACGCGGTGGTTCCAGGTCACACCGAACGGGTTCCCGTGCCAGGGGCAAGGACTGTCTATCCCCGACGTGCCTGGCCCTCGATACCGGCGGTCACCGTCAGTCGCCGGGTACCTCCACCTCCTCGTCCGGCGGTGGTTCTGGCACCGGCGCCTCCTCCCTGCGGGTCAGGAAGTAGATGATCAGCAGCACACGCAGGTGATCCTGCGGCTGGAGATGCTGCGACTGGAAACCGCGCTGCTGGTACAGCGTTTGATCACGACGGGGGCTGTCACCTGGGGGCTGCGCTCGCGGGCCTCACGCTCATCGTGCCCTGGCCCTCGCACTGTGGGATCGCCAGGTCCTTCCCGCGTGGGAACCCGGTCGATAGTCCGTGGGGCAGGCCGGCCCCTCTCACGCGGCCACCCGGCATTCCGCCTGGTACCGCGCTGCCTCGCCCGGCGCGAGCAGGCCGACGTACCCGCCTCCTACTCTCCCACCTCGTAGAGCTCCAACAGCACGCCGCGGGCGGACCTGGGGTGGACGAAGACGTAGCGGGTGCCGTGCGCGTCCACGCGCGGCCCCTCGCTGAGGAGCTGCGCGCCGGCGGCGCGCAACCGCTCCACGACCGCCTCGATATCTTCCACCGCCAGGCAGACGTGGTGCAGTCCCTCGCCGTGCTGCTCCAGGAAGCGGGCCACGCCGCCTGCTTCGTCCAGGGGCCGGAGCAACTCGATCTCCCCATCGCCAGCGGGCAGAAACGCGATCTCGACCCCCTCCTCGGGCACCTCACGGCGCTCGGCCATCTCCAGCCCCAGCGCGTCACGGTAGAAAGCCAGCGCCGCATCCAGGTCGTGCACGGCGATGGCGATGTGGTGGATGGATGGACGCATAGGATACCTCTATGTTACACGTCACGGATTACGTGTTGCGTGATGCGTGAAACGTGAAACGTGAAACGTGATGCGTGATGCGTGATGCGTGATGCGTGAACCGTGATATGTGTTGCGGGGACGGCTACCGCCGCACCAACACGTACCGCCCGCGGGTCGAGGGCGACGTGGCCGTGTAGAGGTACGTCGCCGGGCCGACGAGGACGATGTCGGCGTGGCCGATCCCCCAGTTGTTGGCCAGGTCCATGATCACCGGATTGCCGGGGTATTTCTCCCATGGCCCGTCAATCGCTGGCCCCACGCTGCGGGCGAAACCCAGCCCGAACTGATCGTCCACGACAGTCGGATTGCTGGGGCCGCGCACCCCCTCGTAGGCCATGTAGTAGTGATCGCCCACCCGCACCACGTCGGCGGAGGAGATGGTGCGGAACTCGAAATAGGGGTTGGCCGCCGCCCCCAGGGCCTCAACCGGGCCGTAGCCCAGTTCCGCGCCGAAGAGCGGGTTGGACGCGCACTTGCGCAAAGCCCCTGCTCCGGCGTACTTGTTGCCCACGGTGCACCCCATGTGGCCTGGATCGCGCCCCAGCCCGACAAAGACGTAGAGTAAACCCCCTTCGACGTAGATACCTGGCGGCGCTCCCACCAGGCAGTTCCCGAATTCCGTTTCTGCGTAGATGTTCGGGTGCTCACCGATGGATTCAGCCTCGGCACACGTTCCCGGGTCGGCGTTCCACTGGCCGGTGCCGGGCACGTGGGCCTCGGCCGACCAATTGATCCCATCGGCAGAGGTGCGCATAAGCGTGCCCGCCCCCCACTCGTAGACCATGTAGGCGCGGTCGGCGTCAAAAAACACGCGTGGATACTGCTGTTGCTGGGTGTGATCCCGGCCGGGGTCGCAGGGACACGTGGCGCAGGCGAACAGACACACGGGGTTCTCGAGCGCAAAGTGGAGCCCGCCGTCGTGGCTCTTCCACAGCGTGACGCAGCCGGGGAACGGGGCCGGATCGCCGCACTGGTCGACCACCCCCGCCGACTGGTGGCTGGCGTGCAGGTAGGACCAGA
>DATKTN010000055.1:0-2240 GCA_035531135.1 Anaerolineae bacterium
TCTGTCCTCCAGCAATGACCGATGCATAGAGCAGGTTGGCGATGAAGCCCGCTCGGGCCTCTTCATCCTGGCACAAAGTGAACAGCTCCTCAAACTGATCGACCACCAGCATCAGACGCAGGCTGTCGGGCAGGGAGGCCAACGCCACCTGGACTACACGGTGCAGCCCGCGCTCATCCTTGTTCAGCACATCCAGCAGCGACTTCCACGCTGTGAGGGAGTCGGCACCCTCGTCCAGGTGAGGGACCAGCCGCGCAGCGAGGGTCTCCAGTGGATGCGGTCCCGGCTTGAAGAGCACGACCGGCCAGCGGTCGCTGGCAGGCAGCGCGCCGCTACGAATCTGAGGCACCAATCCAGCTCGCACCAGCGAGGACTTGCCACTGCCGGAGGGGCCAACCACAACCAAGAAGCGGTCGTCGCGCAACTGTTCCACGGAATGTTGGATCAGCGCCTCCCGGCCGAAGAAAAAGCGAGCGTGTTCCTCGTCAAAGACCCGCAAGCCACGGAAGGGACACACGGTCTCAGTCTCCGTCCCTCCCTCCGGGCCGGGGGCCACCCCCTGGATGCCAGAGGCCAACTCGTGCAACGCCCGCGCGTCGTCGAGCCCTGGCCGAAAGTCCACCCAGGTGAGACGGGCCAGGAAGCGGGGCAACCGCCCCTGCTTGGGGAACCGCGCGCCGGGCAGGAGGACCGAGATAACTCGGTAGCCGGGGCGACCAGCGCGGATGTCCAACGCAGCGCGCATCTCTTCGTTCTCCCACGTGCCCAGACCTGCCGGCCCGAGAAAGACAGCGCAGGTGCGGCTGACGTCAAGCGCCTCCTCCAGCGCCTCCTGCCAGGGCTCGCCGGGCACCAGGTGCCAGCGGTCGAGGAAGGGCACCAGTTGCGCCTCCTCCCGCAGGCGGCGGGCGATGATCTCCACCGCTTCTCTGTCCGTGCTGTTGTGGGACAAAAAGACATCGTATCGGATTTCGTCGGTCACACCCAACCCTCCCTTCAAACAACGGGAAAGTAGCGAGACCGCGGTAGGTCACGCGTCATGCTCCACGAGCGCGATCGGAAAGCCCTTCGCCCCCGCCGTCGCCTTGACGAGCACAGCCCACATCGGAGGAGACCATCTCCGACGCAAATCTTCATACATGTGCTATGCACCGATAAACGCAGTTTGCCACCCTATCGGCGTAGATCTGCGAGAATCTGCGTCCGATTCCTCCGTCACTGCCGGCTGTACGTGCCCATCAACTCCACCTGAGCCAGAATGTGCCCCTCCATCGCCCCGAGCAACTCTTTCTTGCCAGCGCCCGCGTCCAAACCGAGCGCTGTATCCAGCGCATGCAGCTTGAAAAAGTAGCGATGCGTGCCGCTGGGGGGGCAGGGGCCGCCATAGCCCAGCCTCCGCCAACTGTTGTTCCCATGCCGGCCGCCACCGGGCAGGTCGGCGTCCGCGGGAACGGCCTCCGGCAGCGCGCGGGCCCCGGCCGGCAGGTTGTAGAGCACCCAGTGGACCCAGGTGCCCACCGGCGCGTCGGGGTCGTCGCAGATGAGGGCCAAGCTCTGCGTGCCTGCGGGCGGATCGCTCCACTCGAGCGGGGGCGAGACGTCGTCGCCGTCGCACGTGTATTTGGGGGGAATCGGCTCCCCGGCGGCAAAGGCGGCGCTCGTCAATTCGAAAACCATCGCTGGACCTCCTTCTTCCTCCGGCGTAGGTAATGCAGATACTGGCGTGGGCAGCACAGATGCCGGAATGGGCGATGCAGCCGTCGGCGCGGGCGCTTCCGGGCTGGGCGTGGGAGATGGCTCCCCTCCACAGCCACCCGCCGTCAAGGCCACGAGAACCACGAGAAAGAACAGTGATATGCTCCGAGCAGGCCACAGTCCATGCCGTACCACAGGCCAAGGACGTGGACTGTGGTCCCCTTCAAGCACTTTTCCCCTGATGCGCGTTGAACCATTCATTCTTGCCTCCTGATCACTCTAAGCGCGATCGGAAAGTCCTCCTCCATCGCCGCCGCCTTAAAGATGGGATGCTGGTCCGCTTTGGCGGGGACGTGGTCGGCGACGTGGCGGAACACGTCGAACACGCGCACGTAGCCGTCCCCCAGCGTCCGCCCCTCCCCGCGCAATGCCTCCAGCAGGTAGTGGGTGAACAGGCTGTTGCGCATCCCGTGCAGCCCCCACGAGTCCTCGCCGGGCCGGGACGAGGCGATGACGACGCGCCCCCTGCCCTGGGCCAGTGCCTG
>DATKTN010000056.1:0-3525 GCA_035531135.1 Anaerolineae bacterium
CCCCTGGCTGCACCTGTGGGGAGTCGAACCCCACACTCTGCCCGGCGCCCGAGATATCGGGATACCTCAGGTGCAGCCAGCGGGGCGCGAGCGCGCCCCTTCGTCCCTAGAACTCTGCGTGCTCTCGCCCATCCCATCCAACGTAGGTTGGGAACTCGGGGCGGCAGCGGGCGCGCTGCTCTGCCCAGATGGCATATTTGCGATCCAGGGCGTCCGAGTAGTAGTCGCTGTCCTCAAGCCCCTGGCGCTCCAGATGAGCAAAGTACCCGGCCAGGTCGTCGAGTTCGGCATCCAGTTGGGCGTCGTTCATGTCCTGTACGGGTTCCATTTCATTGTCTCCTGTCTGTGTGAACCTTCATTCTACAGTTACATTGTATCACAAAACCTGGAGGTTGTCAATAGCCAGTTTCGGCGACTTTCCCCGCCCAACGAAAACGGCCCGCGCAACGCACACGCGGGCCGTCTCCATCCCCCAATGAACGCGGGCCCTACGCCCCGTCGTCGTACTCGCGGAGCAGTTGTTCCAGCAGCCGCGCGGCCTCGCAGGGATCCCCGGCGTCCAGGCTCGCCAGCGCCGCCTGGACCCACATGCGCCAGCCGCCGAAGGTCGTCAGTTCGACCATGACCGCCGCCGCCTCGTCGCCTTCCAGGCTCTCGCCGCCCACAAACCGGTTCGCCAGCTTCCCGTCAATCATTGCATTTTCTCCATTGTTCGCAGGGCCGCGTGAAGCACGTCTTCTCCACGCCGCCGAGGGTCAGGTACATGCCGGGGCACAGAAACCCGCCCGTCTCGCACCAGAACGCGACCGAAGGTCCATGAACACTGGTACGAGGGCAGAATTGCGCCCGCAGCCCGTCACCGCACGTCAGGACCGCCTTGCGCGCCGCGACCGCGTCCTCCCCGTGCCGCTCGACGGCATGCGCGCGGGGCTTCACCTGCCCCAGGGGGGGCAGCTCCAGCGGCATGGCCAGCAGCGCGATTAGCAGCAGCGCGCCCAGGGCCAGGAAGACCAGCCACGTGTTATTCTTCGCCGTCGCCTCCATCGCCTGCCTTCTTTGGTGCTGCCATCCTTGCCAAACACATGATCAGAACGCCTAAGTTGGTGCCTATGAACAGGCCCAATACGAATACCGTGGCTGTCATGCCAAAGATGCGGATGTCTTCCATCTTCCCTCAAAAGATCACCGCCGGACCGAGGACACCCACCACGGCGACCCAAGGCCCGGCGGCTCACCCCCTACTTCACCAGCCCGATAGACACGGTCGGTTCCCCGACCTTCGCGACGGGGATCTCCGCCTGCGCCAGCCCCAGGGACTCCAGGGCCATCGCGCGCCAGTCGACCGTCGTCTTGGCGTGCTTTGCCACCAGCACGGGGTTCATGTCCGCCTCGTGATTCCGGCACGCCAGTTCGTAGTCGTACGTGGTGCGGCCCTTGCTGTACTTCGCACTCACGTAGCCGACGGTCTGGGTCTCCCCGAGCATGAGGACGAGTTCCTTGATCTCCCGCTCCAGCGCGTCGAGCGCTGTCCGCTCGGTCTCCCACCTGAGCAGGAACCGGGCTAGCATGCGCCTATCGACACTCTCCACTGCTCGTTCGTCATTCATGGGAACACTCCTGTCCATCCGTAGTACTCCTCCAGCGGCGTTGGCTTGAACGACATCCAGCCCGTGTCCGCGGGCGTGCAGTGCTGCGTGACCTCCTTGACGGTCAGCAGTCTCCAGGGGGCCACGATCCCGTTCGGCGTCCCGAATGCGTCAACAAGCATCGGGACCCACGGCGAGCTGGTCCTCTTCCCCGCCCGCGTCGTCCAATACAGTATCCGTTGGGTGCGCAGGGCCTTGTACACGTTGAGCGTCGCCTGCGCGTCCTGGACGACATAGCCCAGGATCTGCTCCTGCGCCTCCTTGCCCTCGCGCCACATCTGGGGGGCCAGCGCCCCAGACATGCCCTCCGTCTTGCCCTCGACGCGCAATCCTTTGGCCGCCGTGTCCAGCCCGATCATGTATCCCTTCTCGACGCGCATCTGGAACGCGACGTCGATGTGGTTCCACGCCAGGTCGCAGATGCGGTCGTACAGGGGATCGTCACCCTTGGCGTCCTGCGCCATCACGCGGAAGTCAAACCCCATGCCGTTCCATGTAACGATGTGGAAGCCGCGCCGCCGGTACTGCACCAGTTTGTCGACCAGCTTGCTGATGTCGGCGATTCGCGGGGCATACCCCTCGCCCTCCATGTCCGGCGCAACCCAGGACTGGACAAGGTCGGTTGCCAGTCCCGCGCACGTCACACCAAGGGGGACCGACCAGTCGATGTTGCCATCTTCCGGCAGGTCCTCCGCGATCTCCAGGTCGAACCCGACCATCTTGTACTCGTCCACCACGTTCGCTCCTTTCTTTCTACCTGGCGATCCGCCCCTGCTCGACGGCCCATTCGCGGATCAGCGTCAGCGCGTCGCCGACGGAACCTATGTAATCTGCCAGATGCCCATCTTCCGATCCGACGAGCAGGATGCGCATCTCGCCGTCCTTGACCTTCAGGTTGTGGACACTCCCGAAGAACCGCTTTCGCGTCTTCTCGTCCGTGGACCAGTGCATCCCGTCCATGGCGGGTTGTGCGTTCGCGGGCGCGTTCGCCGCGGCAACCTGCCCCTTGCGCTGCTCGCCCCATGCCAGGAATACCTTGACCGCCAGCTTGACCGGGGGCTTGGCGTTGCTCGTGTCCGCGACCCACGCCAGGTAGTTGGCATCTTCTGCCTGAATCGCTGCGAGCGTCTTCCCCTTGTGCTTCTTGCCGTAGTCGAGGATATACTGCCCTGGGTTCACCGTCGCGGTCACGGCCGCCTTTTCCTCGCGCGGCTTGAGCGGGGCCTCGGCCTGCGGCTTCGTCACTTCCTCCACCGCCTGTTCCTCGAACGGCGCGTCCTCGCCCAGGTCGTCCTCGTCGCCGGGGATGGCCCAGCTCGGCAGCTGTGGTTCCTCGGCCAGCCGCTTGTGCTGCGCGTCGTAGGTGACCCACCGCTTCGGCAGCGCGTACAGGTAGCGGCCCACGCCGAACTTGACCGCCGCCCGCTTGAGGGCGTCGCTGTAGGCCGTCTTGGCGAGGTTGCCTCCGCCGCCAGACGCCGAGCTGTCGCCCACGTCCGCCTTGGTCACGCCGAGCACCGTGAGCCGGCACTCGACCACGAACTCCTCCCCCGTGGCGATGACGACTTCGTATTCGTCGCCCCATTCCCCCGGCCCGACAACGCGGTCGAGCCGCTCCATCACGTTCCGCGCGTCGATGAACGCCACGGCCAGGGCCCGCGTCTTGTCGCTCGATGTTGCCTGTGCCTTCCACTTCACCGCGCCCTTCGGGAACGGTCGCTTGAACGCCTTGCGTACTTCGTCGGTCCAACCCTTGCCTTCCATGCCGTGCCTCCTGTCTGTCTTCCTGTCAGAACGGTTCCGTCAGCGTCCCCTCTTCCATGCCGTCCATCGGCGGGATGCGGCCCTGCTCCAGCAGCGTCGCGTACAGCAGCCGGAT
>DATKTN010000057.1:0-10430 GCA_035531135.1 Anaerolineae bacterium
CGGTACGCTCGATCTGCTCGACGGCCTCTCGGTCGCGCGTCCAGACGACCGGCTTCAGTCGAGAGGTGGCCTGGCGCAACAGATCCCTCGTCTGAGCGTCGGCCAGTGGGAACCGAAAGAACGTCTGGGCGCTTGGTATGCTTGCCGGGGCCGGCGCCCGACCAACGCGCTGCGCCGGCCCGCCTTGTCCCTTCACCCGCCTGTGCTTCCGCCGTTTTGTCATCACACTCCTCTCAAGTCTGGTCAGTCCAGCTTGGGATGCCGCCCGGCCTCTAACGATCTACTCGCTCACACTCAACCGGCTCACGCCGCTCGGCGTCCCGATCCAGAGCGCACCGTCGGCGTCCTCGATAACGGCGAGCACCTGGTTACTGGCCAACCCGTTGGCGGTTGTGAGGCGCAGCCAGCCGCCCTCCGGCGTGGAGCGATACAGTCCCTCGCTGGTGCCGACCCATACAGTGCCATACCGGTCCACGTGGAGTGACTGGGTACAATTGTCAACCCAGTCAGGCAGTGCCGGCGTCCCTGGGACGTTGCGCCACCTTCTGCGGGCCACGTCATAGCGGCTCAACCCCCTGGTCGTGCCGAACCAGATACCGCTATCCCCGTCCAACGTCACGGCCAACACCTCATCCGCGATCAGGTCGCTGTTGCGCGTGGTAAAAGGCACCCATTCGCCCGTCTCGTAGAAAAAGCGGTTGACACCCCGGTCGGTGGTGATCCACAGTGCTCCCGCGCCGTCCTCGGCCAGGCAGTGCACCTGGTCCGAAAGCAATCTTGAGCGGTAGCCGTTGGCCTGGGTAAAGGTCTCCCAGCGCTCGCGGTCAAAGCGGCTCAGCCCGCCGCCGCTGGTGCCGAACCACAGCGCCCCGTCGCGGGTCTGCACGATGGAATCCACCGCGTCGGAGGCCAGCCCGGTGGGATCAGCCTGGTAGCAGTGCCAGCGCTCCTGGTCCACGTCGTAGCGACACACACCGCCGCCTGCGCGGTCGAAACCGAACCACAAGGTGCCATCACGGTCTTGATAGACGACGTGGACGGCGCTTTTGCTCAGCCCATCGCCGGTGCTAAAGTGCTGCCACTCGTCGTCACTTCCCGGGGTGTAGCGGCTCACACCACCGTCCCACGTATATTCCTCGTAAAAGATATTGTGCCCAAACCACAGAGATCCGCTGGCATCCTGCAGGATGGCACTGACGTAATTGATCGCCAGGTCATCGTGTGCATAGGTTCCGGTCCAACTGTCATCCTCGCGGTTGTAACGGCTGAGCCCACCGCCGGCTGCCCACAGCACGCCACTGTCGTCCAGAGACAAGGCATAGACGCTGCCAGTGAGCCCGTCGGCGGTGGTGTAGGTGTGCTGACCATCGGCATCGAGCCGCACCAGCCCTTTTGTGGTACCAAACCACAGCGCGCCGTCCACATCGCGCACGGCCGACCGCGTCCAGGCATCCAACTCACCCCCAACAGGTTGCCACGTTTCGCCGTCGTGGTGGACAACGCCGGCGTGGGTAGCAATCCACAGCTCACCCGGCGAGCCTTCTACGACGTCCAGAACGAATCTGTAGCCCTCATTGCCCGAATCCAGCAGCCCCATCAGATCAAACCGTTGCCAGGCGGCGTCGCCTGATGCAGACGGATCGTAACGCGCCAATCCGGTGCCAGAGAGGCCGAACCAGAACACGCCGTCGGAGGCTTCATACACACATCGCACCCATTCGTCCCTCAACTGGCCGAATCCTGTCCAGCGCTGCCCATCGTACACCCGTGCTCCCGCCTTCGTGCCGGCCCAGACGCGACCCAGGCTGTCCCGATAGAGATCGGAAACCGTGTCTGAGGCCAGGCCATCGCCGGAGGTGTACGTCCGCCAATGCTCGCGCCCTTCGCCAAACTCGTACCGGCTCAGCCCGCTGCCGCCAAAGGGCCACCCGCCCGTTCCAAACCAGAGCGTGGTCTCGCTTTCCGCCAGGATGGCGCCGACGCTGTTCTCGGCCAGCCCGCCTTCCGAGGTGAATCTCTGCTGCTGGCCAGGGTTGTCCCGGTTCCAGCGCATCACGCCCCCGTTCCCACCGGTCCACACATAGTCGCCTACCACGGCAAGTGCGCCTTCTTTCACGTCGTCACCGTCGGTCAGGTTCTCGAACGTGTAGCCATACCCAGGCGGCGACCAGCGGGGACGTTCGTGTTTGCCGGAACAGTTGGTAAGACTTACAAGTCGCCCGCCTCTCAGCGCGTCAACGCGATGGATTTGCACATTGCCGTCATCCGTCGGGTCGGTCGCTTCAAAGACCAGATACCGTCCATCCGGAGACCAGGCAGGGAACTTGTCCTGGAACACGTGGTTCGTCAGCCGGCGCTGGTTATCCCCGTCTGCATCCATCAGGTAGATCTCGTCATTTCCATCCCGGTTGGAAAGGAAGGCGATGGTGCGTCCATCGGGCGACCACGCAGGGGTACCATCCCAGGCATCCAGATTCTGACTCAGATTGACCGGGGTGGAGCCATCAGCGTTCATGACATAGATCTCCTGGTTCCCATCCCGGTCCGTCTCAAAGACAACGCGCGCACCGTCCGGCGACCAGTCCGGGGAAAAGTCGGCGGCATCGTTGTTTGTGAGTTGGACGACGTTCGTGCCGTCGGCATCCATCACATAGATCTCCTGCATCCCCTCGGCGCCCGCGATGAAGGCGATGCGCGAACCGTCGGGGGACCAGCGAGGCTGGTAGCCGGTCACGCCCAGCGACGTCACGTTGCTGCCGTCGGCGTCCATCACGTACAGCAGAGGCGTACCCTCTCGGGTCGACCCAAAGACAATGTGACGCCCATCGGGGGACCAGCCGGGGTCATAGTCCCGGTGCGCGTTGTCGGTCAGATTGACTGGATTGGCACCGTCGGCATCCATCGCGTACACGTCATAGTCGCCGTCCCGGTCAGAAGCGAAAAGGATACGCTGAACCGGCGGGACAGGGCCGGGCACCTCTTTCCAGGTGAGAGTGGCGTATTGGCTGCCGTGGCGTTCGTAGAAATCTACGCGCAAGGTGTGTGCGCCGGCATCGAGACGCCGTTCGACGGCATAGGCCGCCGGGCCGCCGTGCCACTCGTCCAGCACCTCCTGGCCGTCGATGGCAAAGCGCGCCCCGTCGTCCAGGTCCAGTTCAAAGCGATAAGTGCCTGTTTCGGTGACTGCGAGTGTGCGGCTGAAAATCGCGCCAAAGCTGACCACCGGGACGTCGTCGCCAGCCGCCGGCCGATAGTCGAGGAAAGGGCCAGGCAGGCTGGTGACCCACACCGGGGTGCCGTCCAGATCGGTCGTGGGGAAAAAAGCCGCTTGCCAGGTCTCGGACAGTGGTCCCGCCGGAGGGCGGACGCCGGGGCCATCGTACCAGAACTCGACCACGCCCCTTTCGCCCGCCAGGTTGGCGAAATCCACGCGGAAATCATGATCCCCGGCCCCCAGCTCGCGGCACGTCGACTCGGCGTACGTCCAGTCCTCGGCGTCTCGGGGGATGTCCAGTTCATCCCCATCGATAAAGACGTCGGCCTCGTCATCGCGCACGCGGTAAAAGCAGTACTCGCCACTCTCTGGGAGACGAACGCGCCGGACGAAGCGAGCGGTCCAACCAGTCTCGGGCAGGCCATCGCAGGGAGGAGCCCACCACTCCTGGAAGAGATAGGTAGTGGTAATTTCCTGCGTCGCCATGGGATTCCCCTCCCAGGCGTCGTTGGCCCAAAAGTCGGCCAGCCAGTGGCCGGTCGGGTTGCGTCTGAACAGGGTCAGGACAGAATCGCCAGGGTACACCTGGCCTTTAGGAAGTTTCTGGATAGAGCCGTCGCGAGCCCGGGCGCTTTCCAAAAGTGTTTCAGCGTCGCTGTCCTCCTGGACGGCCAGGAGATGGAATTTGAACGATTTGCCGATGTCGGGCGTGCCCGCTGAGCCGAAACGGGCCTCGATCCACCATTCGCCGTCAGGCTGTTCGGGGATAAAAGGTGCCTGTACCCAGTATTCATCGTCGGGGTGCTGGACGATTCCCCACAGGTGCCAGCCAGCACTCAGGTTGCGATAGGTCCCCGTCATCTTCTCTGTATAGTCTACCGGGTCGCCATCGCGGTGGCTCTCGACGGTGAGAACGGGGGGCTGCCGGCCGGTGGACGTGATGATGCCCGCGACAATCGCGACACAGCCGGCGAGCCCTAAGGAGACCCACATCCACCGGGGTACTCTGGGCTTGGGTCTGGCAACGGGGGCCTTCTCAACAGCGGTCTGTCTGAGCAAGGCTGCATCGGCAGTGGCCTCGAGCTTGGCGACGTCCCGATACCCTGGTCTCAGGGCCTCGATCTCTGCACAGAGCCGCTTGACCTCCTGCCACCGTTTCTTTCGGCCAGCGGTCCTGGCTTGCGTGTAGAGCCCGGCTAATTGTAACTCTGTCTCGGCTGCGGCCTTGAGCTGTGCCACATCCCGATGATCTGGGCTTAGACGCTCGATCTCTACACAGAGCCGCTTGACCTCTTGCCATCGCTCCTTTTGGCAAGTCGCCTGTGCCTGTCCATAGAGCTGTTCCAACCGCTCCCGGATTAAATCATCCCAGGGGATATCGGGACGCGTTTGCCTGCCGACTTTTACGAGTTCGTGGATGCGACGATGTTTCTCCAGATGCAAGACCAACTCTCTGGCCTTGTCCTGCTCCGTCGCGCCGGGCAGATCACCATAGTCGACACCCAATTCAAAGCAAAGCGTCCGCAAATCGGTTTCATCAAAGCGCTCGTCGAGTACCCTGAACAACTTGATCAAATACTCGTTCACTGGTGTTCACCTCTGACCCCCGTCACTTCTCATCCCTCTCATCCACCCAATCGAGACTCCTCTTCCACTGCCTCTCTAACTCGGCGATGTACTGCTCTAACCTTTGCAAGCGCTGCCTGATACTGCTGACGTTCAGCTTCATTCACTTCTTCGAGAAGCCGAACGTGCCCAACTGCTCCCCGACCTGCCGGTATTCGCCGTTCAGGTAAGCGAACGGGCTGGCCTTTGCGACGTCGAGGTGACCGCGCCCGTCGAGGACGGCCTCGTCCACCTGGACGGCCACCACCTCCCCGATGAACAGGTCGTGGCTGCCGAGCGAGAGGGTCTGCTGCAGGCGGCACTCGATGCTGACCGGGCACTCGGCGATGAGGGGCACCTGCACCCGGGAGGCCGGCATCGGGGTAAAGCCACATGCCGCCCACTTGTCCTCGTCGCGGCCCGACACGACGCCGCAGTAATCGACCCACCGGACCTGCTCCGCACCGGGCAGGTTGACGACGAACTCGCCCACCTCCTGGATCAGGCCGTGCGAATGGCGACTCGGCCGCACGCCGATCCCGACGAGCGGCGGCTCCGAGCAGAGCGTGCCCACCCACGCCAGCGTGATGATGTTCGCCCGCTCGCCGGTGCCACAACTGACCAGGACGGCCGGGATGGGATAGAGAACAGTGCCAGGTTTCTGTATGACCTTTGCCATGTGTCGAATCCTCCTTGGTGGTGTGTGTTCGGCTGTAGTATACTCAAGTCAGGTGAAGCGGTCAAACGTGAAACGTGAAACGTGAAACGTGAAACGTGATGCGTGATGCATGATGATATCGCGCTTTTGCGCGGTTGACCATTCCACCTGCCGGTGTTACAATGCCCGACAACGGAGATGGGATGACGAACACGATCGGTGTTTCGACGGCGGCGCTCTACCCCACGCACCTGACGGAGGACGCGCTGACGGCGATCGCGGAGCTGGGGTTCTGCGTCGTCGAGGTCTTTTTGCAGGCCGGGGAGGAGTACACGCCCGCGTTCGGCGCGGAGCTCGACCGGCGGCGGCGCGACCTGGGGCTGCGCGTCCATTCCATTCACCTCTACGCCACCTACTTTGACCTGTGGACCCCCTACCCGCGGCTGATCGAGGAGACGCGCGACCGGTTCCGACAGTTGCTGGAGGTCGCCGCCATGCTGGAAGTCAGCGCGCTCACCTGGCACGGGCTGCGCTACGGCCTGGGCAACCCCCACCTGGTGGCCGCCTTCTTCGAGAGCACGGCCTGGGCCGCCGGGCAGGCCCAGGCCGCCGGGGTCCAGTTGTGCATCGAAAACGTCAGTTGGTGCTACCTGCGCACGCCCGAGCAGGTCGCGGCGATCCGCCAGGCCGGCCTGCCCGTCGGGTTCACGTTCGACACCTTCCAGGCCGCCGAAAGCGACACCGACCCGGCGGCGCTGATCCGCGCGATGGACAGCCGCCTCACGACAGTGCACCTGGCCGACTATGCGCCGGCCGGGCCGCGCCACCTGCCCCCTGGCGAGGGCACGCTCGACTGGCCCGCGGTGGCGCGCGCGCTCCACGCCGCCGGCTACGCTGGGCCCTTGATCCTCGAGCCCGCCCACGTCCAAGACGTCGCGGTCTTTCTCCGCGCCCGCGACTTTGTGCAGCAGGTACTGAGCGATGTGGCACGCCCCGGTGGACGAACCTCTTCCTGAGCAGACGTGCAGGCTATGCGGCGCTCGCTCGCGCCTCATCGCCGCCCGACTGGGCGTGTGCCGGGATTGCATCCGCGACCGGCCCCAGGAGGCGCTGCCGGTCGCCGACGCCGCCCACGCCGCCGCCCATCGCCTCTTTGGCCTGCCGGAGCGACCTCCGCGCGCGGAGGATGGCCGCCGCTGCGGGCTGTGCGCGCAGGCGTGCGTCATCGGCGAGGGGGAACGCGGCTACTGCGGGCTGCGCCAGGTGCGCGAGGGGAGACTGCACCACCTGGCCGGCGTCCCCGCCCGGGGCCTGCTCCACTGGTACCGCGACCCGCTGCCGACCAACTGCGTCGCCGATCCCTTCTGTGCCGGGCACGCGCAGCGCGGCCAGCACAACCTGGCCGTCTTTTACGCTTCGTGCACGGCCGACTGCCTGTTCTGCCAGAACTGGCACTACCGCGAGGCCGACCCGGTTGGCTCGACGACGCTCACGGCCGCCGAGCTGGCCGACGCGGCCAACCCGCGCACCTACTGCGTGTGCTATTTTGGCGGCGACCCGGCCAGCCAGATGGCGCACGCGTTGGCGGCCAGCCGAAAGCTCGCCGAACGCGGCGTCGTCGTCTGCTGGGAGACGAACGGCACCGCGCATCCGCGCCTGATGGACCGGGCGCTCGATCTCTCGCTGGCGACCGGCGGCTGCGTCAAGTTCGACCTCAAGGCGCACGACGAGGACCTCCACCGGGCGCTCACCGGCGTCAGCAACGAACGGACGCTGGAGAACTTAAGCCGGGCCGCCGCTCGCTTCGACGAGCGCCCCGTCCCGCCGCCGGTCGTCGCCAGCACGCTGCTGGTGCCCGGCTACGTGGACGCCGAGGAAGTGGGCCGCATCGCCCACACGATCGCCGCCCTCAACCCGGCGATCCCCTACGTGCTGCTCGGGTTCGCCCCCCAATTCCTGTTTGCCGACCTGCCCCCCACCTCCGTGCGCCACGCGGAGAAGGCGGAGGCTGCCGCTCGCGCGGCCGGGCTGCACACCGTGCGCATCGGCAATCGTCACCTGCTCTCCCGCGAGTATTGAGTCAACGGGCGCAGCCGCGCGGAGTGAATAGCCAAGAATTCCTATTGAAGGCACACGTCATTTGATGTATTCTACTCATATGATGACCAAGTGGTATTGAACTCCCAGGACAGGGCGTGCATCATCGCTCATTCACACCGGAGGTTAAAGTGCTCAAGAAAACGCTACCCGGCTGGCTATGCTTGCTGATGCTGCTGGTCGGCAGCACCCGCCTGATCCGTGCTGCAGGATCGCCACCCCCTTCGGCCCCGCCCAGCAGCGGCCGGGAACCGATGGAGATCTCGATCGTCGTTCGCCCGGATGGGACGTGGGAGGGTGAGGCACTCGTCACCTGCGCCCCCCGGTCGTTGGCGTCGTCCGATTTGGAAGAAACGTTGGATGCACAGGTACGACGGGATGCAGCAGCGATGTGGGGAGGCCATGGGATTCGCTACACCTGGCGAAAGGCCCGGGGTGAGAAACCGGCCACCGTCTACGTCTTTTCACTGGAAGGAGAGGACGCGACCGAGATCGCGGACATGGCGCTCCACGCCGGAGACGTCGTCGAACGTCTCGCGGGTCCGGTGGCGCTGGAGCTACGCGGGGCTGTCCGCACGGGCCAGAGGGTGGCGATCACGCTGCCGGGTAATCCCTCCACGGGTTATTCGTGGGGGGTGGAGATGCAGGGCGGGGATGCGCTCACCCAGGTGGGCGGGGTAGAAACACACCAGGTGTCAAAGGGGCTGGGGGTCCCGGCCAGGCAGGTCATCCAGCTCAGGGCTATGGAGACAGGGCAGGCCGGTTTGCGCCTGGCCTATCGGCGGGCATGGCAGGCCGATCCCTCACCAACCGTGGTAATCTCGGTCCAGCCCGACGGCCTGGATCTGGCGGACGTATGTGCGATTCTCAGCCCACCGCTGCCGCCTCCGTCCCCCACTCCCGCTTTCGAACACCGGAATGACCGGCAGTGGCACGGCCCAACACCCCGGCAGGTCACATTCCCCTCCTCTCTGCCCGGCGTCCCCAGTGCCTACAACTGGTGTGACACGCACAGGGGATGCCCGCCGGTCAGGGACCAGGGGCGGTGTGGAAGCTGCTGGGCGTTCGCGACGGTAGGGCCGCTCGAGGCGTGGATCAAGTACACGGAAGGCGCGGGGACCATTGACCTGGCGGAGCAATACCTGCTTTCCTGCAACACCCACGACTGGGGCTGTGATGGCGGCTGGTGGGCCCACGACTATCACTGGAACAGGAGGCCACCAGGCGAGTCACAGGCCGGAGCAGTGCTGGAGTCGGCGTTCCGCTACCAGGCATCAGAGATCCCCTGCTCGGGACCATACCCACATCCTTACAAGATCACCTCCTGGGATTACGTTGGAGATGGAGACAGAGTCCCCTCCGTGGACGCGATCAAGCAAGCCATCTACACCCATGGGCCGGTGGCAGCCGCCGTGTGTATGGGCGATCATTTTAGAGACTATACCGGTGGGGTGTTCCAGACCCACGAGACGTGTAATCTCGTGGTCAACCACGCCGTTGTCCTCGTGGGCTGGGATGACTCCGAGCAGGCGTGGATCCTGCGAAACTCCTGGGGCCCTGATTGGGGCGAGAGCGGCTACATGCGCGTCCGTTACAGAACATCCAACGTGGGGTTCGCGGCAAACTATGTCGTTCACAGCCCCCCCGTCACCCCGGACAGGGTCTACTTGCCGATGGTCGCGCGAGGCAGCGGGGCAGCCCACACGCTTTCGAACGGTGACTTCGAGGGCGGCCGCGATGGCTCCTGGAGCGAGTACTCCAGCAGTGGATGGCCACTCATCCAAAGCTCGTCGGGTTTGGCCTCGTCCGTATTCCCACACGGCGGGAGCTGGGCCGCGTGGCTGGGATGGGACGACGACGAAACCTCGATACTTTCCCAGCAGATCACCATTCCATCCGACGCCATCACGCTCAACTACTGGTACTGGACCATCTCCGAGGACTGGTGTAATTACGACTATGCCACCATCCGCTTTGGACCAGACGTTCTCAAAACGTACAACCTGTGCGAGGCCAGCAACACGGGAGGGTGGGAATACCAGCAGGTAGACGTCACGGGCTGGCGCGGGCAGACGGTGGAGCTGTGCTTTGTGGTCGAGACCGACTGGCTTTGGCGCAGCAGTTTCTTCCTGGACGACGTGAGCATCTCGACGACCACAACTCGCAAATCGCACTTGACAAGATAGAACATTTGTGCTACACTAATACTACAACGCGACTCTGAGCGACACCAGACTTCCAAAGTCTTGGAGTAGCTTTTGGCATCCTATCAGATCACTGCAAAGAGCCGTTTTGTGCCATACAGCACTGCTGATAGAGACTTTGGAAGTCTCTTTGCCAGAAGTAACGTCGTAGCACCAAGCCCAAAATCGTTAAGTACAGAGAGGAGGGCAGCATGAGCAAGGATGGAGCTGAAAAAGCGTTGGAGATGGCGCTGGCGAACCTGACCAAGCGCTTTGGCGATGGCACGGTGATGCGGTTGGGGGAGGCGACCCACCTGCAGATCGACGTCATCCCCACCGGCGCGCTGGCGCTCGACCGCGCGCTCGGCGTCGGCGGCATCCCCCGGGGCCGCGTCAGCGAGATCTATGGGCCGGACGGTGCGGGCAAGACGACGCTCGCCCAACACATCGTCGCCGAGGCCCAGAAGCGCGGTGGCGTGGCCGCCTACATCGACATGGAGCACGCGCTCGACCCCGCCTACTCCGCCAGGTGCGGCGTCGACGTGGACGAGTTGCTCATCTCCCAGCCCGACACCGGCGAGCAGGCGCTGGAGATCGCCGAGACGCTCATCCGCTCCGGCGCGGTGGACGTCATCGTCGTGGACTCGGTGGCCGCGCTGGTGCCCCGGGCAGA
>DATKTN010000058.1:0-13746 GCA_035531135.1 Anaerolineae bacterium
GGGCTGGGGGGGGGTGGGGCCGCGCAACTGCGAGGTGAAATTGCCGGCGAAACCGCTGCTCTCCAGGAACTCGCTCCGCAGATGCACCGTGATCCGCGGATGGCCCTCCACCTGATCGACCAGTTGCTGGTTGAATGCCCGGGGATCGCGCCACACAAGCCTGGTTTCAGGTTTCAGGTTTAAGGTTTCAGGTTCATCGCTGCCGGCTGCGTCGGCGCCACCCAACCTGAGACCTGAAACTTTGAAACCTGAAACCTCCCTCCCCCCCCATTCCGCCAGCATCCTGACATTCCACAGATTACCCCCCAGCCGTTCCTCCCGCTCGACCAGGTGCACCGGGAAACCCTGGTCGGCCAGCGTCAGCGCCGCCGTCATGCCGGCCACCCCGCCGCCCACGACCAGGACCGCCTTCTCCACCAGCACCTCGGTCTTGCGAAGCGGTTCCAATCGCAGCGCCTTCGCCACCGCCATCCGCACCAGGTCCCTGGCTTTCTCCGTCGCCGCGTCCCACGCATCAGGGTGTACCCACGAGCACTGGTTGCGTATGTTCGCCATCTGGAACATGCCGGGGTTCAACCCCGCCTGGCGGCTTGCTTCCTGAAACAACTGCTCGTGGGTCAGCGGCGTGCAAGACGCAACGACGACCCGGTTGAGCCCCAGGCTCAGCGCCTGCTCCGTGATGTGCTGGATCGAATCCTGCGAACACGTGTACAGGTTATCCTCGGCGTGCACCACCCCCGGCAGCGTCGACGCGTACCCCGCCACCGACGGCACGTCCAGAAAGCCGCCGATGTTCGACCCGCAGTGGCACACGAAAACGCCGACCCGCGGCTCCTCCCCCGTCACGTCCCGCTCCGGCGGGTACTCCACCTCCTCAGTCCGTGTCCATCGCGCCCGCGCCAACACCGCCCCCGCCGCCGCCGCCGCGCCGCTCGCATCCACCACCGACTCGGGAATATCCTTCGGCTCGCGGAACGGCCCGACGGCAAATATCCCCGCCCGGCTCGTCTGCAATGGCTGGAAGGGAAGCGTGCGGCAGAACCCGTGCTCATCCAGCTCCACCCCCAGCCGCCGCCCCAACTCCCGCACACCCTCCGAGATCTCCATCCCCACCGAGAGCACCACCAGATCGAACTCCTCCTCGCGGATTAGAGATTGGAGATTAGAGATTGGAGATTTCCCCTGCTCCTCTGCTCCCCTGCTCCCCTGCCCCTCTGCTCCCTTGCTCCCTTGCTCCCCAACATACCTCAAGACGAGATTATGCGTCCTCGGGTCCTCCCTCACGTACGAAATCCGAGAGCGGACGTAGCGCACGCCGTACCGCTCCTGCGCCCGGCGGTAGTACTCCTCGTACCCCTTGCTGAACGCCCGCATCTCCATCATGAACACGTGCACCTCGGTCTCCGGCTCGTGCTCGCATGCCTGTATCGCCTCTTTCGTCGCGTACATGCAGCAGACGGCCGAGCAGTAGTCGTGGGTCTGATCGCGCGAGCCCACACACTGCAGGAACGCGATCTTTTTCGGCACCTGCCCGTCGGAAGGACGCTGCACGTGCCCCAGCGTCGGCCCAGACGCGCTCAGCAACCGCTCGAACTGCAGCGCCGTCACCACGTTGGGATATCGTCCCCAGCCATACTCTGCCGCCTGTTCAGCCTGGTACACCTCGTACCCGGGCGCCAGCACCACCGCGCCGACCTGAACCTCCTCGACCCGCTCCACCATATCGTGCTCCACCGCGTCCGCCTGGCACGTATAGACGCAACTCAGGCACTCGGAGCACACCCCGCACGCCAGGCACCGCGCCGCCTCCGCCTGCGCGCCACTCTCGTCGTAACCCGCCACCACCTCCTCGAAAGTCGAAACGCGCTCGTCAACCGCCAGCTCGCTCATCGGCACGCGATTCTGGACCTGCACCTCCCCCGCCGCGATTCGCTCCTCAATCTCCGCCCGCGTCAGTTCCACCACCGGCAGCCGAGGCTCGGGCGGCGGTTCCAGCTCCTCCCCCCGCAGATAGCGATCGATCGACTCCGCAGCCCGATGGCCCGAGGCCACCGCCTCAATCACGAACGCCGTCCCCGTCGTCGCGTCTCCCGCCGCAAAAACCCCCCGCCGCGTCGCCGCCAGCGTGTTCGGGTTCACCGCCACCGTCTGCTCCCGCGTGATGCCCACCCCCGCGCTCTCCGGGATAAAAGCCAGACCGGCCCGCTGGCCCACCGAAAAGATCACATTGTCGCAGGGCACGAAATGCTCCGACCCCGGGATCGGCACCGGCCGCCGCCTGCCCGTGTCGTCCGGCAGACCCTGCTCCGTGCGCACGCACCTCATCCCCCCCATGCGCCCGTTCCCATCCCCGATAATCTCCTCCGGTGTCACCTGCCAATGAAACACCACGCCCTCTTCCTCCGCGTGGCGCATCTCCTCCTCGTCCGCCGTCGCCTCCTCGCGCGTGCGCCGGTAGTACACGTGCACCTCCGAACCCAGCCGCACCGCCGTACGCGCCACGTCCATCGCCACGTCCCCCGCCCCGATCACCGCCACCCGCGTCCCCAGCTCCGGCGCATCTTGCCCACCCTGCAACTGCGATAGCCGCACGTCGCGCAGGAACGTCGTGTTCAGCAGCACCCCCTCCAGGTCCGCCCCAGGGATAGGCAACCGGACACCCTCGTGCGCCCCCACCGCGACCAGGACCGCCTCGAACCCCTCGGCGAACACATCGTCCAGGTTGTCCACGCGCGTGTTCAACCGCAACTCCACACCCAGGTCCACGATATCCTGCACCTCGCGGTCCACGATCCACGACGGCAGCCGGTACTCGGGCACCCCCACCCGCAACATCCCGCCCGCCACAGGCAGCGCCTCGAACACAGTCACCCCATATCCCAGCTTGCACAAATCCTGCGCCGCCGTCAGCCCGCACGGGCCCGCCCCGATCACCGCCACCCGCCCCGCGCCGGGTTCGC
The DNA here is from genome assembly GCA_035531135.1 of Anaerolineae bacterium. Lineage (GTDB taxonomy): Bacteria > Chloroflexota > Anaerolineae > B4-G1 > B4-G1 > DATKTN01. The sequence goes on from DATKTN010000058.1 coordinate 2,961, forward strand.
CCGCCCCATCCGTTCCAGTCCTGTGATCCGTGTTAATCCTGCTGATCCGTGTCAAATCGCCCGTTTCGGGCGCGCGCGCTTGCGCATACACCTGGTCCGTGACGAACCGCTTCAGCGCCCGGATGTTGATCGCCTCGTCCAGCTTGCCCCGGTTGCACGCCTCCTCACACCGGTGGTTGCAGATCCGCCCGCAGATGCCGGGGAATGGGTTGTCCTCCTTGATCACCCGCAGCGCGTCCTCGTACCGCCCCTCCCGGATCAGCGCGATGTAACCCTGCGCCCGCTGGCCCGCGGGACAGGCATCCCGACAAGGAGCGATACCCCGCTTCTCGATCGCGTAACCGCTCGGCACCGCCTGCGGGTACAGCTTGTATGCCGCTCGCTGGACCGCCAATCCCTCGTTAAAATGACCCGGAATGATCACAGGGCAAACCTCGGCGCAATCACCACACCCCGTGCACTTGTCCAGGTCGATGTAGCGCGGGCGCGTCCGCACCCGCACCGTAAAATCCCCCGCCTCCCCCTGTATACCAACCACGTCGCTGTCCGTCAGCAACTCGATGTTGCGATGGCGGCCACAGTCCACCAACTTGGGACTGACAATGCACATCGCGCAATCGTTCGTGGGAAACGTCTTGTCCAGTTGTGCCATGTGCCCGCCGATGGCCGACTTGTTCTCCACCAGGTACACCTTGTAGCCAGCCTCGGCCAGATCCAGCGACGCCTGGATGCCGGCAATCCCTCCGCCGACAACCATAGCCGCCCCCACCGTCTTGTCATGCCTGCCACCTGCATCTTTGTCCATCATCTCTCCTCCTACGCCTTGGCCAGGCGCTATGAGAGCCAAGAAAGTGGGTTCGGCCCCAACTGCCGCAGACGCTCTGTCATCTCCTGTATCGCGTTCGCGAAAGTCATCCCCATCCCGCCAGAGACAAAGTACATCTCCAGCCGGTCACCGCCCAACCCGACCTCATCCAACAACTGCTTCGTCCGCTTCACCCGCGCCAGCCCGCGCTTGTTTCCATCCACGTGGTGGCAGTTCCCAATCGGGCAGCCCACCACGCACACCCCATCCGCCCCCTGCTCGAACGCCTCCAGCAGGTAACGCGTGTCCGTCTTGCCCGTGCATGGCAGCTTCACCAGCTTGACGTTCGCCGGGTACCTGATCCGCAGCGCGCCGGCAGTATCGGCGGCCATGTACGCACAGTAAATGCACATAAAAACCGTGATCGCTGGCTCGAAACCGTTGCCTGGCCCCTCCTGCTCACTCATAGGCACTCCTTGTCGTCTGGGCGACCGCCGCGGTCGCACGCGGTCGCACCGCTTCTTCTGCCCACGCCCCCAACGGCAGTCCCATGATCTGCTCATCCCGATACGCGACCAACTGGATCGCCTTCGCCGGGCACTCTGCCGCGCACGTACCGCATCCCGTACACAACGAGGGGTCAATCGTCGCCGCCCCCTTGATCTCCCCCACCCCCACGTCCGAATACCGCACTTTGGGGATCCCAAAGGGACACGTCCGCACACACGTCAGGCAACCCACGCACTTGCTCTGGTCCACCACCGAGACCACGCCGCCGATGTACAACCGCGGCGTAGCCAGGATCGTGATCGCCCGGCAGGCTGCTGCCTGCGCGTTCGTGATACACTCCTCGATGAACTTGGGATAATGGGCCATCCCACAGACGAACACCCCCTCCTTCGCCATGTCCATCGGCCGCATCTTCAGGTGGGCCTCCATAAAGAACCCCTCGCTCGAGAGCGGCAGATCCAGGATGCGGGCCAACTTCTCCGTCCCCTCCGCTGGCTCGATCGCCATGCTCAGCGACAACAAGTCCGGGTGCAATGCCACCTCCTGTCGCAGCGAGGGCTCCCACGCCACCACCTCCAACCCCCCCCTCTCCCCCCCCCCCAGGGGGGGGCTTGGGGGGGCCACCCCCACCTGCGGCATATGCGCGTCGTCGTAGCGGACAAACATCACCCCTCGCTGCCGCGCCTCCGTGTAGAACTGCTCCCTGAACCCGTACGTGATAATGTCTTTGTACAGAACCACCACCCGGCATTCCGGGTTCAGCAACTTGATCCGGATCGCGTTCTTCATCGTGTTCGTGCAACACGTCCGGCTGCAATACTCCACCTCGCCCGGCCGCCGCACACACTGGATGAACACGATCTCCTTCAAATCTGCGATCCGCTCCGGCCGGTGCGTGATAATCTCCTCCAGGTCGAGCGACGTCACCACCCGCCTGTCCTGGCCGAGCAAGTACACGTCCCCCCGCCACTCCTGCCCGCCCGTCGCCACGATCGTCACGCCGTGCTCCACCTCCACCTCCCCCAGCGCCGTGCGGACCGTGGAACGGAACGCCCCCAGGCTCCCCTCGTTGGCCACCACCTCCGCGTTCATGATCACGTCGATTCTCTGATGGCCCAGCACCCGATTCGTCAGATCGCGCAGCAACCGCTGCGGGTTGTCCCCTTCCGCCACATAGTAGATGTGCTGCAAATTGCCACCCAGCCCCCCCTCCCGCTCCACCAGCGTCACGTCGTATCCAGCATCGGCGATGTCCAGCGCCACCGTCATACCAGACACCCCGCCTCCGATCACCAGCGCCCGCCGGACGGGCTCGACCGCTTGCTTGTACACCGGCTCGGCCAGCCGCGCCTGCGCCACCGCCAGCCGCACCAACTCCTTCGCCCCACGCGTCGCTCCCGCCGGGTCGTCCACGTGCGGCCAGGCACAATGTTCGCGGATGTTCGCCATCTCCACCAGGTAAGGGTTCAGCCCGGACTGGCGGACGATCCGCTGGAACAACGACTCGTGGGTGCGATGGCTACAGGCCGCCACGACCACCCGGTTCAACCCGTGCGCCTCGATCGCCTGCCTGATCTGCTCCTGCCCCTCATCCAGGCAGGCATAATCCGTCGTCTCGACGTGAACCACGCCCGGCAAGCCGGCGGCGAAATCAGCCACCCGTTCCGTGTCCACCGTCCCCGCGATGCTCGGATAGCAGCGACACACGAACACGCCCACCCGTGGCTCCTCCCCTGTCACGTCCCGCTCCGGCCCCAGTTGGCCCGGCTCACACAGGAACGGATACTCCCGCCCATACGCCCTGCCACCCACCTCGCTCGACAGCAGTCGCATCACGTCACCCGCCGCGCCCGCCGCGTCCAGGATCGTCTCCGCGATCTCTTTCGGCGAGGCAAACGTCCCACACACATAGATACCCGGCCGGCTCGTCTCCAGCGGGGAGAACTTGTCCGTCTCGCAGAAACCATAGGGATTCAGCTCAATCCTCAGCAGGTCGGCCAGATCTCGAGCCCCCTTCGGTGGCCTCGCCCCCACCGAGAGCACCACCATCTCGAAGCGACCCTCGACGAACCTGCCGTCCGGCTCCGGGTAACGCAGAATCAAGTCGTGCGTCTCCGGGTCCTCCGTGATCGCCGAAATACGGCACCGCGTGTACTCCACCCCATATTCCTTCTGCGCCTGCTCATAGTAGGCGTTGAACTCCTTGTTAAACGCCCGCTCGTCCATCATGAAAATCTGGCAGTGGACGCCCCCAGCCTCAACAGACGACCGCTGCTTGGCCAGCATCGCCTCCTTCGTGGCGTACATGCAGCAGATCGACGAACAATAGGGATGCTTCTCGTCTCGTGAGCCCACGCACTGCAGCCAGGCGATCCGCCGCGGCAACGCCCCGTCCGAGGGACGCATCACGATCCCCTCCGTCGGCCCGGAGCGGCTGGCCAGCCGCTCGTACTGCATCGAGTGGATCACGTTCGGATAGCGACCATACCCCAGCTCCTCGTACTCCGTCGGGTCCGATATCTCATACCCCAGTGAGAGGATGATCGCACTCACATTGAGATCAGAGTCCGTCTCCTGCTCGCCCAGATCGATCGCCCCGGTGGGACACACCGTCTCGCAGCGACCGCAACTTTCGCAGCGCGGCACCTTGTCCACGACGTATGCATCTGGCAGCGCCCGGGGCGCCATCTTGTAGACCGCCTTGCGGGCCGCCAGGCCCACCTGGAACGGGCTGGGCAGCGACACCGGGCACACAGCCTCACACAGCCCGCAGTTGATGCACCGTCCCGCATCCACGTAGGTCGGACGATGGTGCAGCGTCACCGTGAAATCCCCGGCATACCCCGCCACGTTGATCAGGTCTGTGTTGACCAGGATTTCGATGTTGGGATGCAGGTTGTTGTCCAGGAAAGCCGGCGAGATCGCCGGTCGCGTGCAGCCGTAGCCATGGTCGGAGGTACCCCGGCACAGGACACAATCGTGCGTGGGAAACATATAGCCCAGTTGTGCCACCCGGCCGCCCAGCCAGGGCAGCGTCTCCACCAGGTAGGCCTTCAGGCCGGCCTCGGCCAGATCAATCGCCGCCCGCATGCCGCCCACGCCACCACCAACGACCAAAACAGCTCCCACAGGCTCCTTGCGCATCAATGTCTTCTCCTTGTCGTTATAAGCGCAGCGACGCGCACTAAGCGAAGCGACGCTCACCCCCACCGTGTGCAATCGGGCAGCAGGGCGTCCTATCCGTCTTAATCCTGCCAATCCGTGTCAAAACGTTTACTCCCGCCGCGTATAATCGGGCAGCAAGATCGGGGCGATCACACCTGGCTCCACCCCGGCCTCCTCCAGCTCCCGGTTCCAACCCTCCACGTGAGCCAACGAGGGCTTCCCCAACTTTACCCCCGGCACGTAGCTCGCGGCCGAGCGACCCGCGCGCCGCCCGAAAACTGTGATCTCCAGCAAGCTGTTGCCCATCAGCCGGTTATGCCCATGCACGCCGCCGCTCACCTCGCCGGCGATGAAAAGCCCCGGGATATCCGTCGACGTATCCGCCCGCAACTGGACGCCGCCGTTCTGATAGTGCAGCGTCGGATAGACCAGCATCGGCTCCTTCGTGATGTCAATGCCAAACCGCCCAAACTGGCGCACCATCGCCGGCAGCGCCTTCTGGATCGTGCCGGGGCCCTGGATCAGCTCGATCATCGGCGAATCCAGCCACACCCCAGGCTGACCCGTGGGACTGACCATCCCGTTGTCCCGTTCCTTGCACTCGCGGATAAACGACGCCGCCTCGACGTCCCGTGGCTCCAGTGGATACACAAACTGCTCACCGTCCTTGTTGACCGGCTGCGCCCCCAGACCGCGCACCTTCTCCGTCACCAGCAGGCCGACGATCTGCTCCGGGAACGCCGCACCCGTGGGGTGATACTGCATCGACTCCAGGTAGCCCAGGCGCGCGCCCGCGCGGTAGGCCAGCACCACCCCATCCGCCGTCGCGCCATGGTGGTTCGTCGTCGGGAAACCCTGGTAATGCAGCCTTCCACCCCCGCCCGTCGCCAGCACCACCGCCTTGGCCTTGATAAAGTGATAAGCATCCGTCTCCAGGTTCATCACCACCGCACCCGAGATCTGCCCCCTGTCGTCCAACACCAGTTCAACAGCGGGGGAGAACTCGATCACCGTGATGCCATCCTCGCGGTTTCGCACCTCGTCCCGCAGCGTGCGCATGATCTCCGCCCCGCTATAGTCCCGCGCCGAGTGCATGCGCTTGCGGCTCGTGCCACCCCCGTGCTGCTCCATCATCGTCCCATCCGGCTCTTTGTCGAACATCATCCCCAGATCTTCCAGCCACCTGATGACAAACGGCGCGTCCATCACCAGCGCCTCGACCAGCTCGGGGACGTTCGTAAAATGCCCGCCGCCGATCACGTCCAGGTAATGGATAGCCGGGTTGTCCTCAGGCCGATCGGCGGCCTGGATGCCACCCTGGGCCATCATCGTGTTCGCATCGCCAAAGCGCAACTTGGTCACCAGCGTGACTCTGGCCCCGTTCTCCTGTGCCAGGAGCGCCGCCGAGGCCCCCGCCCCACCACCGCCGATCACCAGCACGTCCGTCTCGGCCGCGGGACTGCTCAGGTCAAACCCAGGCTCGATGTGGGGTCGCCCTTCGACGATCCTGGCCAACTCGATCGGCATACGCTGTCCCTTGCTCACGCCTACCCGGATAGCCTGGAAAGTCTCCTCCTTGTAGTCGGGATGGAAGGCCTCGAGAATGGCCTCCCGTTCCTCCATGCTCATGGCCGGAAACGTCTCCTTGATCCGCCGGGCGCGCGTGGCCTCGACCTTGCGGATGGAATCCTGCATCTCGTGCGGATAACCGCTCGTGGTGAGCTTTGTCGAACCACTCATTCCTGTTCCCCCCTCACTTTGGCTCAATGTCCCGCGCCGTGTACCGCGCCACCAGCTCTTCTTCGTCCAGGCCCTTCAACTCCTCCAGATCGGCGTCGAACGTACCCGCCTCGATCTCCTCCAGCCGCTCCCGCAGATGTTCGGACCGGGGTGCCAGGTAGCGGCCGTAGAGACGCCGGGCCAGGATGGCAATGTTGTACTGCGCCTCCTCGGCCGGACAGCGAGCCGCGCATAGCCCGCACATAATGCAGTCGAACGACAGGTCGGCCATCGCCGCGACGTCGCCCCTCATCCCGGCAGCCATGTAGGTTCGCACGTCAATGTCCTGGGGACAGGCCTTGGTGCACGCCCCACAGCCCAGACAGCGCAGCACCTCTGGATAAGTGGAGAACAAGGTCACCGCAGTCGGCTCCAGTTGCGTGATGTCGTACCTAGCACGCTGAGCCGGGAAGAACGGAATCTGCGCCAGGTACATATCCGGCTGCACCACCGTCTGGCAGGCCAGCCCAAAGTACAGTTTCGGATCACCCAGGATGCGGTAAGTCGTGGCACACGCGCCACAAAAGCCACCCCGGCAGCCCACGCCCCGGATCAGCGTGTAGCCCGCCCACTCCATCGCCTTCATGATCGTGAGCGTCGGCGGCACCATGTAGCGCTTGCCCATGATGTAAACGGGGATCAGATCAGCCTGTGGTGAGCTTGGTCGAACTACATCCGTCATTCTTCCCCCACCCCCGTCCACTCATCCTCGCGGAAGGTCACCAGCGGCAACGGCTCCTCGACGTCGCAGCCCGGCTCATAGTCGAACACCTGCTGCACCTCTTGTCCGATGGCGCGGAAAACCCGCCCCACCGGCAGCTCCGCCGGGCAGTCACTCGTGCACATCCCGCAGCCAACGCAAGACAATACCATATGGTTGAGCCGGGTCAGATGGAACAGCGTCGTGTCGGCCGGCAACCGGTAGGCCCCCTTCCGTTGCGCCCAGCTCATGTACAACATCGGCTCGTGGTCAAACACAGGGCTCTTGAAAAGACACGTCTTGCAGTAGCAGATGGGGCACACAGTCATGCAGTTGTGGCAGCGCACGCACGCGGCGAGGACCCCCTCGACACCCTCCTCGTCAAGCTGCTGGCGGATCTCGGCGAAACGCGCGTCGCGCACCTGGGTACGAGCCGTGACCACCTTCTCCACCACCTCCTTGCGCAGCGCCCTCCCCTGGTCGTCTGCCTCCGCCGGTTCCAGCCCCAACGTCGCCGCCATCTCGTCGGGCAGGCTGACCGGGATGCCGGCCGTCAGGTCTGCACCGAACAACTCCAACGTGACGTCAGCTCCCTCATAGTGCGGCCTCTCGCACATCTGGCAGGCGTCCCGAAAGACATACCCCCCATGCGGAGCCAGCTCACCGCTCTGCGCCGTCGCCAACAGCGCTGCCATATCCACCGCCGGATGTCTGCCATCCGCCCCGTCGGCACACATCGCCGCGTACACCGGCACGTCGTAGGTGCCCAGGCAATCCACGCTGATCGTCACCAGGTCGTCCAGGCTCGCCTGCTTGAGCTTGACCAACTCCACCAGTGCCCGCATCTCGCACGAGCGCAGCACCACCCCGATCCGCCCCCGGGGCTCGCGGATAGAAACGCGGCCTGCCACCCGCGCTGCGTTCAGCCCCATCACCGGAGCCAGCGGATTGGCCGCGTCGACCAAGTCAGCGTCGGCTACCAGTGCAGGCGTGATCGTCCCAGCAGGAGTCTCCATCGGCACCAGGAGCGCGTCTACCACGTGCTCCTCCAACAGCCGCTTGAGGAAACCACGCACAGCGGCCAGTGTATCCTTATCCTCAACTGGAATCACAGTTCTCATTGCATCTCCCCTCTTATAGGTCGGACCTACACCGCCCACTCCCGGCGCTTCGGGTTGGGACCCTTCTCCTTCAGGAACTCGACCATCTCTGTGACGGTTTCGGCAAAGCGCCCCCCCTCAGAGGCGCTGACCCAGCGCAGCCACACCCGATCCTCGTCGACACCCGCATTCTTGAGGATCTCCTTGAGCGCAATCACGCGCCGCCGGGCCTTGTAATTCCCCGACTGGTAGTGGCAGTCGCCGGGATGGCAGCCGCCGATGAGGACACCGTCGGCCCCATCCAGCAGCGGCTTGAGCACATAAGTGGGATCCACCGACCCAGAGCACATCAACCGGATGATGCGCACGTTGGGCGGGTACTGGATACGCGACGTACCCGCCAGGTCGGCGCCAGTGTACGTGCACCAGTTGCACAAAAAGGCGACGATCTTGGGTTCGAAACTGCCTTCAGCCATATTGCCCCCTTGATAAAGTTATGCCGCTAAACACACAACAGCGCATCCACCTGCGCCAGGATCTGCTCGGCCGTAAAGTGCTGCAGGCGGATCGCCTTGGAGGGACACGTGACGGCACAAGTCCCGCACCCCTTGCACAGCACATCGTTGATCCGCGAGACGCCCCACAGCGGATCGAGGGCCGGCGCGCCATAGGGACACACCTCCACGCACATCCCGCACCCCGCGCACACATCCGGATCCACCACCGCCGTGGCCGACTCTGCCAGCACCGTGCCCCGGATGAGAGGGATCATAGCCGACGAAGCGGCCGCCTTCGCCTGCGCGACCGTGTCGGAGATGTCCTTCGGCCCCTGACAGCAGCCCGCCAGATACACGCCGTCCACCGCCGTGTCCACCGGCCGCAACTTGGGATGTAGCTCCAGGAAGAAACCGTCGGACGAACGCGGCAGTTTGAGCAGCGTGGAGAGCTCGCCAACATCCGAACGGCACTCCATCCCCACCGCCAACACCACCAGGTCCGCCTCAAAGTCGAAGGGACGGCCCTGCAGCGTGTCCTCTCCCACCAACACCAAGCGACCGCTTCGGTCGCCGCGACCGCCTCGGTCGCCGCCATCGCCTCGGATGATCTCTGACACGTTCCCTCGCCGGTAGCGCACCCCTTTCGCCCGCGCCTCGTCGTAGAACTCTTCCGCCCCCTTGCCAAACGTGCGCACATCCATGTAGAAAACCGTCACGTCGGCCTCGGGCAGGAGCTCCCGTACCAGGCGGGACTGCTTGGCGGTGGTCATACAACACACCCGCGAGCAGTATGGATTGCCCACCTGCACATCTCGCGAGCCCACGCACTTGATGAAAGCCACGCTCTTCGGCGAGCGCCCGTCCACCGTCAGATCGCCCTCGGCCAGCCGCCGCTCCAACTCCAACGACGTGATGACGTTGGGATACTGCCCGTAGCCCAATTCTGGCCTGCGATGCGGGTCGAACACGTCGTAACCCGTGGCCACAATAATCGAACCCACACCCAGTTCATGGGTTTCAGGTTTCATAGTTTCAGGTTGCAGGTTGGGTGAACCTGAGACCTCCACTGTAAAATTGCCGACGTACCCCTCGACCCCTGTCACGTGGCTATTGAGGAACACCGTGACATTCGGGTGATTCTGGACGCGCTCGATGAGCGGCTGCAGCAGCTCCGCCACAGACTCCAGCGTCGGGAAAGTGCGGTTGAGCTCCATCACACGCCCGCCCAGGTGATCGCTCTTCTCCACGAGATAAACCGGAAAGCCAGTGTCGGCCACATCCAGCGCAGCCACCATGCCGGCGATCCCCCCGCCGATGACAACCGCGCCGGGCGTGACACCGACCTCCCGCTCCTCCAGCGGATTCAACCGGGCCGCCTTGGCCACCACAGAAGCGACCAGCGCCTTCGCCTTCTCCGTCGCCTGCCCCCGGTCGCTGTGCACCCACGAGCACTGCTCCCGGATGTTGGCCATCTCCACCAGGTACGGGTTCAAGCCCGCCTGCTGCGCCGCCCCCTGGAAAGTCGGCTCGTGCATGCGGGGCGAACAAGAGGCCACCACCACGCGGTTCAGCCCCTGCTCCTCAATGTCCTGCTGGATCAGCGACTGTCCAGGGTCAGAGCACATGTATAGATAATTGCGGGCGACGACGACACCGGGCAGAGTTGCCGCAAACTCGGCCACCTGCTCCACATCCACCGTGGCAGAGATATTCACGCCACAGTGACAGATATACACACCGATCCGCGGTTGTGATTCCATAACTTGGCCCTCTCGCTTCCCTGACAGACAAGTCATCACGTATTACGTATTACGTATTACGTATCACTCCTCACCTGACGCCAAATCCACCAACTCCATAACGTCCATCACTTGCAGGCGGCTATCCAGCCCCTGCACCTTGACCGCATCCTCCAGAGTCAGCAGGCAGAAGGGGCAGGCCACGGCCAGGATCTCGGCCCCCGTCTCGGCCGCCTCGTGAACCCGTTGGAAGGCCAGCCGCTCCTCCAGGTTGGTCCCCTCGGCCCACATACGGCCGCCACCCCCCTCGCAGCACAGGCTGCGCTCGCGGCTGCGGTCCATCTCCACCAACTTGAGGCCCGGGATGGCCTTGAGGATGGCACGCGGCTCGTCGTAGACGTGGTTCTGCTTGCCCAGGAAACAGGGATCGTGATACGTGACCGTCTTGTTTACCTCTTTCGAAAACTTTAACCGGCCCTGTTCGATCAACT
>DATKTN010000059.1:0-6707 GCA_035531135.1 Anaerolineae bacterium
CGTGGATCGCGATCCCGTCGGGCGTTTCCCCGTGCTTGGCCTGGAGCAGCCGCAGCACGTCGACCTGGTAGGTTACCCAGTCCCCGCGCTCGTTGCCGGGGTACTTCACCTCGGCGCAGTACGGCGCGACCGCGCCCAGGACCACCTCGTGGCCCGACCCGGCATGCGCCCAGATCGCCTTGCGCACCACGTGGTACCAGTCCGCCACGTCCTCTGGATACTGCGGGCCGGACGCCCACTCTTGCGGGTGATTCGCCTCGTTGGGCAGGACCCAGTGCCGGCATCCCCTGCTGGCGGCGACAAACCTTCCGAACCGCTCTGCTGCCCGCGCAAAGTCCGTCCTGTCCGGCAAGGACGGCGGATAGCCGACGTTGAGCCGCGCCATCACGCCACCTTCCCACGCGGAATAGTCCTTGCCCGACCCGTCGGACGGGTCCATGCCCAGTTCTTCCGTGAACAGCGCCATGCCGTGCGGCATGTGCTCGTCCCACCAGGACCGCGGCGGGATCGCGTAGGCGTCCGTCACGCTCGCCAGGTGCAGGGCCAGGATGTGCTTGCTAATCATCTCCCCTCAGCTTATGGCGTGTACCATACTAACCATTTATTGAAACCATCACCACAACTATCGTTCATCAACTCGAACACACATTCCTTGCCCGTCGTTGGGGGGCAAGCTGGCTGATAGATACCGCTTGGCGCGGCGTTCGTATCGAAAGCTTTACCAATCGTCAGGAAAGGCATGGCAGCGGTGAATGCCATCCTCCTATCGTAAACACTCTGCAACACGGCATCTACGTTAGCTTGGGTCAACCCACAATCATTATAACCGTATACAGCCATCGCCGTGTTAGCAGATATATCAGGCGTACCGGAAAGCTGGCTCTCCTGTATCTGAAAATAAGCCAACAACGCAGGCATCACCCAGCTACTTACACTACCCGTAAAGTTGCTTTCATGAACGTCAAACGTTGTCGCTGCAGCAGGAATAACCCAACTGGTCAAATCCCCAGTAAGGGGAGTAAGAGCTAAATTAAAACTTGTCAGCGTTGCAGGCAAAACCCAATTAGTAACGTCTCCAGTAACTCCCGTATAACCAAGCCAGAACAACGTTGTTCCAGCTTGAGGCTGCCAAGTAGTTATGTCGCCTACAATATTAGGGCTGGGTGCGCCCAGAAGATTAAAATTCGTTACTGTCGCCGGCAGGACCCAACCACTAATATCACCAGCAAGATTGGCGTTATCCCCGAGGTTCAGAGAAACAAGCGAGGTCAACTCATCGACAGACCAGGTAGTAACATCTCCGACCAGGTTGTTATTTTGAAGAGAAACTGCTGTCACGGCCCCTCCCGCGACCGTGACGCCGAACCAGTTGTTGACGGTCGGGTCAATCAGCCAGTTGGTGTTGTTCGTCCAGTTTTCCCCCGCCGTGAGGTAATAGAGTTCCATCAGGGCAGTGGCCTCGGCCGCCGGTACGTCAGCCGGTATCCAGTCGAAGTCCTCGTAGAACCAGTCGCAGTAGAACAGATGGGTGTTGCTGCTCCAGAAGTGCAGGCCGACGCGGGTGGGCACCCAGGCGGTCGCGGTGGTACCGCTGAGCTGGTAGATCGGATCGCCCTCTTCCCCCACGACGTAGCTGTACGTGTTGTTTCCGGAGCGAAGCAGGCGCAGCACGTAATACTCGGAATGCGGGAACACGCCCAGCAAGACCGCAATGGCCCCGGCACCGCCCGTGTTGTGGCGGTAGTAGAGCTCCTGCTGCCCGTCGTCGTCCGAGTACAGGATCAGCTCGCTATAGTTGTTGTCCGTCCCATCATCGATGCGGATCCCGCCCCTCGCGTGGTGCCCGACGTGCACGCGCGCGACGAACTCCATCCCGTCATAGTCGGTGACGCCACGCGCCAGGAAATAATCGTTGGCCGCGTTGTCCCCTGCAGCCCGGAGGAAACTGTGCCGGTAGTCGTAGTCGAGCGTGGGGGGCACGCCGTCGAAGGGGGCCACGTTGATCCACGTGAACCCGAAGGGGATCATGCCCGACCGGAAATGGTCGTCGTACCCGAGGATGCCATACCTGTTTGCCATCCGCGAGAACAGGCCGCGCACGTCCACGGCTGCCTCGTCGTCCGCATGTACGTCCTTGCCCACCAACATCGAAACGTCGCCCTGACGCTGCCAGAAGTCGGAACTCAGTTTGCCCATGCGCTGCACCTGCCGCGGCTCGCTCATGCGCTGAGTCCCTTCTTGGCGAGCCACTGGGCGAGGTTGGAGTAGTGGCCCCCCTGGATCTCCAGCTCGCCAGGCGCACGGTACGTGACCTGCTCGATGAATACGTACCGGTGGTCCCTGCGGATCGGCGCGCTGCCAGCGGGCGTCCGGCTGGCCAGGAAGTCGGACAGGAAGATCCACTTCCCAGCCTCTACCCGCCACGGTTCCACCAGGACACCAGATAGAAGCTCGACCCGCATCGCCGCCTGGCTGATCTTGTGCTGATACTTCGCCTCTGTGTCGACGGGCTGATAGTGGAACCGCTGTCCCTCGTATACGCCAAAGATATAGCGGGTGTCCGCCGCATCCCCGATCTGGACCATCTCGCCGATCACGGCCCAGGCGTTGCGATTCTTCTCCTCGTTGCGGCTGACGAGCCAGGCGTTGGGTGCCATGTGCACGTAGTCCGTTGAAAACAGGGCGTTCGGATCGTCGCCCAGCGCATCCAAGATCTTCGTGTATACGGAACACGTCGCGGTCAGGGCGGTGTTGGTGATGTACCGCTTCAGGAGGTGGACGTACCCCATCAGCCCTAGCGTGACTTTCACGTCCTGCCCCGCCCCGAGTACCAGCCGCTCGTCCGTCGTCGGCAGCTTGTGCTCCTCTATGTAGGAGCCGCGGTATTTCGCCGCATCGTCCGTCACGCCGTCATCCAGCATCTCGCCGCCGCTGACCACGTCCTCCAGGATGCCGTAGCGGTCCTGGCTGTCCGTGTCGTCAGCGATCACGGTAACGGTCTGCGCCCCGGTGAGCATGGGTGCCGTGTCCAGGATCGGCGTGTAGGCCACGCTCACGCGGTTCGCCACCTCCAGCAAGGGGCCCGCCGTCGCGGACAGCGTGCCCATGGTGATCGAGACGGTGTCCACGAATCCGGCCCAGATTAGCCCGCCTGTCGGCGCATGCACCTCGACGTGGCGGCCGAGGCCCTCCTCGTACCACTCCTCCGCGAGAGGCGCAGCGGCGGCGAAAGTCAGCTCGGCCGACCACCAACCGCCGTCCGCCTTGATGATGTGGTCGTAGCTCGTGGCCCGTTCCGCCAGGTAGGGGTCCGCCGACTGTGCCTTCGTCGTGTACGAGACGCCGCGGACGATGGTCGTCTTCCATGCCTGGATCGACAGCCCCGTCTCCCTCGCCACGCTGGCGATCATCGGCTACCCCTCAGCGAGCGGTAGCGCGCGATGCGCTTGAGCAGAATCCTCAGGTGCATTTCGTGCGCGCTCATCCAGACCGCATTTGCGGAATCATACCACTCGCCCAGCATCCACAGTCGTTGGTCAGCATTGACCTGAAACCATGCTGAGCCTGCGGAGATCGGCATCCAATATCCCGTTACCGCCCCGCCACTATCTAGTGTTAGAGTTCGCAAAGAGCCCTCCCTCAATGTCGTTGTACTATCGAACAACAGGCGGGAGGTTATTTGCCAACTCAGCGTCGATGCGCCTGGCGGAGTCGTAGTCGCTTCCACAACTTTTTCGTCCACTGGCAATATGGCCAGGTCATAGTAGGACATCGAATCCCCGGCATTGTCAGTATACTGCTGCACCGTGATCGTAAGCGCGGTTCGGGGAAGATCTGTAGCGTGGGCAGGGGCATAAGGTGGCAAGGTCATGAGCCCCAGGTCGTATAGCTTGTCGTCTCGAGTGTCGTGAATCCAGTCAATCTCTTTCGTCGTCGCGACGATCCCCGATGCCATCGCGAACTGAACGCGGGTCCTCAATATCGCGCCCGCATGTGCTATGCACGCTCCCCGAAAGAACACGCGATAGGAGCCATAATACTGCGGAGCATACGCAGCCGCAATGGCCCATGACTGCACAGGTTGCCACGTACCAGCAATCGTATTTGAACCCACCACCCGAACAGCCTGCTGTCGATCTGTATCCCCCACTTCTGTGCCCTGGGCCTCTACAGCAGGAGTTACCCCTACCTGAGCCTGAGCGCCTGCAGCACCCGCCACGGAGGGATCCCCGAAATTGAAGTAAGGCACGAAGTCGGCCCCGCGATCCTTCGAACGCAAAGCCAGCAAAACGCGGCTGGGCATCAGGCCTTCATCAGTACCGGCCAGCTGATCTTCTCCCGCTTGCACACCCAAGATCCGGGCCAAGGCGGGCACATCTCCGGGTACACTTGCACTCTCGAACTCCGTGAAGGCCCAGGTAGTCGTGTACACAGGTCTGTTCTGCTGTGTGGGTGGAACATTGCCAGGGGCCACTAACACTTCGTACCTGATCCAATATGCCGTGATGCCATGGACCGCTTGAGCAACCCAGGGTGCTGCGGGGATGGGCCAAGAAAACGCACGAATTCCTGTCTGATTAAACGATTGTGTACCATCAGAACCGCCAGCAAAAAGTCCCCATCCCGCTCCTCCGGTCCCATACGTCCACTGGCCACCTGGATTTGCACCGACGTCAACAAGATCGAACACTACATTAAAAAAGCCCCCATAATACCACGCAGCATTGTCTATCCCGATATACAGGAAGTCCCCCACCTGCATGGGGTTTGGCAAAAGCTCGTAATTACTCTCCTCTACCAGATTTCCTGTATAGGTGCCAGGGGCGGTCGCGTCAAAGTGCCAGATCTGGGTTATGGCTGCACGCCCATGGGCATTGCGGATAAACGCCTCGATGTCGTCTTCCTCACAGGTATAGTCTATGCTGTCGTCGGCAGGATCGATGTTCCCCACCCAGTCAAGGCAGTCGCAGTCGAACGTGCCGTTGGCCAGGGTGCCATCAAAAGTAGGATCATTGGCCATATTCCTGATGAGCGTTCCCGCGCACTCTTCCCCTACCCATTGGCCCATCGTGTTCACGCCGATCGCGGGTGGGTCGCAGCGGACCGCAGGAGTGAACGGGACAGTGTACCGCTCCGTGTCGCTGGCGCGCGTCCATCCTACGTCGCCCTGCAGGTCCGCGCCCAACCCTACGTTGTTTCCGATGAGCAGGTCGTGGGCGCCGTCCGCGACGGTCGCCCCGTTTTTGTCCTGTCCTGCGGCATAGCCAGGCTGAGCGCCGTCGATCCAGATGAGGGGACGGTTGTCTGCCGGGTTCCAGGTCATGGCAATGTGGTACCACGTGCCGACGACTACGACGCCATTGTTCGAGTTCTGTATCGCGTCAGCGACGGTGAATTGGATCGTTGCGGTCACCGCGCCAGCGGCGCTCACGGCCAGGTCCCACCCCGCCGGGCCGGCAAGGCCCTTATCGAACAGCTGGCAGGCGGCCATCGTGTCGAACTTGACCCACAGCTCGGCGGTGAAGGTGGCATCCATCAGGTCGTCAATGCCGACGCCGAAGGGGACGGTGATGATCCCGTTCGCCGCGAACTCGACGAAGCAGGGCCTGCACACGGACTCGTACCCGGCGTTGGGCAGGCACACTCCCTCGCTCCCCGGCACGCAGTCGCGCCAGTGCTCCTCCCGCCAGATCCGCACGTCCCAGCTCTCGTAGCCCACCGTGTAGGACACCGCGGAGACTTCCGCCGTGTACCCCCCGTCCTGCGGCGTCTCCCCGCCCATGACAAGACTGTACGCGGGGTTGGTCTCCCCGTGGGCGCGCCGGATCAGGTAGACGGGATCCGCCTGCGGCCAGCCGTTCTCGAAGTAGTCCCATGCCTGCTGCAAGAGGTTCCGGAAGTCGGCCGCCCGGTGCGCCAGGTCGTCCGTGGTCAGCCCGACCAGGGTAAACTGCATTGCCTCTTCCGTCGCGTCCCAGGAATGGAACGCCGGGCGCTTGCCGCTCGCGAGCGGGGAGTCATGCCATACCCCCCGGCCCTTGTAGCGGGAGGAAGCTGGAGTCCAGGAACGCAAATGTAGCCCCGACGCGGTGGCGAGGCTGAGCAGGTCAATGGTCGTCGTCCCGTCGGTCAGCAGCAGTTCCGCCAGCTCTATCATACCCTACCTCGTTTCAGCGCTCCCAAGACGGCAGCCTCCACCCTGTCCTGGAACATCTCGCCTTCCTCGCGGTCGGAGATGTACACGTCCCCGATGTCCACCGTGACTTGCTGCGTGGTGGTCGAGCCCATCGGGGCAGCCATCGCCATGCGCGGTTCCCTGTATAGTCGCGGGATGTCCAATGCCGTCGTCAGGCCAGACTGTATGGTGCGCATGTCCGCGGCAAAGTTCTTCCATGCCACGTGGATCGGAAGCGGGCTTCCCGGCGTCGCCCAGTCGGGCAGCTTGGGCAAGTTGATCTTGAAGTTGAAGACATGGGAAGTAAGCCACTCCCAGAAATCGCTCGCCGCTTCCTTCAGGTTGTCGATAGCGTTGGTGATGCCGTTCCACGCCCCCAATGCCGTTTCGGTCAGGTAGTTGGAGACGGTGATCAGGATCTGGAAGGTCTTGAACTTGATGATTTCCCACAGTTGCGTGGCCGCGGTCGATGCGCTGTTCAGCGCCCCGAAGAACTTGAGGTCGAGGATGTCCGAAAGCTGGGTCGCCGACG
>DATKTN010000060.1:0-3105 GCA_035531135.1 Anaerolineae bacterium
TCGGCACGCGGTTGAACCGATGTCATGCCGAAAGACACTCAGAATCGGCGCGGCCGTGTGTGCGCCCGTGCTGGTCGTGGGCGCGTTCGCGCTGTTGCATCCCGATTGGATCGTCGCGATGCTGGCGCAGCGATCCCCCGAGGTGGTGTATTTTGCCCGCACCCAGGAACCGGTTGTTGCGCTCACGATCGACGATGGGCCGGACGCTGCCGCGACCCCCAGAATCCTGGATGTGCTCACGCGGCACGGAGTGCGCGCGACCTTTTTCCTGATCACGAGCCGCATCCCGGGGAACGAGGAGATCGTCGCCCGCATCGTGGAGGAGAGTCACGAGCTGGCGAACCACCTCACGGTCGACGAGCCCAGCATCCGGCTATCGCCCGCCGGCTTTGAGCGCCGGTTGCTGGAGGCCCACGACGCACTCTCCGAGTTCGCGCACGTGCGCTGGTTTCGCCCGGGGTCGGGCTGGTATAACGCTGCCATGCTCGCGACGCTGCGCCGGCACGGCTACCGGTGTATCCTCGGCTCCGTCTATCCCTTCGACCCGCAGCTTCCATCTGCGTGGTTCTCGGCGCGGTACGTCCTGTGGACCGTGCGACCTGGCTCGATCATCGTCCTGCACGACTATGGAGGGCGGGGTGACCGGACGGCCGCGGCGCTGGACACGATACTGCCGGCGCTCAATCGCCGTGGCTTCCGCGTGGTCACGTTGTCGGAGTTGCTGGACCCAGGTGCATAATCGTATATAGACGAACCCTGGCGGAGGCTGGGCGACAGACGCCAGGCCGGAAGCGGTTTCGCCGGGTTCATTCGCAACTGTTCGGCCGAGCGCTCACGTCGAAGCCTTCGCCAGTGTGGCTGAACGCGAAAGGATAGGCGCATGAAGAAAGAACTGCGGGGGCTCGAGCGCCAGGCCGTTCAACTGGATTTCAGCCTCTATCGGGTCGACGTGCCCATCCGTGGCCTTTCCGGCGTGGCGCTGAGCGTGGTCGACATCTGGCCGCAGGGGGCCGAACAGACGATCGTGTTCGTGCACGGCTACGCCGGCTGCGCCGAGACGTGGGAGTACCAGATCAACCACTTTGCGCGCGCGTATCGCGTCGTCGCGCCCGATCTGCGCGGCCACGGCCAGAGCGACGCCCCCTTCACCGAGTACACCATGCCCGAGTTGGTCGACGACATCGACACGATCGCGAAGGCGCTGGAGCTCCCCGAGAGGTTCGTCCTGGCCGGCCATTCGTTCGGCGGCTCGATCTGTGTCGAGTACGCCAACGCCCACCCGGAGCGACTGGATAAACTGGTCCTGATCGCCACCGCCGGCGAGTATCCGCTCCCCCGGGCGGCATCCTGGCTCTCTCGCGTCCCCGCAGCGGCCTTCCGGCCCTGGTGGAGATACCGTCCGCGCTGGAACGCCGAGGTCCACGTCATGAAGCGCATGATGCTCAACAACATGCGCAGGTGGCAGGGCTGGTCGCTGCTGCAGAACATCCGCATACCGACGCTCGTCGTCACCGGTGAGCGGGACCGGTACTTTCCGCGTCGCGTCTTTGACGAGGTGGGCAGGATGGTGCCGGGGGCGGAGGTCGTCGACGTGGGCGCGTCCAAGCACAAGGTGCAGCTCGAGCGCCACCAGGCGGTCAACCGGGCGATCGAGCGCTTTATCTGCCAGGAGGCGGAGGGGCGCCGGTTCTCCTGGCGCGAGCAGGCCACCCGGTCGAAGCAACTCGGCGATCGTCCCTGGCTAAAGAGCTATGGCAAGCACACGCCGCACACGGTCCCCATTCCACGCCAGCCACTCCACAGATTCCTGGAGGCGGCTGCAGACTGGGTGCCGAAACGGGCGGCGACGGTCTTTTACGGCTCCACGCTGACCTACCAGCAGCTCGACTGGCGCGTCAACCAGTTCGCCCACGCGCTACACGGGCTGGGTGTCCGGCCGGGGGATCGCGTCATGGTCGTGCTGCCCAACATGCCGCAGATGATCATCGCCTATTATGCGACGCTCAAGATCGGCGGCGTGGTCGTGCTTCCCAATCCCGACGCCGACGCGCCGCGGATCGTCGAGCAGATCCGGCAGACGGACGCCAGGGTGTTGGTCACGCTCAGGGGGTTCAGCGGGCTGGCGAAGGCTGTGCAGGCGCACGTCCCGCTCAAGGTCGTCCTGGCCGATATCCGCAACGCCGTCTCCGCCCGCGTCTACAGGCAGCTCCTGGCCCGCTGGGAGGCGGCCGGTCTCCACCCCCAGGACGAGGAGGATGAAAGCGGCGTGGGGTATCTGATGGACCGGTTGGTGATGGACGCGCCCCGGGAGCCGCCCGGCGTCGAGGTCTCCGGCGGGGACCTGGCCGCCGTCCTCTACACCAGCGGGACCACCGACGAGCCCAAGGGCGTGTGCCTGACGCACGCCAACCTGGTGGCCAACGCGCTGCAAACCCGCCACTGGATCCCCGACCTGGACTGTGGGAAGGAGACCTTTCTCTCGGTCATCCCGCTGACGCACAGCTATGGCATGACGACGGCCATGAACATCCCGATCGCGATGGCGGCGACGATCGTGCTGCTGTCGGTGTTTGAGCTGGAGCAGGTGCTCGAACACATCAAGCGGTACAAGCCGACCATCTTTCCCGGTGTGCCGACGATCTACATGGCCATCAACCAGGCGCCCGGCGTGCGTTCCTACGGGATGTCCTCGATCAAGGCCTGCGTCAGCGGCGCGGCGCCGCTCCCCATCGAGGTGCAGGAGGCGTTTGAGAAACTGACGCATGGCCGCCTGGTCGAGGGGTACGGGTTGACGGAGGCTGCGCCGGTGACGCACATCAACCCCTTTGAGCGGACGGGCAAGGTTGGCTCGATCGGCGTCCCCATCCCCAACACCGACGCCAGGATCGTCGACCTGGTGACCGGGGAGGACGTCGCCGTGGGGCAGATCGGCGAACTGCTGGTCAAGGGGCCACAGGTCATGCGGGGTTACTGGGGCCAGGAGGACGCACAGGGTGCCGAGTCCATGCTCAGAGACGGGTGGTTGTACACGGGCGACGTGGCCGTGATGGACGCCGACGGGTATTTCCAGATCATCAGCCGCAAGCGGGACACGATCATGGCCGG
>DATKTN010000061.1:0-23705 GCA_035531135.1 Anaerolineae bacterium
GCGATCAAGACACGAGACGCCACCCTGGACGAGGCAGTGCTGGACGGGTCTGCGACCCGGCACCGCCTGTTGGCGGCGCGCGCGGCAGGCCGATGCCCCAAAGCGGAAGTGGATCGTGGCATTGTCGCTGAGCCTGGCGACGCTGGCCCTGCTGCTGCTGGTCGCGCAACCCGGCCCGCCAGGTGCGGAGGCCCAGGGGACGAGGGGCGCGTGGCCGCTGACCGCCGACGGCCGCTCGCGGGTCGCCGGTTGGTCGCCCGATGGGCGCACGGTGCTCGTCAACCGCTGGGGCGCGGTGGCCGGCAACGGTGCCACCCGCCAGACACTGAGCGAACTGTGGGCGGTGGGCGTCCAGGGTGGCCCGGCGACCAGGCTCAGCGAGAACGCGATCCAGCCGGCCTACACCGCGGATGGGCAGCGACTGGCGTACCTGGCCTTTGCTGGAGACGGGCGCTGGGAAGCCCGCGTGCTGGACGTGCGCAGCGGGGAGGAGGAAGCGTGGTCGACCGCCGACTGGCGCGTGCACCCAGCCTGGATCGGCGGGAGACTGGCATTCGCCCGGGCCGGGCGGGTGTGGCTGAGCAGCAGCGCCCCGGGTGACGGAGCAGCGACTGTGCCGGCCGATCCCCCCACCCTGCCCACCGGGACGCGCGTTCGCCTGAGCGCCGACGGGTGCGCCGCCTGGACCGACGGCGCCCGCCTGTGGGCACTGCCAGGCCCGGGTGAAGCACCCCGGCTGCTGGTTTCAGGCACACAGGTGTTGGACCTGGCCTGGTCGCCGGACGGGCAGCGGCTGGCCTACGTCGTCGCCGCCGAGGACCTCTCGCCTGCACTGTGGGTGGTGGACGTGGCCGGCGCGGATGCACCATTGCTCCTGACCCAGGGCGGGGCGGAGGTGTGGAGCCGGCCCAGTTGGTCGCCGGACGGGAACCGGCTGGCCTTCTCGCGCACGCCGCTGGGGGCCGAGACCGCTTCGGCCAGCGACATCTGGCTGGTGGACTCGGACGCCGGGGCACTGCGGCCGCTGCTGCGCAACGACCTCGAGGAGAGCAGCCCTGCCTGGTCGCCCGACGGCCGTCACGTGGCATTCAACCGCGCGGGCGACGTGTGGGTGCTGGACGTGACCCGTACGCCGGCGGCGAACCCAGCCACCGCAGCAGGCAGCGCAGACCTCTCCAGCCCCACTTTCCCCACGACGAACGATGCACTCGAGCCTCTCGCTCAGCAGACGCCACCGGCCACCATCCGCGTGATCCACCGGGAGGGAAACTATTTCCGGTGGGACGTGCCGGTGGGCCAGATTGACGTCATCCCCTTCGAGACGTACGTCAAACGAGCGGTGCCGGTGGAAATGCCCGCGTCCTGGCCACTCGAGGCGGTCAAGGTCCAGGCCGTGGCCGCGCGCACCTACGCCTGGTATTACACGGAGGCGCACGCCGGTTGGGACTGGGACGTCTCCGATTGGATCGATTACCAGGCCATGGGCCGGGAGGATCAGCGCCATCCGCGGAGCGACGCCGCGACCGACGATACGCGGGGCCAGTACGTCGCCTACCAGGGGGACGTGATCAAGGCCTTTTACAGCGCCGAGAACGGCTGCCCGACCCGCGGCATGGAGGGATACGACTACATTCAGGCCGTGGACGACCCGGTCAGTTTTAGGCAGGAGCGCCAGGGCCACGGCTGGGGGATGTCTCAGTGGGGCACCTACCGCTGGGCTGCGTGGCACGGCTGGGGCTACCAGCAGATCCTCGCGCACTATTACACCGGCGTCACCGTCGAACTGCCCAGCACCGGCGGTCCGCTGCCCATCGGCGGCGTGACGCTGCCCTGGTCGGACTATTTTGCCACGAGCAGCCGGGTGTACGTCACAGCCAACGCGAGCGACGAGGCGGGCGACGTGAGCGCGGTCGGGTTCTACGCCGTGACCGACAGCGTCACGCCGCTCGTCACGGACACGGTGGGAGCGGACGGATGGAGCACGGTGTGGGACGTCTCTGCACTCAGCGACACCACCTCGACGACCATCACCCTCTCGCTGCGCATCGCCGATGGTGATGGCAACGTGCAGACGCAGACCGAGGCCGTGCACATCGGGCTCGACCGGCGGCCGCCGGTGGAGACGACGGCGGTGATCGGCGACGCGGTCACCGACACGATGACGGTCACCCTGTCCTCGCTCGCCGCGACCGACCCCAGCCCGGGCAGCGGCGTGCAGACGATGGCCTTCAGCAACGAGGGATGGGCCTGGGAAGGGGAGGATCTGTACCACGAGTCGGGCGAGGAGGTGGCAGACGCAGACGCGCTGAACGGCCGGGCCTGGCGCGGGCAGGCCGGTACGCACAGCGCCGGGACCTGGTATGGTCCTTACACACACGCGCTGCCGCCCGGCCACGCCTATCGCGCGTACTTTCGCCTGAAGACGGGCGACGCGACGACCACCGCCGAGGTCGCGACGCTCGACGTGGTGGACGACGCCGGCACCCGCCTCCTGGGCCTGCGCCGCCTGCGCGGGACGGACTTTTACGGCGCCAGCACCTACCAGGAATTTGCGGTGGACTTTATCTACACCGAGGCCGGGACCGCTGGCCTAGAGTTCCGCACCGTCTTTCGCGCCACCGCCGACCTGTACCTGGACCGCGTGCTGATCGTCAGCTATCCCATCGACGTCGCCCCCAGGGCGCGCTGGCGGCTCACCCCTGGCGAGGGGCTCAAGACCGTCATAGTCAAGTTCATCGACGGCGCGGGTAACGTCTCCGCCGACAAGACGACGACCGTCACGCTCGCAGACACCAGCCCGCCGACCGGCTGGCAGGACTTTGCGGTCGCATGGGAGGACAGAGGGAGCACGGCCACGTGCACCGTCCGCGTCTACGACGAAATCTCTGGCCTGGACGTGGACAGCGCCCGTTACCGTTTCTCGACGGACGGGGGCGTGTCCTGGAGCGACTGGAGCACGGCCACGTGCACCGGGATCAGCGGCACCACCGAGACGCAGACAGTCACCGCCGCCAGCGTGTCCTTCGACAAGGCTTCGAGCTCGGACCTCAGGTTCAGCCGAGCCATTGAGTCGCCCAAGGCAAGCTCTTTCGGACAGCCCCGGGCGGCAGCCAACCGCATCGAGTTCCAGATCGCAGACATGAAGGGATACACGGGCACGGCAGCCTACACCGTGCCCAGCGAGTTTATCTACCTCCCACTGGTGGTGAAGGATTGATCAATTCAAAAGCCTGCCCCGTGCCAGGGCAGGCTTTTTGAGCAATACTCGCAGACGATCGATCGTACGTCTAGTCCTCCTTCGGTTCCCAGCGCAGGATCAACTGCTTGGCCGCCTGCACCTCGTCCAGCCGGCGCAACGGGGTGTTGTGGGGAGCCTCGTGGAGCAGGTCGGGGTCCGCGCGGGCCTCCTTGGCGATCCGCAGAAGCGCATCAGCGAAGGCGTCCAGCGTCTCCTTGCTCTCTGTCTCCGTCGGCTCGATCATCAGCGCCTCGTGGACGATGAGGGGGAAGTAGTTGGTGGGCGGGTGGAAACCATAGTCCATGAGCCGTTTGGAGATATCGAGCGCGTGCACATCGGGTACGTCGGGGAAGCGGCCCTCGCAGACGAACTCGTGCATGCAAGTGCGATCGTGCGGCACGTGATAGGTGTCCTTGACCCGGCTCATCACATAGTTGGCGTTGAGCACCGCGTGCTCGGCCGCCTTCCGGAGACCATCGGCCCCCAGCATGCGGATATAGGTGTAGGCCCGCACGATCACACCAAAGTGGCCGTAGAAGGACTTAACCCGGCCGATGGACTTTAGTGGGTCCACGAACCCGTAGAACTCGACCTCGTCGTCCGACAGCTCTTCGTCGATGGCCACGACGGGGGACGGCAGGAAGGGGACCAGCCGCTCCGACGCTCCCACCGGCCCGGAGCCCGGCCCGCCGCCGCCGTGGGGCGTGCCGAAGGTCTTGTGCAGATTGTAGTGCAGCACGTCGAAACCCAGGTCACCGGGGCGAGCGACGCCCAGGAGGGCATTCATGTTCGCCCCGTCGCCGTACATGAGCCCCCCGTGTTCATGGATCATACGGGCGATTTCCTCGACGTGTTCGTCAAACAGCCCGAGCGTGTTGGGATTGGTCAGCATCATGCCGGCCAGGCTGTCGCTGTGTTCCCGGCACGCCGCCTCCAACGGACCCAGATCTACGTTGCCCCGCTCGTCGGAGGGGATCTCCACCACCCGCAAGCCGCTCATCGTCGTCGTGGCCGGGTTGGTGCCGTGGGCCGAGTCGGGGACGAGGATCACGTTCCGCTGCACGTCCCCCCGGTCCAGATGATAGGCGCGCATCATCAACACGCCGGTGAACTCACCGTGGGCCCCTGCCGCCGGCTGCAGGCTCACGCCAGCGAACCCGCCGATCTCTTTCAAGAACTGCTGCAGGTAGTACATCAAGAAGAGCGCGCCCTGCACCGTCTCCTCATCCTGGTAGGGGTGGGCATGGACAAAGCCGGGCAGCCGCGCCATCTCCTCGTTGATCCTGGGGTTGTACTTCATCGTACACGAGCCCAGGGGGTAGAAGCCAGTGTCTATCGCGTGGTTCATCTGCGAAAGGCGGGTATAGTGGCGAACCAGGTCCAGTTCGCCCACCTCGGGCAGAGCAAGATCGTCCCGCACCAACCCCTCGGGCAACCCGGCGGGCGGCACGTCCAGATCTGGCAACTGGGCCGCACAGCGGCCGGAACGAGAGAGTTCGAAAATCAGAGGCTCGGTCACGACGCCACCTCCTCCAATGCCTCGACGAGTTCGTCAATCTCCTCGCGGGGGTTCATCTCCGTCACGCACAGGAGCATGTGGTTCTCCAGGGGGGGATAGTCCCGCCCGAGGTCGTAGCCACCGATGATGCCCCTCTCGTCGAGCAGATGGTCGTTGATCTCCTTGACAGGCCGGGGGCAGCGGAGGACGAACTCCTTAAAGAAGGGCTTATCGCGCAGGACGGCGTAGCCCGCCAGCTCGTCAATCCGGTCGGCGGCGTAGTGGGCCCGGTGGTAACACAGTTCAGCCACCTGGCGCATCCCACATCGGCCCAGGGTGGCCATGTACACGGCCGCCGCCAATACCATCAGGCCCTGGTTGGTGCAGATGTTGGAGGTGGCCCTCCCGCGGCGGATGTGCTGCTCGCGGGTGGAGAGGGTCAGGACAAAGCCTCGCTGTCCCTCGGCGTCCACCGTCTGGCCCACGAGCCGGCCCGCCATCTTGCGCACGTACTTTATCCGGGTGGCGAAAAAGCCCAGGTACGGCCCGCCAAAGTTCAGGCCGGCCCCCATCCCCTGACCATCGCCCACGACGACGTCCGCCCCGAATGATCCGGGGGGCTTGAGCAGGCCCAGGGAGATCGGGTCGGCCACGACGACCAGGAGTGACTTCTTCTCGTGGACCGCGTCCGCCAGCCCCTGCAGGTCCTCAATCTGTCCCAGAAAGTTGGGAGTCTGGACGATCACGCAGGCGGTATCATCATCCACCAGGTTTACCAGGTCGGGCAAGTCGGCCTGGGGATCGTCGTCCCCCACGATCGACAGCCCCATCCCCTGGGTGTAGGTACGCACGACGGCCCGGTACTCGGGGTGAACGAAGGGGGAGAGGACCACCTTGCGCCGCTTCATGCGGTGGACGTTGATGGCGGTGATGGCCGCCTCGGCGGTGGCGGTAGCGCCGTCGTAGTGGGAGGCATTGGAGACCTCCATGCCAGTCAGCGCACAGATCATCGTCTGGTACTCAAAGATGGCCTGCAGCGTCCCCTGGCTGACCTCCGGCTGATAGGGCGTGTAGGCGGTATAGAATTCGCCACGGCGAAGGAAAGAGTCCACGACAGCGGGGACAAAGTGATGGTAAGCCCCCGCCCCGAGGAAACAGGGGCCGTCAGCGGCGGTCAGGTCGGCCTCCGCCAACATCTCGAGTTCCCAGCGGACCTCCATCTCCGAGAGAGCAGGGGGCAGGTCCAGTTCAGGAAAACGGACGTGCTCAGGCACGTTCTCAAACAACTCTTCGATAGACCGGACACCGATGGCGGCAAGCATCGCGTTCCGATCCTCCTCAGAATGCGGAACATATGGCATGATCGGCACCTCCGTGCCAGTATTCAGTTGATGGGGTGAGCCCTATGCTACCCCTCTTCCTGTGCGACGAACGTCTCGTAGGCGTCGGCATCCATCAGGTCATCGAACTCGTCGGGATCAGAGGGGCGGAAGCGGACCATCCAGCCCTTGCCGTAGGGATCCTGATTGACCAGTTCCGGCGTGTCCTCCAGGCCCTCGTTGACGGCGGTGACCTCCCCCCCCATCGGCATGTAGACGTCCGAGGCAGCCTTGACTGACTCGACGACGCCGAAGGTGTCCCCTTTTCCGAAGGTATCGCCCACCTCCGGCAGTTCCACGTAGACCACGTCCGAAAGGGACTCTTGGGCGTGATCGGTGATGCCACAGACGATCACGTCTCCGTCTTTCCGGGCCCATTCATGGGTCTCAGCGTATCGTGCTTCGGGATCCAGTTTCATCGTGCCACTCCTTATGTGAAATGTGATGGTGATCTCTGACCTTCCCTAAACGACGTCGTATATTATACCAAGGGACTTGACAACGGCAAACCGGGTGAGCGGGGAATAACAGATAAACTCCTTTCAGATCCCAGTACAACCCATTATGCCACCAAAGAGCCAGTTTGTCCAACGCCACCACGCAGGCCATACATCGCCCAATCGCCACTGCGCGAGCATTGGTCATTGGTCATTGGTCATTGGTCATTTTCCGATGGCTGCTTGCATTTGCGCCACGTGCGGGTATAATGAACGGGAAACCACACAGAGGTATCACAGGATTGATGTTGCGAGGACTGTTCAAAAAAACCGTTGGCGAAGCCAACCCGCGCGAGATCGCTCGGCTGCAGAAAGTGGTCGAGCGGATCAATGCGCTCGAGCCAGCGTTCGAGACACTGGATGATACTCAACTGCAGGCCAAGACAGGCGAGTTCCGTCAGCGCCTGGCGGAGGGCGAGACGCTCGACGATCTGCTGGTCGAGGCTTTCGCGGCCGTGCGCGAGGCGGCCAAGCGCACCATCGGCCTGCGCCATTACGACGTGCAACTGATCGGCGGCATCGCCCTCCATCAGGGCCACATCGCCGAGATGAAGACCGGCGAGGGGAAAACGCTCGTCGCCACGCTGCCACTCTATCTCAACGCGCTGGCGGGGAAGGGCGCCCATCTCGTCACGCCCAACGACTATCTCTCCAAAGTAGGCGTGCAGTGGATGGGGCCGATCTACCACGCACTGGGCCTGCCGGTGGGGGTGATCCAATCGGCAGCCGCCGATCCCAACCGAGGGTCTTTTATATTCGACCCCGACTATCCATCAGCCGACGACCGCTTTCTGAACCTGCGCCCCGTCTCCCGGCGGGAGGCCTATCGGGCCGACATCACCTACGGTACGAACAACGAGTTCGGGTTTGACTACCTGCGTGACAACATGGTGCGCGATCTGAGCGAGTGTGTGCAGCGGGAGCTTACCTACGCCATCATCGACGAGGTGGACAACATCCTGATCGACGAGGCGCGCACACCGCTCATCATCTCCGGTCCAGCCGAGGAGTCCTCGGAACTGTATGGCCGCTTCGCCGACGTCGCGCGCCGGCTGCGACCCAGCAGCCCGGAGAGCGTCGAGCAAGAGGAGCCGGACGGGGACTATGTACTAGAGGAGCGGACGCAGGTCGTCACGCTGACAGAACATGGGGTGGAGCGTGTCGAACAGATGCTTCCAGAGGTCGGAGCGGAGGAGAGCATCTATGACACTAAACATGCCCACATGCTGCCCTACCTCGACAACGCACTGCGAGCCACCGTCGTCTACAAGCGCGACAAGGACTATATCGTCAAGGATGGCGAGGTCATCATCGTAGACCAGTTCACCGGGCGGCTGATGTACGGGCGACGGTTCTCTGAGGGGCTGCACCAGGCCATCGAGGCCACGGAAGGGGTGGAGGTGCGGCGCGAGAGCCTGACGTACGCCACGGTCACCTTCCAGAACTATTTCCGCATGTACGAGAAGCTGGCCGGCATGACCGGCACGGCCAAGACGGAGGAGGAAGAGTTCCGGCAGATCTATGACCTGGACGTGGCTGTGCTCCCCACCAACGTCGAGTACCGCGCTACTTACGGTGACCGTGTCTACGGCGACCTGGTCACGCGTGAGCGACGGACGGATGAGATCGAAGAAGTCACCTTCGCCGGAGTTCTAGACGGGCAGGCTAACGCCCTCGGCGAGCTCAACCGGTCCGTGATCGTGACGACCTACGAGCCCGCGGATGGCGATACGGACGGGCGACGTTACTTTAAGCGGCTCGACCTTCCAGACGTGATTCACAGCACTGAGCGGGCCAAGTTCAGGGCCGTGGTGGCCGAGATCGGGGCATCGCACCAGGCAGGCCGGCCAGTGCTGGTGGGGACGATCGCCATCGAAACGTCGGAGCGGCTGTCGCGCATGCTCAAGCGGCA
This sequence comes from Anaerolineae bacterium, assembly GCA_035531135.1. Classification (GTDB taxonomy): domain Bacteria; phylum Chloroflexota; class Anaerolineae; order B4-G1; family B4-G1; genus DATKTN01. The sequence continues at coordinate 8,525 of DATKTN010000061.1, forward strand.
GGGCATCCCCCACCAGGTGCTCAATGCCAAGTACCACGAAAAGGAGGCCGTGATCATCGCACAGGCCGGCCGCTCCGGCGCGGTGACGATTGCCACGAACATGGCCGGCCGGGGCGTGGACATCAAACTGGGCGGTGATTCCGAGGGTATCGCCCGGGAGCGGCTGCGCCGGGAGGGCTTCGACCTGACCCAGATTCCCCAGGCGGGCTGGAACCACGCGCAGGAACTGCTGCGCCAGACCCAGGACGCGACAAAGGTCTACCCTGAGCGATGGGCGGAGGTGCTGGCCGAGGCCGTGGCCGATTGTGCTGCTGACCAGACGCGTGTGGTGGCCTCGGGCGGCCTGCACATCCTGGGCACAGAGAGGCACGAGGCGCGACGGATTGACAACCAGTTGCGTGGGCGGGCGGGCCGCCAGGGTGACCCAGGTTCCTCCCGATTCTACATCTCGCTCGAGGACGAGTTGATGCGCCGCTTCGGCGGGGAGCGCGTTCAGGGGCTGATGGGGCGGCTAGGCGTGGAGGAGGACGTGCCCATCCAGCACGCCTGGCTCGACAAGTCGATCGAGTCGGCGCAGATGCGAGTGGAAGGATACAACTTTGACATCCGCAAGCACGTGCTAGAGTACGACGACGTGGTCAACAAGCAGCGCGAGGTGATCTACACCCAGCGACGGCAGGTACTTAGCGCGCCCGACCTGCGCGAACAGGTACTACGCATGGTGCGAGATGAAATCAGCCCCGTGGTGGCCACCCACACACCCGGTCCTGACCCAGACGATTGGGACCTGCGGGGCCTCTACAGCGAGCTGCGAACCTTCTTCCCGCTGCCGCCTGATTTCAATTACCACCGGTGGAGGGAACTGGGGCCTGGCGAGATCGAAACGCAGTTATCTGAGGTGGCCGAGCGTGCCTACGACGAGGTCAACCGTTCCATCGGGCGCCAGGTGTACCGACAGGCAGCACGGGAGGACGTGACGCCAGGGGGGCTGGCACAGAGTGTCGACCCGGCAAAACGACTGGCCTATCAGCGGGTAGTTGAGCGGCTGGGGAGGGAGCCCGACGAGGAGATGCTCGTCCAGCCCCTACGCCGGCTTCCAGACCAGACGAAAGCACAGATCGAGGCCGCATTTGTGGACGCCTACCGCCTGTTCCGGGACCGCCAGTTAATGCTGCGAGCGGTAGATGGCCTGTGGGTACGCCACCTGACCAACCTGGAGGCACTGCGGGAAGGGATTGGGCTGCGGGCCTACGGGCAGCAAAACCCGTTGGTGGCGTACCGCAAGGAAGCACACGAGATGTACGAAGCCTTGCTGGCCCGTGTCCAGGAGACAGTGGCGCGATCTGTCTACCTGGTGCCGCAGGCTTTGGTCACTCAGCCCAGACGCCAGCGTTTGCAGGCGACCCACCCTGGCACGCCGGCAGAGGGGCGGCGAGTGCGGCAGGTGCAGGACACGCCCGATCAAGCACCAGGACGCAACGACCCGTGCTGGTGTGGCAGCGGGAAGAAGTACAAACACTGCCACATGCGACAGGATATGGAATCGCAGCGCGGACCAGTGACTGCTGCACGACCACCTCAAGCACCTGAGCGGAAGCGGCGACGGCGGCGACACTGAGAGCCTGTACAAAAGGTCTCAACGCTCCCGCTGGATCATAGACTTGGATCACTTGCGGTCGAGACGTCCAGCGGCGGACGGATCGACCGTAAGCAAAGCGACGCGAAGCGACGCGAAGCAACGCTTGCCGCAGTCTATGGTCCGTCTTGGGCCATTTTTGGGATAGGTACTATGTGCAGGAGGAGACTTATGGAAGAGATGGATCTTGACCTGACAGGTCGCCTTATGGCGGACATGGACCCTAAATTGCTCGAATTTCTGCAGACCAAAGTCAACTCCTTCGTCAAATGGGACCTGGTCCGCTTCTTCCACGACAATCCCCATACGACGGACACGGCCAAAAACATCGCGCGTTACGCTGGCCGTAGCGTCGAGACCATCCAGGCGGAACTGGCCGAACTGGCACGGGATGGGGTACTGGAGGAAAATCAACTGGGCGAGATGACCGTCTACTCGTTGGCCCCAGATCGCCACACCAGGGAGTTGCTGGCGCGATTTGTGAGGGCTTCCGATGACCGGCAATTCCGGGTCAAGGCGATCTATCACATCATCCGGGGCACGCGGCGATGAGTGGTCACGTGGGTGCAAAGTGTCAAGGATGGACGATGCGCTATCAGGTATTTCAAGCGAGGTGAGGCTCATGGAACGGGTGAAGACAGGCATCCCGGGCCTGGATGAGATGCTATGGGGCGGCCTCTTACCTCAGACGGCCAATCTGGTCGAGGGGGCACCAGGCACGGGCAAGACGACGCTAGGAATGCAGTTCATCTACCACGGCATCGTGGCCTGCGACGAGCCTGGTCTGGTGTTGACCTTTGAGGAATTCCCGCACCAGTACTATAGTGACGCAAACAGTTTCGGCTGGGACTTTTGCCAGATGGAGCGGGAGGACAAACTGCGTGTGGTAATGACCAGTCCAGAGGTCAGCATGGCGGACCTGGAACAAGTCGGCGGACGGATCGAGAGCATGGTCCAGGAGATCGGTGCCAAGCGGATCCTGGTAGATAGCCTTTCACATTTCGAGCGCCTCAGCAAGGATCCCGCACACCTGCGATCCATCGTTTACGGATTCGTCAACGCGCTGAAGCGCGAGGGGCTGACGGCCATATTGACGCGGGAGAGCGTGGCGCTGTTAGGTGAGGGCGGGGGAACGGATGACGCGCTTGCTTTTCTCGTCGACTCCTACGTCCTCCTCCGATACGTAGAGATCGAAAGTACCATCCACAAGGCACTCCTGGTTCTCAAGATGCGGGGCAGCAATCACGACAAGGGCATCCGTGAGTACGAGATTACCCCCCGAGGTATCGAGGTCCGCGCGCCGTTCGAGGGACGAGAGGGCATCATGAGCGGCAGCCCTCGGCAGATGGCCGACTCATTCGTGCAGGCCTTTGTGCGGCGCTGACACGGAGGCGAGGCCCAATGAAGGTGGTCAAAACCATACTGAGTGTCTATTCGTGGGCCGTCATCGGCACGCTGATCGTCTTTCTGTGGCGCGTCGCATATTTCTACGCCAAGACCTCAGGCCAGCGGGTGGGCCACTATTTTCTTCTCCTTCCGACACTGCTGCTGGTAGCCGGTGTGGTCTGGCACCTCAGGTACAGTGGGGATTTCACCGGACAGCCTGCCGGCGACGTGTTGCTGTTTGGTGGTGGTGCCTTGCTGTGCCTGTTTGGCTCTCGCCTGCAGGCATTGATGACCGGAGGGCGACGATGATCGTCATCACAACACCCTTGGGGTCTATGGGATTGCTGGCGGTCGTCTATCTAGGTTTTCTGTTCGCCAACTTCAGCCGGCGGTTAAGTGCGGTGAGGAAGATGGCAAACTACCACCGCTGGTTTAAGGCCGCGAATGGTCTGGTCGCCCTGGCAGCGATGAGCCTGGTCGTGCGGGGCGTCGCGGCGCTTGCCCCTCAACTCGCTTACCCCATTTTGCTGGAACCCTGGTTCGCACTGGCGAGTTTCCACGTTCCGTTGGCCATAGGAGTGACGCTCGATCTCGCGCTCGTGTGGTACTACTGGGGCTGGATCCTGAAGGAAAAAGTCGAGTGAGGCACCGGTCTCCCTCAGATCAAGCGACACCTGTTCGCAATCTGGAGCGCCCTTCTTTGGAGCGGGAGAGGCAAGCCTGCGTTCGAGCGTTGGCGGTTCTCAACGCGGTGGCTGCGATGTCCATGGCGATGGACGGGGGCGAGATCATGCGAGGGGCGCTGGCGCTGGCGTTGGAAGCTATCGGTGTTCAAGCCGGGGCGATATCTGTGCTCGACGAGACCACCCACGAGTTGGGCTTCCGCGCACACCTTGGATGGCGTGTGCACGATTTCGTCGCCCAAGGCATCCGGGTGCCGGCCGATCAGGGCCTCTGGGGGATGGTGATGGCGACTGGACAGCCATTGGTCATACAGGATGTCGGCCACGACGCACGGGTGGCGATCCCGGAGCTTCACGACGAGGGTGTGCGGGCCATGGCACTGGCCCCAATGCTTACGCGTGGACGTGTACTGGGCGTGCTGGGCATGATGAGTTACGAACGCCGCGAGTTCACCGCTGAGGAGACCACGATTGTCTCGGCTGTAGCCGAGCAGATCGGCCTGGCAATCGACAACGCCCGATTATACGGGGAAATGCGACGGCGCTTGGAGGAACTCACCGTGCTGGACGAGATAGCGCTGGCCGTGACCTCCACGCTGGGCTTGGAGGAGATCGCCGACCGCGTCGTAGCTGCCGTCCAGCGAGGTCTGGGTTTCGAGGACCTGCAACTGGTGCTGGTCGACGGTGAACGAAACATCCTGGAGCCCATCGGGAACAAGGCTCATACGAGCCGCCCTCAGGGATCACTTGATCCGCAGATAGAGCAAGGGCTCGTGGACTGGGTCACCGACCATGGCACTGCACTGCGGACAGGTGATACGTCACAGGACCCTCGCTACGCCGCAAAGGTCCCCGGTGTTCGCTCGGCAATAGTCACACCGCTCGTGGTCGGAGATCGGGTCATCGGAGTGATTCGTGCGACGAGTTCACATCTCGACGCTTTCAGTGCCGGCGATGAACGTTTGATAACCACTGTGGCGCGGCAACTGGCCTTTGCGATTGAGAACGCCCGCCTGCATCAGGAAACCGAGCGGCGACTCACGGAAGTGTCGACTCTCTACGAGTTAGCCCGGCAGATGAACACAAGCATCAACGTCCAGGAGGTGCTGGACTCGATCGTCTGGTCGCTGAAGCAGGCGGTGGGATGCCGGGGCTGCTCCATCGCACTCCTGGATCCTGTCGCCAATGTACTGGAGATTCGCGCGGCGGCGGGTATCGCGGATAAGTGGAAGCGTGAATTCGAGTTGAGGTTAGGCGAGGGGATAGCGGGTCGCGTGGCGCTGGAGGGCACGCCGATATACGTGCCTGATGTCTTGGAACTGGAGGATTTCATCTTCTTTGATCCGTCCGTGCGCTCGCTCTTGACGGTTCCATTGAGCATGCAGCAGCGAGTGATCGGTACGCTCAGCGTGGACAGTGACCGCTCTCATGCTTTCAGCGAAGCCGACGAACGGCTGCTCACCGTTGCAGCAACCCAGGCGGCTGTAGCAATCGAGAAAGCCCGACTGTACGCCAACCTGGAGCAGCGGGCCAAGAACCTGGCGGAGGCGTACGCAGAATTGAAGGAAGCCGACCGGCTGAAGGACGAAGTCGTGCAGAACGTATCGCACGAGTTGCGGACACCGCTGACGTTCGTGAAGGGGTATGTGCAACTGCTACTGGAGGGAAACGCAGGGGAACTCACCGAGGAGCAGAAAGAATATCTTTGGATCGTGGCGGAGAAAACCGACATCATCACAGGATTGGTAAGCGACATCATGTTCTTGCAGCAGGCGGATCGGGTACCCGGGGGCAAGATGCCCATCTCATTGACCAGATTGGCGTGGCGAGCGCTGCGGGGATGCGCGGCTACGGCGGAGAAGGCCAAACTGACGTTGGTAGAGAACCTGCCAGAGAATGTACCGCCGGCGGCCGGCAACGAAGCCAGGCTGCTGCAAGTGTTCGACAATCTACTGGGTAACGCAATCAAGTTCAGCCCTGATGGCGGACAGATTACGGTGACCGTCGAGGACGTGGGGTCGATGGTACAAGCGTCGGTTTCCGACCAGGGGATCGGTATCCCCAAGGACCAGCAGGAACGGGTCTTTGAGAGATTCTACCAGATAGACGGCTCTGCCCGGCGGCGCTTTAGCGGCGCTGGGCTGGGCTTGGCAATCGTCAAACGCATTGTGGAGACACACGGAGGCCAAGTCTGGGTAGAAAGCGAGATGGGAGAGGGCAGCACGTTCTACTTTACAATCCCCAAGTATCCAGATCCAAACGCATAGTCGCCCACGTAGGGGGCTCGGAACAGGCTGGGGACTCTCTCCCTACGGGACAACAGACATGAGCACACGGATTAAGGAAGAACGATTGGGGGCGCTGGCGAAACTGCGCGCCCAACTACATGGGCTACCGAAGGTAGATCTACACCGCCATCTTGAGGGCTCTTTGCGGCTCGAAACCCTATCAGAGATCGCCCAGGAGCACGGTATTGACCTGCCCAGTTACGACATCGAGTACCTCCGCCCTTTCGTGACGGTGACGGACCAGGATATAGGTTTTCATCGTTTTCTGGAAAAGTTCAGGCTTTTGCGGCGCTTTTATCCCACCCAGGCGGCTGTGGAGCGGGTGGCGTATGAGGCGGTGGTCGATGCAGCAGCCGATAACATCAAGTACCTCGAGCTGCGCTTCAATCCAGTCGCACTGGCCCGAGAGCAGGGCTTTTCCTTCGATCAGGTGACCACGTGGGTAAGCAGCGCCGTCGCCCAGGCCCAGCGCGACTGCGGGGTACGCACCAACCTGATCCTGCAGATCGGTCGAGACGGGGATCTAGACACTGCGTTCCAAATCGCCGATGTCGCATTGGCCCACCGGAGCGACAACGTCGTCGGCCTGGACCTGGCCGGCGATGAAACGGGATATCCAGCTCGTCGCTTTGCTGAGGTGTTCCAGCGGGCACGACGGGAGGGACTGCAAGTGACCGTGCACGCTGGGGAGGCCGGAAACGCCGAGAACGTGCGGGAAGCTATCGAAATGCTGGGAGCACAACGCATCGGGCACGGCGTGCGCTCGATCGAGAACTCGGAGATCGTGCAGTTGATCCGTCAGCGCAGGGTGACGTTGGAGGTCTGCCCGACCAGCAACCTGCAAACGGGCGTCGAGCGCCGCATCTGGCAGCATCCGTTGCCTGATCTCTTGGCCTTGAACATGCGCGTGACGCTCAACACCGATGACCCCAGCATCAGCGACACGACGCTTACCGACGAATATCTGACCGTTATGCTGGCGATGGGGGTGACGCTGGAGCAGATCAAACAGACGATCGTGACGGCCATCGAGGGCTCATTCCAACCCCCAGAGGAACGGAAACGGTTGGCGGCCTGGTTCCGCAGGGAGCTGGTGCTGGCTTGATGGCCGATTTGATAAGTCCAATCCAGGAGGCTTGGACGTACCACAGGAGAGAGATGACAGAACTCATTCGCGACCAGGTGGCAGCGCTCATCGGTGCGGGATTGCAGGCGGCGCAGAACGAGGGTGCACTGCCCGAGTTCGAGACGCCAGAAATCATCGTGGAGCGCCCGCGCCAGGCTGCGCATGGCGACTACGCCTCGCCGGTGTGTCTGCGACTTGCGCGAGAGGCACGGATGTCCCCTCGGGAGATCGCGACCCGGGTGGTGGAGCACATCCCGCCGGCCCCGTTCGCGGGCCAAGTCACGGTAGCCGGGCCAGGATACATCAACGTCACGCTGGACGCGGGCTGGCTGGCGGCACAGGTGCGGGAGATACTGACCGCTGGGGAGCACTGGGGCACCGTGAACGTCGGCCAGGGAAGCTGGGAGCAGGTCGAGTTCGTCAGCGCAAACCCCACCGGTCCGATCACGATCGCCTCCGCCCGCAACGCGGTCATCGGCGACACGCTGTCCAACGTGCTGGCGGCGGCGGGTTTCGAGGTCGAGCGGGAGTATTACGTCAACGACGCCGGCTCCCAGGTGCGCAAGTTCGGCCAGAGCGTCTTCGCCCGCTACGCCCAGGCACTGGGGCAGGACGAGCCGTTCCCCGAGGACGGCTACCACGGTCACTACGTCGTGGAGATGGGGCAGCAGATCGCCCAGCAGCACGGCGACCGCTATCTCACCATGGAGCGCAAGGAGGCGGTGCGCGCGCTGGGTGCGGAGGGCATCGCGCGCGTCATCGAGGGGGTGCGGGAGGACCTGGCAGCCCTGGGGGTGGAATTTGACACCTGGTTTCACGAGAGAAGCCTGTACGAATCCGGGCTGTTCGATCACGTTCTCCAGATGGTTCGGGACAAGGGCTACATCGTCGAGCGCGACGACGCGGTCTGGTTCACCTCCCCTGACCTGAACGCGGACGCGGTCGTCATCCGCTCCCCCAAGGTTATTCCGGAGCCGGACGAGCGGCCCACCTATTTCGCTTCCGACATCGCCTACGCGTGGAACAAGCTGGTCGAGCGCGGCTTCGACCGGGCGATCTACGTCTGGGGAGCGGACCATCACGGGGACGTGCCCCGGGTGAAGGCAGCGGCCCGCGCGCTAGGGCTCGACCCTGAACGCGCGGTGATCATCCTCTATCAGATGGTCAACCTGAAGCGGGGTGGCGAGGACGTGCGCATGTCGAAACGGACGGGGGAGTTCGTCGCGCTGCGCGAGTTGCTCGACGAGGTCGGCCCGGACCCGATTCGCTTCATGCTCCTGACGTGCACCGTCGATGCGACGATAGACTTTGACCTGGACCTGGCGGTCGAGCAGTCGGAGAAGAACCCGGTGTACTATGTTCAATACGCGCACGCCCGTATCGCCAGCGTGCTGCGCTACGCCGCCGACCTGGGGTGGGACCCGGCTACCCCGGGCGACGTCTCGCTGCTGACGCACGAGAGCGAACTGGCGCTGATCCGCAAGATGCTGGAGCTGCCAGAGGTCGTGGCGCAGGCAGCGACGCAGATGGCTCCGCACCACCTGACATTCTACGCCCAGGACCTGGCGGCGACGTTCCACGCCTTCTACCGGGACTGCCGCGTCGTCGACCCGGAGGCACCCGAGCAAACGCAGGCGCGGCTGATGCTGGTGCAGGCGGCCCGGCTGACGCTGGCGCGGGCGCTGGAACTGCTGGGGGTGACAGCGCCGGAGCGGATGTGAGCTGGATGCTGGATGCTGGATGTTGGATGGTGGGGATATGTCTCGGCGAGAGGCGACGTAGTCGATGGGGTTGAAACCGGACCACTGGATCCGCAGGATGGCGCTGGAGCACCGGATGATCGAGCCGTTCGTGGACGGGCAAGTGCGCGACGGCGTCATCTCTTACGGGCTCTCATCGTACGGCTATGACATACGCGTGGCCGACGAGTTCAAGATCTTTCAGCTCAAGTCCAGCAGGTCCATCGTCGTGGACCCAAAGGCGTTTGACGCCGATTCCTTCATCGATTTCAGAGGGGAGACGTGCGTCATCCCGCCTAACTCGTTCGCGCTGGGCCGAACCGTGGAATATTTCCGCGTTCCGCGCGGCGTGCTGACGGTCTGCTTCGGCAAGAGCTCCTACGCCCGGTGTGGCATCATCGTCAACGTGACGCCTTTCGAGCCGGAGTGGGAAGGGTACGTCACGCTGGAGATCAGCAACACCACCCCGCTGCCAGCCAGGATCTATGGCGGCGAGGGTATCGCCCAGGTCCTCTTCTTTGAAGCGGACGAGGAATGCGAGACCTCCTACGCCGACAAGAAGGGAAAGTACCAGCGCCAGCAGTCCATCGTCCTGCCCCGGCTGTGACGTTGACGGGGCAAAGATTTCCAGGTATAATCAACCTGCGGGCGGATAGCTCAGTTGGTCAGAGCGCCTCTCTTACAAGGAGGAGGTCACAGGTTCGAGTCCTGTTCCGCCCACTGGTAGGCGGCGCGACGTGTCGCGCCGCCGCTTGTTATGTCTCAGGGCAACAAGGGGAAGAGAAGCAACCCGGCGACGTCGTACAGTATGTGTAACAGTATGCAGGCACTCGTGTTGGTCCGTCGCCGCAACCAGCCCAGTGCCAACGCCCCGCCAAAGACCTCGAGCGTCGCCAGCGTGAACCCATATTGCACGTGCGCGCCGGTGAAGAGAACGGCCGTCAGCAAGAGCCCGAAGCGCGGCTGCAGTGCCCCGCGGAAGAAGAGCTCCTCCGTCACACCCACGACGACACTGACGACGAGCGCCTGCCAGGTGCCCGTCACCCCGCCGTACAGCACCTCGCTCAGCGCCTCCATCATCCCATAGCTCTCAGGGTCCAGCGTGCGCCAGACCCAGTCCACCCCGTAGTAGAACACCACGATGGCCGACGCCAGGCCTGCCGCCAGGCGGATCTGCCGCCAGGAAAGACGCGCCACGCCCAGCCGCTTCCACGCCTCGCGCGGTGCGCGCCGGACGAGAAACCCCACACCGATGAGGGCAAACAGCCCAATCGGCAGATTGGAGGCGAGCAGGTCGAGAAACGATATCTGGGCAGTGCTCTCGGCCAGCACGTCCAGGCCGCCGAGCAACGGCACCTGCGCGAAATTGAGCCCCAGTGCCAGGGCGGCCAGCGCCAACGCCGTGGCGTGCACGCACGACCCGGGGTCAATCGGGATGAGGCGGGCCAGGGTGCGCCGCACGCACGGCAGCAGAAATACCGGGGCCAGGAGTGCCGTCCCGAGGACCACGAGTCCGAAACCACCCCAGCTCAAGGAGGCCATAGCCGGAGACTGCGACAAGAGCAGACGCTGTGCATGGCGGCTCCGTCCAATCAGCAACGCCAGCAAGCCCCCCAGCGCCATCAGCCCGTCGAAGAGAAGAACCAGTCCGTAGGTCAGCCAACGCACCGCGCGATTCCGGTCACTCCACTGCGCAAGCAGCGCGACGGTCAGAAAAGGGAGGTAGGCCAGCAAGCTCATCAACAACGTAAGAAACTCCATGTCTCTACCACACCCGGCAGATCAGCCCCTTGAGATAGGCCCCCTGTGGGAAGGTCAGCGCGACCGGGTGATCGGCCCCCTGCGCCAGGTAGCCGACGATCTGCGCGTCCCGCTCCGCGTCCACCGCCGCGCCGAACACGATCTTTTGGAACAGGTCAGCGGAGACCGCCCCCGAGCAGGAGCAGGTGAACAGCACCCCGCCCGGGCGGAGGAGCCGGAAGGCCAGCAGGTCGACGTCCTTGTAGGCCCGCGCAGCGCGCTCCACGTCCCGCTCGCTGTGGGCGAACTTGGGCGGGTCGAGCACGGCGACGTCGAAACGGCGGCCCTGGGCGCGATAGCCGCGCAGGACGCTGAAGACGTCGCCCTCCACGTACTCCGCGCCGCGCCGATCCAGGCCGTTGAGCACGAGGTTGCGCCGGGCCAGGTCCAGCGCCGGAGCCGAGCTTTCGACCAGCGTCACCTGGGACGCTCCGCCCCCCATCGCGTAGACACCGAACCCCCCGGTGTAGGCAAAGACGTCCAACACCTCCGCGCCGTCACAGAAGGCCGGCAGCCGGGCACGATTCTCGCGCTGATCCAGGTAGAAGCCGGTCTTGTGGCCCTGCCGGACGTCCACCAGGAAGCGATGGCCGTTCTCCAGGACCTCCACCAACTCCGGCGGCTCCTCGCCCCACAGCGGACCCGTCCGCTGCGGTAGTCCCTCCTTGGCCCGCACGTCCACGTCGGAGCGCTCGTACACGCCGCGCACACCATCCACCAGGGTGACCAGCAAATCCACCAACAGTTCCTTCCACCGTTCAACACCCAGCGTCAGAAACTGGACGACCAGCCACTCGCCGTATCGGTCCACGATCAGCCCGGGCAGGTAATCCGACTCGGCGTGCACCAGCCGGTGGGCAGTGGTCGTGAGGTCGTCGGCGAGAGCCTGGCGGGCAGCGATCGCCCGCTCGAGCCGCCGCTGCCAGAAAGCAAGGTCCACCGGCTCGTCCTGCCGCCAGGTCAACAGGCGCACCACGATCTGGGAGCGGCGGTTGAGGGTACCCCGCGCCAGCCAGTTGCCGCCCACGTCGCGCACGTCGACGACGTCGCCATCCGCCACGTCCCCCTCGACGCGCTGGATCGCGCCGGAAAAGACCCAGGGGTGGCGCTGCAGCACCGGCTTGGCGCGATTGCGCTTGAGGACAACTGTGATGCTCATGCGATCTCCAACATCAAGCATCCAGCGACAGCCTCAACTGCCCGGTGCTTTCCCCCGGCCCAACCATCTCCAGCAACCGCGCCTCATCGATCAGCGGCACCTCCAGTTGCTGCGCCTTGCGGTACTTGGTGCCGCCGGGCGACTCGCCCACCAGCAAGTAGTCGGTCCTGCGGCTGACGCTGCCGGTGACCTTCCCGCCGTGCTGCTCGATGAGGCGGGTCGCTTCCTCGCGGCTCATCGTCGGCAGCGTCCCGGTGATGACAAATGTCAGGCCCGCCAATGGCCCCCCTGCGGGCACAGCGGGAGCCTCCTGCTCCAGTTTCACGCCCGCCTGGCGCAGCTTGTCGATGAACTTGGCGTTGCGCGGACGGGCGAACCACTCGACGATCGCGCCGGCGGTGTGCGGCCCCAGCCCCTCGATGGCCTGCAGTTCCTTGAGGCTGGCCGCCGCCAGTTCGTCCAGCGAGCGATAGTGCTGCGCCAGCAATTGTGCGACGGTGAAACCTACCCCGCGGATGCCGAGCGCGGAAAAGACCTGCACCAGCGGCCGGTCCTTGGTAACCTCGACGGCGGCCAGCAGGTTGGTCACGCTCTTTTCGGCAAAGCCCTCCAACGGCAACAGGTCCTCTCGCTTCAGATAGTACAGGTCAGCGGCGTCCTGCACCAACCCGCGCTCGACCAGAAGCTGCGCGGTGCGCTCGCCCAGCCCCTCGACGTCCATCACGGCCGCAAAGTGGCCCACGCGCCGCACCCGCTGCTCCGGGCAGGCGACGTTGATGCAGTAGAACGCCACCTCGTCCTCCGCCGAGACGACCGATTCACCGCAGGATGGACAGACGGTCGGCACGCGGTAGACGTTCTCCGCCCCCGTGCGCGCCGCGACGACCGGCCCAACGACGTAGGGGATGACGTCGCCCGCCCGCCGGACGACGACCGCATCGCCGACGCGGATGTCCTTGCGCTGCAGGTCCTCAAAGTTGTGCAGCGTGGCCTTGCGGATGGTGACACCGCCCAACCGGACCGGCTCCAGCACGGCGTACGGGGTCAGTGCACCGGTGCGCCCCACGTTGACGCCGATGTCCAACACCCGGGTCGTCGCCTCGCGGCCGGGGAACTTGAACGCGACGGCACCGCGCGGCGCTCGCCCGACCATGCCCATCGTCGCCTGCGTCGCCAGGTCGTCCACCTTGATCACCAGGCCGTCGACCTCGTAGGGCACCGTATCCCTTTTCCCGATCCAGCCCTCGCAGTAGGCGACCACCTCGTCCAGCGACTCGAAGCGAGCGACGTACTCCGAGACGGGGAAACCCAACTCCCGCAGGTGGTCGAGCGTCTCCCACTGGGTAGGTGGCACAGCGCCATCGGCCGCGACGATCGCATAGCAGAGCAGTGTGATGGGACGGGAGGCGGTGATGCGGGAGTCGAGCTGGCGCAGGCTGCCCGCCGCCGCGTTGCGCGGGTTGGCAAAGAGCTTTTCCTCCGCCTCGGCCTGCCGGCGGTTCAACGCCTCGAACTCCTCGATCAGCATGATCGCCTCGCCGCGCACGACCAGACGGCCGGGCGGCTGGGGGCCATCGGGAGCGACCGGGACCCGCAGCGGCAACGTGCGCACCGTGCGCAGGTTGGTCGTCACGTCCTCGCCGACGGTCCCGTCCCCGCGCGTCGCCCCCAGGACAAAGAGGCCGTCCTCGTAGTGCAGCACGACAGTCAGCCCATCCAGTTTCGGCTCGACCACCCAGGCGGGCGGAACCGCGCCAGGCGGGAGGACCTTGCTCACGCGCTCCCACCAGGCGTGGATCTCCTCGCTGCTGGAGGCCTTGTCCAGGCTGAGGATGGGGGCGGGATGCTCCACCTTGACGAACCCCTCGGCAGGCTCTCCCCCCACTCGCTGCGTCGGCGAGTCGAGCGCGACCAGGTCCGGATGTTCCGCCTCCAGCGTTCGCAGTTCGTCCATCAGCGCGTCGTACTCGGCGTCACTGACGACGGGATCGTTCAGCACGTAGTAGCGATAGTTATGGGTGCGGATCTGGCGCCGCAGTTCCGCGACGCGTTCCGAAACCTCGTTTTGAGCCATGGACATCGCTCCTGAAGCACTTACACCTATTGACACGGATTTGCAGGATTAAGACGGATAGGATGGACGTCGCTCCTGAGACACTTTGCGACTTGACCGGATTTCAGGGTGCATCACTTGTAGGCAACCAGGCCAAACGCTTTGGGACGGCGCACGACCCGCGAGAAGCCGGCCTCTTGCAGGCGGCGCACGGCACCGCGGACAACGGTGCGGCCCGACTTGCTTTCCAAATCGCCGACGTAGTGGAACACGCGGCCACCGCGCCGCAGCACTCGGAAGAGCTGGCGGTAGAACGCGCCCGAGTAGAGGTCACCCGCGAGATTGAACGCCGGAGGGTCGTGGACGATGCGCGCAAACGTCCCATCCTCGAATCCCTCGATTTCCTCGATGGTGTCGCCCACGACCTGGGTGATCCTGGGATTCGCGAAGAGCGGCTGCGACCACGGATTGAGCCGCGCCACCTCCAGCGCAGCCGGCTCGATCTCAATCGTGACGACGTGTTCGGCGCTCCTGGCCGCCTCGATGGCGGTGTATCCCAGCCCGGTCGCCGTGTCCAGGACACGTCCCACCACAGGGGCGATGGCCTTGATCTTGCGCAGGGTATCGCGGTACGGATCGATCCCCTTGACGCGGTGCATCGGGATGCCAGAGACCAGCATCGTCGGCGCGCCTTCGGTCGGCATCAGGCTGTAGAGCCGATTCGTCGCCTCGGAAAAGACCTGGACTTTGAGCGGCGCCTCGTCCTGGATCAGGAAGCACCCGCGCTCGGACGACCTGATCTTTTCGAGGTGCTTCCATGCCAGGACCTGCCCGTCTGGAAGGCGGACGCCCGCTGGCTGTATGGCGACCTCAGCCGTGGTCAGACCCAGGTCCAGCGATACCGCCACCGAGGCGTGGCCTGCCTGGCGGGCTTTTAGTATGCCCTCAGCCTGAGTATACGACAGGACGACGTGTGGCATCCAGAACACCCCCCAATTGGACATTGGTCATTGGTCATTGGTCATTGGTCATTGGCCATTGGTCATTGGTCATTGGTCATTGGTCATTGGACATTGGCCACTCTAGGGATGGTCGACCGGCTCCAGGAAATTCGCGATCGCCCACCATTCTCGCTCCTCGTTCTCCGGATCGCGGAGCCTCCACCACTGTGAGCCACCGGACACGGTCGGCCCATCCGTGACGATGAACACCTCCCCCTCGAGCGCGACGTCCATGCGCGTATAGTTCTCGCCGGGCCCCGAGCGGAGATTTAGGCCGTAGCCGCCGGTGCCCGCCACCTGCACGTAGCGC
>DATKTN010000062.1:0-11836 GCA_035531135.1 Anaerolineae bacterium
CAGCGCCACGGTGGCATCGTTTGAGGTGGCGACCAGGCGCAGCGGGAGGCCGGGAGGTTGCCAGTCGGGAGGACGATCGGGGCGGGGGCTGTTCCAGCCCAGGGCCAGCGCGACGATCAACGCCAGCCCGGCCGCCAGCGCCAGCGCGATCAGGCCCAGCGTGACGTTCCACAGCCAGCGGCCAGAGGATGAGGGAGAGTCCCTTGTGGTGTCGGTCATTCTCGAATCTGCAATCTAACTCGTAAACTTGAACGCAGCCAATTTGAGGGCAGGGGCGCTGAGGATCCCGGGGTCGGTCCACACGCGGCGGGCATCTCGTCCCACCGCCTCGGCCCCGGCGAGCGCCTCGACGTAACTCTGCGTGAAGCGCAGGTTGCGCACGGGCGTCGTCAGTTCGCCGTGCTCGATCAGGAACGTGCCGTCGCGGGTCATCCCGGTCGTGACCGCGTCGCGGGGGTGGACGGTGCGGGTGTACCAGAAACGGGTGACGTAGAGGCCCCGCTCCGTACCGGCGATCATATCCTCGATCGTGCTATCGCCGGTGCCCAGGCGGGCGTGCAGCGGGATAGGGCCCAGCCGGGCGGCGTTGAGCCAGGGATTGAACGGGTTGGCGGCGGGCAGCGCATGGCCCGTGGATCTCTTCCCTTCGATCGCCGCCCGCGCCCGGTCGGTGACCGCATCCCCGACCACGCCTTCGCGCACGATGTCAACCCGCTGGCGAGGCACCCCCTCAAAGTCGAAGGGCAGGGGCCAACCCGCCGGGTCAAGGCCATCGTCCCAGATGGAGATGAGGGGCGACGTCAGGCGCTCCCCCTGCCGCCCGCTCATCCAGCTTCTCCCCTCCTGCACACTGACCGCGCCGGCCGCGGCGGCGAGTGTCTTGAGCAGATCGTGGGCGGCGTAGGGTGACAGCACGACCGGGTACACGCCCGGATCGAGTGGCTGCGGGTTGCGGCTGCGTAGCGCCATCTGGATGGCCTCCTCGCCCAGCGCGACGACGTCGACCTCGGCCACCTGCGACGAACCGCCGGCGGCGAAGCCCGAGCTGTCCTCGGTCATCACGACCGTCGTCAGGTCGGCCTCCGTGACCGGGTGATAGGCGAAGAGGCCGTGGCTGTTGGCGACGGCCCACTCGTGGGCGCTGGTACGAAAAGCTCCGGCGGCGACGCAGCCCAACTCCTCCGCGCGCTGGCAGAGGACGCGCACGGCCCGCGCGCGTTCGGCCGGGCTGCACCCGGCGGTGGTCTCGTCGAAACCGGTGACCTCCGGCACACTGGCAGGATACGCCAGGCCCGGGAAGTGGGGATCCTCGGGCCGGAGCCTGGCGGCCGTGACCGCGGCCTCGACCACCCGCCCCAGCCCGGCGTCGGTCAGGTCGTTGGTCGCCCCCACGCCGACGCGCCGCCCGGACGCGGCGCGCACGACCAGGTACCGGTTGGTCTCGGCGACGTGCTGGTGGATCCCGTTGTTGGCAAAGCGGGTCAGTTGCTCCTCGAGGCCCAGCAACACGGCCTCGGTCTCGTCAACTGGGGAAAGCGAGAGCGCCCGTTTGAGCAGCTTCTCGGTCCGAGTACGCCCAATCATTGTTCATCGGCCAGCGGCCAGTCCAGCACGGCGTGGCGCTGGACGACGGTGAGCGGCCCGCCGTCCTCTGGTTCCAGCCCGAATGCGCCCAGGTCCCACCAGCGCACCCGGCCGGTCAGCGTCTCGCCGGTACGCAGTTCGAAGCGAGCAATCGCCCCGGATTCGAGCGCCTGCTGCAGCGCGGCGCTGAGCGCCTTGCGATACCGCTCCCGATGGAATTGCAGTTTCTCAAATGGGACATCGTAGTAGGCGGCGATCTTGGCCAGCACCTCGTCGTCCTCGCCCACGCGGCGGTAGCGCTGTTCCATGTGGCGCAGCGCGCCGGGATCAAGGCCGATCTCGTCCTCGATCTCCATCAGGTTGCCGCCGCCGTGGAACGCGCGCAGATAGCGCAGTTCATCGCCCAGGCTCATGCTTCACCTCCGGTCCCATCTCCAGGCCTGCGGTAGTAGGCGATGGCGAGCTTGTTGAGTGTGGTCTCGTCCCCGCCTGGCTCGCGGATGGTGATCTGGTAGGGGCTGAAACCGACGACCGCTCCCTCGAATGTCTGGCCGTCGAAGAGCGTAAAGTGGAGCGGCACACCGGCCTCCTGCTGCTCCTGGAGGTAGGCCAGTTCGAACCCGTCCACCCCCTCGGGCAGGTAGGCCCGCCTGCGGTCGATGGCTCGCTTGGGCGGTTGTTCCTCGGCGATGCGGCGCATGAAGCGGCCGTTCCAATGACGGGCCTCCTTCTGCGTCAGTTCATCCAGCGACTTGCCGATCTCCGTCTCCAGCGCGGCCCGATCTATGTCAAAGCGAGCGGCCAGCGTCAGCAGGTGCGCGATCTGTGACTCCCGCGCTGGCGAGGACTTGGGTGGGGGCTTCTTTTCCTTCGGTGGCCTCTCCTTCTTCGGGCGTGAGGGCTGAGGTGGCCTGGCGGGCCGCTCCTCGCGGGCGGGCGGTGCCGGCGGCGGGGTCGAGCGTGCGTTGATGTCCCATTCGTCCACGTAGAGCGCCCGGGCCAGCCGGCGCAGATCGGCGTGTGGGATCTCTTGTTCCCCTTTCTCGTATTGAATGAGCCTGGCGATCGATATGCCGGATTTGGAGGCCAGTTGGTTGACGCTCAGCCGTTTCTGTTTGCGGAGCGTTCGCAGATCGTCGGACATGTTTCTCCCTCCAGTGATAGCCGTCAGCAGTCAGCCGTTAGTCGTTAGCGGTCAGCGACCAGCAGTTGATCTCTAGAATTTGTCATCTGTCATTCATGATACCAGGCCGACACGGACGTTGCGGAACCGGGCGGGGGCCGCGCCGTGGCCGGTGTGGGCGATCTGGCTGGGCTGCCCCTTGCCGCAGTTGGGCGTCCCCCACACCTGCCAGTGGTCCCGGTTGCAGACCGCGTCGCACGAACCCCAGAACTGGGGCGTCACCCCCGTGTAGGTGCAGTTCTTTAGCAGCCGTCCCAGTTTGCCCTGCCTGATCTCGTAACCGATCTCGGCGCCGAACTGGAAGTTGAGCCGCCGGTCGTCGATCGACCAACTGCGGTTGGTCTCCATGTAGATCCCTTCGTCGGTGTCGGCGATCAGGTCGTCGAGGGTCCACTCGCCCGGCTCGATGGAGACGTTGGTCATGCGGATGAGGGGGATGCGGTTCCAGCCCGAGGCGCGCATCGCGCCGCCGGAGCGGGCATCGCCTGCGTCCCAGCCGCCTATCCGGGCGAGTTGCACCGCCGTCTCGCGGGAGGTCAGGTAGCCGACGAACCGCCCCTCCCGGACGAGTGGAACCCGCTGCGCCGGCACGCCCTCGTCGTCCCAGCCGAAGGTGCCGAGTCCTCCCGGGAGCGTGGCGTCGGCGGTTAGATTGACGACGGGGGAACCATACCGGAGGGTGCCGAGTTGGTCGGGCGTGAGGAAACTGGTGCCGGCGTAGGCCGCCTCGCTGCCGAAGGCGCGGTCGAGTTCGGTGGGATGCCCGCACGATTCGTGGACCTGCAGCGCCAACTGGGTGGGGCCGAGGATGAGCGTCGTCACGGTGCTGGGGCAGGGATCGGCGCTCAGAAGCGCCACCGCCTCGCTGGCGACCTGCTCGGCGTGAGTGGGGAAATCGACCTCCTGGATGTATTCCCAGCCGATCGTGCGCTGGTCCCGTCCGAAGGAGTTGGGGTAGGAGCGCTGCTGCACCTCCCCATCCCCCACGGCCAGCGCGACGATGCCCCCGCCGGTCTCCACGATCTCCTGCTCGGTGTGCGCGCCCTCGGTGTTGGCAAACGTCTTGCGCTCCCGCAGGCAGACGAGCGTGCCCCGGGCAACCTTCACGCCGTCGACACGCCGCATGGCGCGATCGGCCTCTAGCAGCAGCGCGATTTTGTCCTCGACCGGCACGCCGAGGGGGTCAATCTCGACCGGCGTGCGGTAGGTGCCGGTGGAGGTCACGGGCGGCCCGATGTCGACCGGGTCCCGCCGGGTGAGTGCGCTGGCGCGGGCGACCTCGACCGCCAGCGCCGCCACGCGTTCGACCTCCGCCCGGGTGAGGACGGCGCTGGAGGCAAAGCCCCAGGCGCCCTCGGCGATCACGCGCACGCCAAAGCCGTGATCCTCCGTCTCGGTCAACGACTCGACCACCCCGTTCTTGACACCGACGGTCTGCTCACGGTGCTCGACGATGCGCACGTCGGCGTAGGTCGCACCGCGCGTGCGCGCCGTGTCCAGGGCCAGGTCGGTCAATTGTCTCAAGGTCTGCCTCCGGCTGAGTGCTTTTCCCCTCGGTTACCCCTGCCACCTCGCGCCTGGTTCGTCGGGGGCCGGCCACTCGCCCAGCTCGACCGTGATCTCCCGTTCTCGGCCGGCCCGCTCGACGGTCAGCACGACGACGTCGCCCGGCTCGTGGGCGGCGATGAGTTCCGCCAGCGGCGTCTCGCGTGTGACCGCGTCGTCGTCCACGGCCAGGATGAGGTCGTCTTCGCGCAGGCCCGCCTCA
The DNA here is from genome assembly GCA_035531135.1 of Anaerolineae bacterium. Classification (GTDB taxonomy): domain Bacteria; phylum Chloroflexota; class Anaerolineae; order B4-G1; family B4-G1; genus DATKTN01. The sequence goes on from DATKTN010000062.1 coordinate 4,536, forward strand.
GAAGCGGGGCTGTCCGGGACGACCTGCCGTACCTCCGCGCCTTCCTCCAGTTGGCGGACGTACACGCCCAGGTGGGCTCGCCCGTGGGGCCACTCCCACTCCGGTGGCAGTGGCAGCTCTGGAAGCTCTTCCGGCAGCCTCCATTCCTCGTCGCCGGGGAACTGCGGGATGGGAACCTCGATGTGGGGTTCGACGTGCGTAGACCGGGCGCGCCCGACCGCGTAGCCGGCCGCCCCGCCGGTGACCAGTCCAACCCCGCCACCCACCACCAACCCCGTCGCCAGGCACACGGCGGCGACCAGGAGAATCGCCAGGACGATCGCTGCGACCTGGCATCCACTCATTCCACTCCGTTGGTTCATCCTACCCCTCCTCGTCTGCGGTTGTTACGTCCCTGTTGCGCAGACAGAGCGCTCGCGTTGCAGGCCAAAGTATAACGCCATACGCGGCATGGCACAAGCGCCGAACCCGCACCGGCTTGAAGCAGCCTGCCCTGAGCGATGCCCTGAGCCTGTGGAAGGGCGCAGCCGAAGGGCCGGTGCCGGTCCTGTTTTTTGGGGGATATTTGTAGGTTTTTTACCGACCGTTCACTCCCTCCCTATATAATCCAGTAGGGAGTGGCCCTATTACCTGGATTGGCGGGACGTGTGTCTTTTGCCCCCATGCGGGAAAAGACCGTCCTGTCGTGCCAGCCGCCTCAAATGGATCTCAGGGAGGACTCAATGACACGTGAGGCAAGGCAGACGAGGGTGTCTGATCTGTCGCCGAGGCTCGAACTGAAAGCACGTCCAGTGCCTCGGTCCTCGTTGGTGGTGATCCAGCCTGGTGGTCCGAAACCACCCTTCTTTTGCGTCCCCGGTAGTGAGGGCGACGTCTTTACGAACATTGGCCATCTGGCCCGGCGTCTCGGTCCGGATCAGCCCTTCTATGGATTCTGGAATGGCATACACGACCCCACGCAGATCGAAGCCCGGGCCGCTGGCTACGTCGATGAAATCCGCGCCGTACAGCCCCGGGGGCCTTATCTCCTGGGAGGCGTGTGCTCGGGCGGCGTCGTGGCTTTTGAAGTCGCCCGGCAACTCCAGGCCCAGGGTCAGCAGGTGGCCCTGCTGGCCCTGGTGGAACCCGCACACGCGCCGAGTCTTGGTCTGCGCCCTTACGCCTCTCTTACTGCAGATGTCTTGCGGCGTGTGATACGTCGTTTGGGCCACTACTCGCAGAGCGGTACACAACGTGGATCTGCCGAGCCAGAGGCCTACCTGTACCTGAAGGCAAAGCATGTCGTCAATTCGTGGCCCCTGAGATGCCTCGTGCCACAACCATATCCGGGCCGAATCCACCTCTTCCTGGTCAACGGGGTGTCTGAGGGATCTCCTGACGACCGCTGTTCAGGCTGGCACGAATGGGCGGCCGGCGGCGCAGAGGTCCACGTCATCCCTGGCACTCACGATACGATAGCCGAGAGCAAGAGTACGGCAACAGAAGGAGCCAATCTGCAGGCCCTGGCCGGGCAGTTGGGAGCGTGCATCGACGAGGCTCTGGCAGATGGCTACCGCTTTTGATCGAACGTGTCCGGTCAGTACGCTGGCACGAGTTCGGTGCGGGCGCCGCCGCCGCGGTCCTGATACGTGATCTGCCAGTGCGGGGCCCAGGCCAGCCCGAACAGATTGATCTGAACGTCGGTCCGGCGTGGCTTTATAGGCACCTCCTCGAATTCAACCAGCGCCTCTTCCCAGCGATCCCTGACCGCCGCCACCTGTTCCTGCAGTTCCACCTCGAGCTCCTTGACGTCTTGCTGGAGTGCCTCTACGTTCGCCTCTGCCTCATCAAGTTTGATCTTTGCCAGCGTCGTCTGGCGATGCTTGCTCACCGCCCTGGAAGCCACCCGCGTGGAGCGCCGGCCGAGGAACATCCCCACGACCGACTCTCCGACGGAGACGACCGTCTCCCGCTTCCGCGCTGCGACGTCGGCTTCCTTCGTGGCGAGCGCTGCCTCGGCACGACGCAGCCGGTCCTGGAGCTGTCCCAGGCGCTTCTCGTAACGGGCGTTGACCTCGTCTACCTCTGCGTCCCGTTCCTCACGCGCGGCCTGCTGCAGCCGCATGCGGAACTCGCGCTCGCTCTCGTCGGACTGCGAATAGGCTTTCAGAACGGGGGAATGGAGCAGCGTCAGGCTGCTGTTGTGGTACAGGTGGTCTGACAGGGACTTTTTCAGCTCGCTGATCTCTTGCGCCTGGTTGATCGACTCGGGCAGTGCGTCAAAGTAGGCGTCCGGCTCGGGACGGTCCACCAGGTCACGCGGCGTCAGGTCGAGTGGCTGGGCCCGGTCCCACGCCAGCACGCCGGCACCCTCTGGCGCTTGGGCGAGCAGCGCAAAGTCCTCCGCCACGTTCACGTCCCGGCGCTGGTCGACAAAGTGGACGCGCCCCATCCCCAGGACGGCGGGGACGTAGAGCAGGTTGCGGTTCTGGACCTCGATCGCGCCACCCTCGCGGCTCTCGACGTCGCGCACGGCCGCCGTCGCCGCTTTGTGTGCCGGGAGGTAGAACTGCTCGACGCTGGGCGGGAGCGAGGGAGGCGACGTCGCGAGGGCGCTGGCGGGAGCCGCGGCAGAGGTGGCCCGGACGGCTGCGGGCTGGGCGGGTGCAACGCCGGTCACGGCCGTGGGTGCGGCGACCGGCTGGTCGGGCCCGCGACCCGCCATCAACTCGCGAACCTGCGTGCGGGTCAGCGGGCCGCGCAGGTAGCTCATCGCCCAGCGAGTGCTGAACGTGACCGGCTCCTCTTCGTGGACGTTGTGCAGCAGGAAGACGCGCTTCCCCAGGTCGGAGATGATGCGGCTCAACGCGTTCCGGTCCAGCGTCTGGCCCGCTTCCGACGATGCGCCCTCGAGCCCGTCGAGCACGCGCGCCTTGTCCCGCTCCGTCTGCAGCCGGCCGATGAACCACGTGCCGGTGTTGGTCAGCCCCTTGTAGTCCAGGTCAACCGGGTTCTGCGTCGTCAGCACGATGCCCAGGCCGAAGGCGCGGGCCTGCTTCAAGAGCGTGAGCATGGGCTGCTTGCTGGGGGGATTGGCGACGGGGGGGAAGAAGCCAAAGATCTCGTCCATGTACAACAGCGCCCGCAGGCTGGTTGTGCCCGGCTGCGTGCGCATCCAGGTGACGACCTGGTTCAACAGCATGGTCACGAAGAACATGCGCTCGGCGTCGTTGAGGTGGGCGATGTAGAGGATCGAGTGACGGGGCTTGCCGTCGGGCGTGCTCAGGAATCCGGTCACGTCGAGCGGCTGTCCCTGGAGCCAGGTCTGGAACCCTGGCGCGGCGATGATGTTGTTCAGGCTCATCGATAGCTCGAAGCGGTCCTTCTCCGGGAAGAAGGTGTCTACGTCGAACACGCCGAGCTGGCGGATGGGCGGGTTCTGGATCGAGAGGATCAGCTTGGGAAGGTCGAGGTCCTCGCCCTGTCGCCAAAAGTGCTCGAACAGGTTCGATAGCAGGATGTGCTCCCGGGACTTAACCGGGTCGGCGTCGACGCCGACGAGCCCCAGGAGCGCGCTGACGGTCCCCTGGATGCGCTCGCGCAGGAGCTCGGCCTCGGTATCCCAACTGAGCGGTGGCGCGGCGAAGGACTGCAGGATGGACACGGGGACGCCGGTGTCGCTTCCGGGCGTATAGATCACAACGTCGGCCGAGTCGCGCAGCATCTGGATCCGGGCCCCGTCCTGTCCCCAGTCGGCGAGCCCCTTGCGCCACAGCTCCGCCTGCCCGGCGGCGAACTCGTCCTCGCTTAGCCCCTTGCGCCGGGCGTCGTCCGCGTTGATCCAGGGTCGAAAGTCAGCGGGGCGCAGCTCGGGGAAGGTGAGCAACAGGTTGGTGATGTCCCCCTTGGGGTCGATGATGATGGCGGGCACGTGGTCGATCGCCGCCTCTTCGAGCAGGCACAAGCACAGGCCCGTCTTCCCGCTGCCGGTCATGCCCACACAGACGGCGTGCGTCGTCAGGTCGCGGGCGTCGTACATGACCAGCCGGTCGAGCAGCTTGCCCTTGGCGACGTCGTACTCCTTGCCCAGGTAGAATGCCCCGAGTTTCTCAAAGTCCATGGCTTCCTCCTCAGTTGACCTCGAGTTTGTGGTTATCTCACTCCACGTCTAGTATAGCCCAATCTGGCGTGGAAGTCAAAGGTTCGCGGCGTGGTGCATCCCACGTCCCCTAGTCTCCTGTCTGCTGGACGATTGTCCCGCCGACCACGACTTGGCGGCTGTGAGCAACTACAGCTTGCGGGTCATCTCCATCTCGAATACGCCGAACCCCAGCTTCTCGTACAGTGAACGCGCCGGATTCCTCACCAATACGCTCAGTTCAGCTTCGACACAACCCAGGTCTCGGCCCCAATCTATGACCGTTTCAAGCAGGGCTTGCCCTACACCTCTCTTCCGGTGAGATTCGGACACGTAGAGGCTGTGGATATGCAACACTCGCCTGGGCTCGAAAACAGGAGCAAGGCTCACAACTCGAGCCCCAGCCAGTCCAATGGGCGTTGGCTCTGAGTCAACCACCTCGGCCAGGAGGTAAACGTGGTCTTGCTCTCCAACTTCATCGCAGATTTCGTTTTCCAACCGTGCCCATTCCTCTCTGCCGTTTGTCGCAGGATGCCCTCCTACCGACGCCATCGCCTCGACCATACGTCGCACAAATCGTGCGATTACAGAGGCATCCTCTGCCGTCGCCTCTCGGACAGAGACGCTGGATCCGCCGAGTGACAGGCCGACCGTTCGATATGCTGACTTGATCAACCGAAAGCCCCTCCCGTCAAAAGGTCACCACCCAACTTTAGACTCGGTCATCTCCCGATAGAGAAACCACTCTCCCTTGCGGGCGTCTGCCTTCTTCGGCGCCCGGTCGTAATACAGATCAAACACCTGACCCGTGTCTGTCCGCACCCGGTAATAGTCCCTGCCAACACCCCACGAGCCCTGACCCGCGGCCACAGCCGCGTGCGTCGGCCGCATGTTCCGCGCCATGCGGCCCCGCCGGGTGTAGTCGTGCCACTCGCCCAGTGTCTCGACGATCTGGTACGTATCCTCACCCCAGACAAACCGGTCCGGACGGCCAGGCTTCTTCTCCAGCGCCGGCTTCTCGTCAAACTGGACCTGTATAGGTTCACCGATGAAGCGAAGTGGTCTCATATCCATCGGCCTGGACTCGAACCTCCCTGTTGGCCGTGCGTGCCCCCGGTGACACATTCATACGTCCGTGTGTCCTTTTGTGCCCTCAATCCAGGCCTCGATTTCTGGAAACGCGACCAGGATGATCAGCACCATACCTCCAACAACTATCGATGCGTATACCAGCCATGCTGTCAGAATACTCTGGGCCAGTTTCACGACATCTTCGGATAGCACGATCATGACAAACCTCCCAATTGAACTTGAGCAGAATGCCACTCCGGTAACCCATCCATTGCTCTGTAAAGCTCCTCGATCAAGTCCTCGCCAGAATGATAACGCGCAAGGTCAGCCCAACTGTCTCCCTGCAACTGATGTACCCAGTCGACCGGCATGGGAGGGCTGTTCCCCCATTCACTGTCTTTGGTGTAGAAAAGGTACATGTCCCAGGCGATCTTGTCTTGCCCCCCTAGACTCCCGGCTATGGCCTTTCCTGCACGCCTCTCAGGATCGTAAAAGTGATGCACACGCGGGTCCTCTATGATCTGGGCCGATACCCGGGCCATTTCTTCGCTGTCAAGCGGGAGCATGTTGATCCAGACGATACTTACGCTGACGTCTGCGCCAGGGAAGCCCTGAACGATCGCTCTCTGCACCGCACGGGCGCCCTGCACACATGGTGGTCAGGTCGGCGATACCACGGCCAGGAATCTGATTCGACCCTTGTTCGCGTTAAAGTGATCCTTCAGTGGTTGCAGCGATTCGCGTAGAGAGGCGATATCACGTGCTTCCATAGACCTCATCTTCCCAAATGGGGGACCAGTTCCCCGGCCCAGGCCCGTATGGCTTCCCAGTTGCGGAAGTCGCCCTCTGGCTGCTCCATCGCCTTGACGATCAGTCGATAGAGGAGGGGCAACTTATCATAGTCCAACGTCCCCGCGAAGAGGCCCACGTCCGCCGGCTGCACCTGTGGCACCTGCTCGCGCACCGGGTCCAGGTAGGCCGCCACCGTGCGGCGGTTCTCCTCCGTGTCGTCCTTCATCGTCAGGCAAACGGCAAAGTAGGCCACAGGCACCCGGCTCAACGCATCCCGGTGCGTCTCCACAAATTTCGCCGCCTCCGACATCCACCCGCCCATGTAGATGGCGCTGCCCACGACCACGGCACGATAGGGGCCCACGTCGGTCACGCCTTTCGCCAGGCGAACGTCCACCGTCGCGCCTCCATCGCACAACACCTCTCCGATAGCCCCGGCAACCTCTCCGGTTGACCCGGCGCGGCTGGCATAGGCGACCAATATCCTGTCCCCTATGTTCTCCTCCTCCCCACAACTTGGTTCGGCGAACTCGATGGCCGGCTGACGTAGACCCAACGTCGCCAGGCCGCCACAGGCCAGCGCGCCGGCCCCAACTGCGCCTCCGGCCAGTTTCAGGAACCGGCGCCGGTTAATCCTGGGTTGCTTATTCACACTCGATTCCTCCTCTAGAAATCACATCGATAAGTTTACATAAATAATGCCTTATCCTCGACTCCCCACAAATTCCAGGTGACTTGCTCCTAATTCATCATAGTATTCCAGGGTCCCATACTCATTGGTTCGGGGGTCCTCAAACAGGAAAAACCTCGGTGGATAATACGTCAACAACGAGAAGGCCACAGCCATCACAGCCAACCCGATCGGGCCATGCCGCTGTATGGCCGGGCGTATCTCGCCTGTTACCAGAAATCTGTAGCTCACGAGCTGCCCAATAATCACCGCCAGGATAAAGGTCATGATATCCGCTAACAGGTAGTTCTGGCCGGCCAGGACCGTGTACCCATAGAACAGCACGACGATCACCGTGGGCATGGCCAGCAGACCCAGGGCCTTCGCCACCCAGAAATTGTTCACCGATTTCCTGATGAATGGATATTCTACGAGTGCGAACATCAACCCTGGCCAAAACCCCAGCTTCAAGTGCTCCCACGTGCTTTCGTTGGCCGCAGCGATCAGAGCCGCTGGTCGCCAATAGTCGGCCCACTCAAACGCGAAATGCAGTGCGGAACCCGCCAGGATAATCAAGACGATGCCAGCCATCTCCCATCTCAATGCAGTTTTCCCCATTGCCTATCTCCCTGACCAGGCCGTCGTGATGTG
>DATKTN010000063.1:0-31107 GCA_035531135.1 Anaerolineae bacterium
CTGCACAGAGCATAGGTCAGGACGCTCACGACTCCGGACGCGATGACGGGCCGCGGGCCGAGGAGGACGAAGGCCAGCGCAGGTGGAAGCAGCAGCCAGACGCGCCCGCTGCCAGGCAACCCGCCCCAGGCCAAGACGATGGTGCTCAGGATATGGACGATAGAGAGCAGGGCGAGTGCCCGGGCCTGATGACCTATGCTCCGCCAGGCCCAGACGATCAGCACGACCAGCCAGCCGACCACGAACGGGGCCATAGTGGTCACCCGTCCCCAAGCGTTCGTAGTCTTGAGCAGTGCAACATAGAATAGGGCCATCGCTACCAAACCGAAAACGACAGCGGTCAGCAGCAGGCGGTCGAGGAGCATGGCGCGTCGATGCTGGATTTCGGCAGACCATTCGGATGTGGCTTGTGTGTTCATTTGTACTCCCCTGTGTCACCTTCTTGGGGGATTCTGTGGATGATACCACCCGTCGCGATTGCATCCATCGGGGATTCCCTTGTGTTACTCGTGCATCGGTGCTTCGAGGCTTAGTTCGATAGAGACGTGCGGCACGCTCATCGCCTGCGAGAGTTCCGCTGCCGTCGCCTGTAAAACCTGCTCTATGTCCATAGCCCGATGGATGCGGTCGATCATCTGGCGTGCCTGTTGTTCCTGTTCGGCGCGCCGTTGTGCTTCTTCCAACAGTTGGCCCCGTTCCAGTGCTACTGCTGCCTGATTGCTGAGGGCCTCGTAGAGGCGCAAGGCGGTATCTGGGAAGGGGCCGGGAGTGGCGCGCAGCACGACTACCTGGCCGATCACCTTCTCCCTGGCGCGCAGTGGGATGTTGACCAGCGCTCTCGCCCCCGTCGCTTCAAAGATCTGGCGCGCGCGCTGGGGCAGGTGCTCGTCCTTCTCAACATCTGCCACCATCCATAGGGTGCTCACGATGTGGAAAGGAAAGGGACCCTCCGTGACGGGTAGCCGCATGCCAGGTTGGAACTGGGGCTCCCGGTCTCGTCGCCACACTCCCCGGTATACAAGCTCTTCGGGTTCGCCCGTTGACGAGTATTCGAACTCCACCACGGTGCATCCGTCGGCCCCTGTCTCGGCGACGGAGGCGATGATCGAATCCGCGACCTCACCGATTGTCGTCGCCTGAGCCAGGCGACGGCTGGCCCGGTAGATAGGGCTGGTCGCTTCCAGCAGCAGCGTTTCGTCGGAGACTCGCTGGGCGTTTTCAATGGCGACGGCGACCTGGTTGGCCATGCTCTGCAGTACCTTCACATCATCCTTGTCAAAGGCGGCCGTCTCAGCCGACTGGACGTTCAACACGCCCAGGAGCCGGTCACCGACCATCAGGGGGAGCGTCATTTCAGAGTGCGTATAGGGGAGAAGCGGGTTGGCAAAGCGGACCGCGTCCTCCCCCACGTCCAGGGCGATACGGGGCCGGCGATGGAGGGCGGTCCAGCCGACCATGCTGGTTTCGCCCACGGCCAGGCGGTGTCCCTGGGCTTTCATCTGTGCGCCTGCTTCCCCCGTGGCCTCACGCAGGACAGCCCACTCTCCGGCCTCGTCCAGCAGAAAGATCCCGACGTGATAGAAACCAAACCGTTCACGGATCAACTCCATCGTCCGGCGCAGCAACTGATCCACGTCGAAGATGGAGGTGATGACCCGCCCCACCTCGGCACTGGCCTCCAGTTGGATAGCTTGTTGCCTGAGGGCGTAGTTGGCTTCCTGAAGCGCCGTGGTCCGCTCCTCCACCTGCTCCTGCAACCTGGCCCGTTGAGCCTCCATTTTCTGCGTCAGGCTGCGGATCCGGGACAGCGTGGCGGCGAAGCGTGGCACCAGGTAGCCAATGGATACCAGTGGTAAGGTGGCTACCGCAAGCAGGACGAATGTGCCGCTCAGCCACACGATGGGGTCAGCGGCGACAACCTGTTTCTCCACAGGGACGACAATGCGACCGGTGGAAAAGGCCCAACCGAAGCCTGCCATCGTCAAGAGAGTGAGGACCAGAACAAGCGCGCCCTCCCGCAGTCCGAAGAGCAGTATGGTCATAGAAGGAAGGAGCACCAATAAGACGCGCCCACTTCCGCCTATCCCATCCTCGATGAGATTGAGGACGCCCAGTGTGTAGATCAAGCCCAGGAGGGTCAAAGCCCGGGGGACAAGGGAAACTTGGCGCCAGAGGGTGACCAGACAAAGAACGGCATATGCTCCCAGATAGACCGGTATTAGCCAGATATCCTGAGTCGTGTAAGCGTCGTAACAACCGGCCGCCAGGACCAGAGGGCTGACCATGGTCAGGGTGCGCAATACTCTCTGCAACAGCTCCTGCCGCCAGGTCCGGAGGTCTCCTATGGAAGATACGAGTTCCTGAGTGCTTTCTGCTCCCTCTTCCTCGCTCGCGTGCTCACTCGTCTCATCTGCAAGGACTGCGTGGGGTAATTGGGCGGTAGCGGAAGGAGCAGCGGATGATAGCAATTCCTCCTCCGGTTTGGACAACGGCTCTTCTGCTGGTCTGGGAGGCAGGGGCGACGCCTCAAGGTGACCCTCTGTCCCCGGCAATGAGAGGTCTGAGAAAAGATCCTCTAAGGAATCCCGTAGTTTGTCGTCACTCATGGTCTCCTCGTTCCTATCTTCGCTCGTCCGCGCCCCGCTAGAACGTTGAGGTGGTGGCTAACGACCCGGCAGGCGGCTGGACAGGCAATGGGTTTCTCCCGGTCAACCATGGGGTCGCAGCGGCAAGCTGAACGTGAAAGTGGAACCCTGTCCAGCTTCGCTCTCTACCCATATGCGACCACCATGCATCTCCACGAATTCTTTGCTCAGGGCCAGCCCCAGCCCTGCCCCGTATGGCCGGCGGCCGTCCTCTAGGCTGCCCTGTTCGAATTGCTCAAAGATCCGATCCTGATCTTCCGCCGGGATGCCCACGCCGGTGTCGCTGACGCTCACCAGCACCTGCTCGTCGGCACGCCAGGACCGCACGGTGATGATGCCCTGCTCCGTGAATTTGGCCGCATTGGCCAGGAGCCGCAGCAACACCTGGCGGATGCGTGCTGCGTCGGCCTGCACCTGGGGCAGGTCGGGAGCAATCTCCTGGCACAACTCGGTGTCCTTGTCGCGCACGAGTGCGCTGGCGGTGGCCATGACACTGTGGATCAGTTCGGCCAGATTCACCTCTCGGAACTCTAGTTCCATAAGCCCGGCCTCGATGTGAGAGATGTCCAGCAGGTCGTTGATCAGGCCTAACAGGTGTTGGCTGTTGTGATAAATGATCTCGATGTCGTTTTGCAGTTGTCCTGTCAATGGCCCGTCAATCCCCTTCAGCATCAGCCGGGAGAAGCCAGTGATGTTGGTGAGGGGGGTGCGCAATTCGTGAGACATGTTGGCCAGGAAACGACGCTTGGATCGATCCAGTTCCCTCAATCGTTTGGCCGCCTCCCGTTCGACGGCGTAGGCACGAGCGTTCTCCAGCGCAATGGTGATCTGGTTGGCGACGTTCTGCAGGACGGACACGTCGTCCGCGTCAAAGTCGTCATGGTCGGTGCTCAAGATGTCGAGCACACCGATGATCTGGTCACCCATTCTGAGCGGCAACGCCGCTTCTGCGCGGATGTATGGGGACCACAACGCTGCCTGTGAGCGCTCGTCGCCCTGCCTGACGATGGCTGGCTTTCCTGTCAGGGCGGCCTGGCCGACTGCGCTCCCGTCCTCAATCGGCACAGGCTTTGCTTTGACAGCCACCATCTCCTCGCTGCCGCCCCTCTCTTCTTGGAGCAATGCCTGCTTGCCTTCGTCGTCCAGAAGATAGATACCGACGTACGGATAGGCAAATCTATCGTGCACCAGCAGCACGACCTCTCGCAATAACTGGTCTGGCTCAAGGATTGATGTGGCTGCCTGGCTGACCTCGACCGTGGTGGCGAGTTGGATGGCCCTGCGCTGGATGTGATAGTTGGCTTTCTGCAAAAGCGCCGTGCGTTGGGCGACCTTCTCCTCCAGGTCGTCGTACAGCGTCTTTAGCTCAGTCGCCATGCGGTTGAACACGTATGCCAGTATGCCAATTTCGTCTCTCGACGTCACGGGCACGCGCTGCTCCATGTCTCCGCCTGCGATGCGGAGCGCCGACTCGGTCAATTGAACGATCGGGCGTGTGATCTGTCGCGTCACGACCGCGGCGATGACGGCAGTGACCAGCGCCACCACCAGCGTGGCACCGACCACCGCGGCGGTGACCGTGTCGGTCGCGGCGAAGGCTTCTTCTTGCGCCTGCTCTGCCACCAGTGCCAGTTCCAGGTCCGGCATCCAGCGGTAGACCCCGATGACCGGGACACCGGCATAGTTCTTCTGGAGCCCCTCGCTGTTCACACCGGACAGCGCAGCCCTGATGCCTGAACTGGCCACCGTCTGTCCCTGGGGCAACGCGGTCCCACTACTGTCTACCAGGTAAATCTCCCCCGTCTCCCCCAGCCCATTCACTGTCTCCATGGTCTGGACTAGGTCACCCATGTTCAGCCAGCCGGCCACCAGGCCGAGCGTACCGTCGTCTGGGCCGGCGATGCGCTGGATGACCACCATCCCCGCGTCGCTGGCTGGGTCGATCGTCATGCACCGGAGGATGGATGTCTGTTCAGGATCAAGTGTGACTTTCTGTCTGGTCGGTGAGGGCTCATCGGTCGATGAGCTCTCAGTCTGCGGGTCAGTGGAGACCAGGACCCAGCCCTCGCTATCGAGTACGGCCAGGCGGCGGAAGGCGGGGTCCTGTGCAAGCAACGCGTGCAATTGGGCACGCAACAAGTCGTGAGCGGTGCTGGCGTCGGTTGCGTCCCGGCGACTGTGGTCGGCGGAGACCAGGGCAGTCGTGCTTTCCTGAGTGGCAGGCAAGGCCGCCAGGAGTGCCAGGTCCGCAATCCGAACTTCGACCCATTGGCGAACCTGAGCTTCCATCATTGCAGCCGCAGAGGATAGTTTAGCGGTGACCTCAGATTGAATGTCGCGCCGCTCCCGCTGGGTGGCATACCAACTGATAGTGCTCAGCGGCACGATCGCCAGGATCAGAAAAGCGGTCAGCAGTGTTCTGCCCAGCCCACCGCGCATCCCGGTGGTCGGGAGCCGAGATCGTTCTGTGACACCCGGCGATGACATAGGTTTTCACTTATCTCCAATGTCCAAATTATTCCAGTTCCCAGACCTCGTCCCCTTTCAGGATGCTGCGGATCTGGTTGGGAAAGCGGTCTGGGGCGATGGGCTTGCCAATGAAGCCGTCGAAACTGGTCTGGCGCGCGCGCGCCAAGTTGGCCACAGAAACGTCGGCGGTCACGGCGACGACGAGCGTGTCCTTGAAGCGTGGATGAGCGCGTAACCTGTCCAACACTTGATATCCGTCCTCCTCTGGAAGAAAGATGTCCATCAGGATCAGGTCGATGTGCGGCAGCGCCTCCGCAAACTCCAGAACCTGCCAGCCCGAGGCTTTCCATTCACACTTTTTCACGCCCAGGTAGGCCAACAGCCGCGTGATCAGTACAAAGTTCTGGACGTTATCCTCAACCACAAGAATCGTGGCGTCCTTTGGTTCTATGCTCATGGTCGCCTCTATGTGTGCGTCTTGCGCAGCGCTGCCCTGACCTGGTCCGGTAGTCGGTCCACCTCGATCGGCTTCTGGATGTACCCGTCACAGCCTGCCGCCAGCGTGCGTTCTCGATCCCCTTGCATCACGTTCGCTGTGACAGCCAGGATGGGTACACGCTCCAGGCCGGGTGTGGTACGGAAGCGCCGGGCGAGGTCGTAACCATCTATCTCTGGAAGGTTGATGTCCAGCAGGATCAGATCGGGCTGCATTTGAGCAGCCATTTCCAATCCAGAAGGTCCATCCAGTGCTCCCGAGACGGAATAGCCCTCTGCCTCGAGGATGCGCCTCACCAGCAGGAGATTCTCGCGGTTGTCCTCTATATATAGGATGTGAACGTCGCTCATCAGGTGCTTTTCCCCCTCATCTGAATCTGCGCCAAAGGTAGCAGCGCGATTGCGACAATCTGTTGCTTCTGTAATTATAGCAAATTGGGGTAATCGTGACAAATCCGGCAGGTTACAGATTGGTTACAGTTTCTCGTGGCTGTATGCGTTTCGAGTCCAGGAGATCACCGGATTTGCCCTTGAGTGATAAAGTGATAGAATATAGGGCACCGTCGAGCAAGTACGTTCCCAGTCCTTTCCCCATCGATCAGGGATGGGGGTTGCCCGCCCTCTTGCACTGTGTCACAGGCTGCAATGGATTTTTCCGTGCTGCTGGGTCCACGTATCAGCGACGGTTGTTAATGTGCTCAGCATGGCGACTTGTTGCCTGCTCTTGAGTACAGAGTGCTCAAGCACTCCCCGTGCCCAAGCACGCTAGTATAGACCTGCCTTTCGGCCAGGGAATGTGCGTGCCTTCGCTAAACCGAGTCCTGTACCTGATTTTAGCAGACTTTTGTTCACATGGCGTCAAAGGAATATGAGACAATGACTAGAATCTGCCTACGACGTACCGCAGCCTGGTTGGCTGTCTGAGCCCTGCCCCTGGCATATGCCAATGTCGGCCTGGCGCTCGTCGCCGTGGACTTTGACTTGGCCACTTTTGGAGACTTTGAGCGGGGCTTCCGAGTGATAGCGACTCGGCCGGATGGGGCTGGATTGGTGCGTGGGTCGATGATAACAGACATGCTGGGTTTTTAAGATATTCCTCGTTTTCTCCAGTGCGATTTACGATGGCGTTTGGGGAACGCTCAACCCCCTTCTGGGTGGCGTGTGGTGGGTTGGTGTCGGCGCAATTCTGCGGCATCAACGGCGCACACTTGGTTGGACGATCGTTGTACTTGGCGTCTTCATGCTGCTCAGGGACGTCAAGATTGGGCCAGTCGAACTCATCGGCCTCTCCGTGTACTTTGTGCTTGCCCCAATTTGTGCCGCATGGTTGGGCATCGATCTGCTGCGCAAGCCGGGTTGAGGGGATTGCGTGTGGGAGTGAAATATGAAACATGGTTTTCGGGTCTTTTGGGAGGCGCTAAAGGAATTCTGGGATGAATTGTTTCTCTTGATGCTGATGAACGTCGTGACCGTCCTGCTGGTGATCCCGGTGGTCACGTTTCCGCCAGCACTGGCCGGGCTGTGGGGCGCTGCCAACCTGGTGGCCAAGGGGAGGGCCATTCACTGGAGCGACTACTTTGAGGGCTTCCGGCGCTACTTTTGGAAGGCGTGGGGGCTGGCGCTGCTCAACATCCTGGTGGCTGTCATCTTGTTCACGAACATCCGCTTCTACACGCCGGCAAATGTACCATTCGACATCAGTCCCTCGGTGAGCCAATGGATACAGGCGTTCTTCGTGGGAATGGCGTTGCTGTGGGTCATCGTCCAGATGTATCCCCTGGCGTTGTTGTTCGAGCAGGAGGATCAGCGCCTGCGGGTGGCCTTGCGCAACGCAGCCGTGCTTTTGATCACCAACCCCGGTTTCACCATCGTGCTGCTGTTGTTGCTGCTGATCGTGGCTGCCATCAGCACGGCGATCCCGTTGCTGTGGTTTATGGTCACAGTGGCGCTCCTCGCCGTCGTGTGCAACAGGGCCGTGTTGCACTTGCTGGAGCCGTACCGCGAGCGGGCCCGGGCAGAAGCGGAAGGCGAGGATGAGACGTCAGGTGAAGGCGATCTGGGATAGGCCAGTATGTGAACCGTGAGTGGACGCTTCAGGTTTCACCCATCACGCCTTACCTCTTTTTTACCACCGCCCATACCCGCACCGGTTCCGCCTTGCCCCGAATCCGCACCTCCCCCAGGTCGGCAAACTCGAACTCCGCCCGGCGGCTGCCTAACGCCTCGTAGGTCCACCCGCTGATGAGGACGTCGTGGTCGGGGTATGCCTTGTTCAGCGCCTCGATGCGCGAGGCCAGGTTCACCGTGTCGCCGATGACGGTGTATTCCTGCCGCTCCGGCGGTCCCACCGCGCCCGCCAGCGCCACCCCGGTGTTGATCCCCACGCCGATGTGGATCGGCGCTTCGCCCTGTTCCACCAATCTCTCGTTCAACTGTTTCAGGTTGGCCCGCATCTCCAACGCCGTCGACACCGCCTGGTAGGCGCTCTCCTGCAACGGGTTAGGCGCGCCGTAGATCACCAGCGTGCTGTCCCCGCCGAATTTGTTGACCGTGCCTTCGTGGCGTTGCGCCGCGTCGACCACCACCGGCAGATATTCGTTCAGCAGGGCGACCACTTCCTCCGGCGTGCTGCGTTCTGAGCGCGCCGTAAAGTCCCGGATGTCGCAGAACAGCACGCTCACCACGCGGTTCTCGCCCTCCAGCCGGACCTTCCTGGTGCGGATCGCCTCCGCCACCTCGTGACTGACGAAGCGCCCGAACATGTCGCGCAGCCACTCGCGCTCGCGCAACCCCACCACCATCTGGTTGTAGGCGTTGGCCAGCAGCACCAGTTCGTCCTTTGTGTCGAGATCAAAGTGCACGCTGAGATCCCCCTCCGCGATCCGCCGCGTGCCGGCGGCCAGTTGGCGCACCGGCGCGGTGACCGCCCCGCCGATGGCCTGTGCCAGCAGGACGCCCGCCAGCACGGCGATCAGCCCGGTCAGACGGAACAGGTTGCGGCTCTCGTCGAGGAACGTCTCGACCCTGTTGCGCCGCACCGCCATGCGCAGCGCGCCGATCTGCTCGCCCTCCCGCCCGCGCCGCAGCGGCGTCGAGGCGACCCAGACGTCCTCGCCGCGCCAGGTGGTCTCCTCGATCCGCGTGTCGGACGGGAGGGGTGCCTCTTCGCCGATGAGGGCCAGTCGGTCGGACAGGACGATCCTGCCTTCCTCGTCGACCAGGGCGGTGTACGCCACATCGTCGCTCCGCATCTGGTCGGTCAGCTCCTGCAGCCGGGCCAGGTCGAGCGTCTCGGTCATGCTGAGCACTTGCTCAAACGTCGGGAGCTCGTCGGGCGAGAGGTCGGATAGCGCGACGTCAAAGCTCTCCGAGGCCGCCTGCCCGATCCACTCGGCGCCGGCGACCAGGCCGTCCTTGAGCGTGCCTTCGACGTGGCGGCGCTCGACGGGGATGGCGACTGCTTCGAGCACACTCACCATCAAAGCCAGGATGAGCACCAGGGCAATAGTCAGCTCTGCGCGCAGCGATATCTTTGTGCCAATCCTGCGCCGCGCAGGGTGGTCGTACAAAGTATGTTCCCCACGCCCAACCCCGGCGGCGTGGGCCGCCAGTTGGCGGGTCGCCCTCACCAGCGGCGTGCCCAGCCCCCAACTGATCGCCAGTCCGACGAAGCCGATGCCCGCGCCGATGGCCCCCAGCGCATTGCGCAGCCGGTTGATAAAGTCCTGTATCTCTCGCGCGTCGACCGTCAGGCGCACCGAGCCGACCACCAGGCCATCGTCGTTGCGCACGGGGGCGGTGGCGTGCATCAGCCAACCCCCCTCAGTCCCCCCTGCGAGGGGGGAAGATGCCTCGCGCTCTGAGTAGACGTGGGCCTCGTCGGTCATCTCCAGTTCAGGCGCCAGCGTGCCGATTTCGCGCGTGTCCAGGCCGATGAGCACGACGTTATCCCGGTCGGCGATGGTAAAGTCAACCAGGCCGTTCGGGGTCATATCGTCCATCAGCGACTCGAAGCGCAGCATGGCGTCGGAGTCAAAGTCAAAGGTTTGCCCTGTCTGGAGCATATACAAGTCGAGTGTCTCGGCGTCGTCGGGCAGACCCAACTCGATCATCCCTGCGTCCCAGGTGACCATCGTGCGCAGCGCGTCGTGCATTTGCTCTTCGATGCGCACGCGGGCGTGGGTGGTCACCACGGCGACCAACCCGGCCAGCACGACGGCTATCAAGGTGGCCGTACCGAGCACGAAGCGTGTGCGGATGGAGCCCTGGCTGAGGAAGTTTGGAGAAACCAGGTTCTTTCTGAAAAACCTGGTTTCTTGCCGCTCCGGCTCCATCGTCTCGATGGCCGGGCCGCGCAGAATCGAGCGGGCGGGGAACCAGGCCGCCCCGGCGCAGATGAACGGCGCAACTGCTACGCCGAACAGGCCGTTGAGCAAAGCCGGCCGCACCGACGCCCAGGCCGATGGCCACAGGGCCAGGTCTTGGATGCCCCAGGCGTTGCCGCCGTAGGTCACCGCCACGATCGCTGTGACCCCAGCCCCGGCGACCAGCCCCAACCCGCCGCCGAGGAGACCCATCAGCGCGGCCTCGCCGGTCACGACCGCGACGATCTGTCGCCGCGTCGCTCCGACAGCGCGCAGCAGGCCTAACTCGCGGCGGCGCTCCTGGATACTCACCACCGTCGTGTTGACCACGCCCAACGCCGCCGCCAGGATCGCCAGCAGCAACATGCTGTTCATGATGGACTGCGTCGTGTCGAAAATGCCTATGACTTTCTCTCCGGTAGAGAGGTCGGCCAGCGACGTGCCTGGGTAGCGCTCTACCAGCGCGGCCAGGTCGGCCTCAAGCGCGGCTCTGTCAACGCCCGGATGGGGGGTCACTAACGTTCCGGGCAGGTTGTCGATGCCGAGCGCCTCGCGGGCTGCCAGGCTGACGAGCGATACGTTGGCGAAGCTGGATCTCCCGATACCGGCGACCGTACATTCGATCGGCCCGTTTGCCCCGGTCACTTCAAAGGTCTCCCCCAGCCAGACGCCGTTTTTGTGGGCGACCGCCGGCGCGATCAAAACGCCGCAGCCCGACTCCAGGATCGGCAGGGCGGTCTCCCAATCGCCTTCGTTGAAGGTAAAGATGTTGGTGCCCAGGCCTTGCAGTTGCTCTGGATCGAGGACGTAAGAGAACATCCCTGGGATGAAGGAAAGCTCAGGCACGTTCGCCATATAGAGGTCTCCCACCTCTGCGCGGCCGGACGCGACCTCGTGCACCGCTTCGGCCAGTTCAGGGGGAATATACATGGTATCCAGGTCCATCCTGCCGACTACGTCAAGCGCGTCATTGAAATCGATTGGCAGGACCAGCCATCCGCCTCGCTGAAGGGCGTCTTCAGTGACTCGATCGAGAAGGGTGTCGAACATAAAACTCATGACCCCGGTCACGCTGACGATCGTCGTCAGTCCAACCGCCAGCGTCAGGATGGTCAGCGTGATCCGCCGCCGGTTGCGGCGCAGGTTGTCGGCGATGAGCCGGCCGGTCGCTCCCCACGTTCGGCCGAGGGGTTTGCGCAACAGGCTCGATCCGGCGGCCACGAATCCCGGCAACACCAATCCCAGGCCGATCAACCACGTGAGTGCGAACAGGCCTGATAGGTTCCCGTCCCAGGGTGGCGTGACCCACGTGCCGGGTGGGGCGAATATCAAATAGACGGCCAGCGCCGCAATAATCAGCAGCCCTGCCAGCGCGCGCCCGATGGCAGTCCGCTCGATCCCAGTCGCCACCTGCTCGCGCAGAGCCGTGAGCGGCGAGATGCGGGTCGCCTGCCAGGCTGGGGCTAGGGTCGCGAGCAGAGTGATACCCATCCCCAGCGCCGCCGCCGTTGTCAGGCTCGATAAGGAGATGCTTGGCTCGCCGAACACGTCGAGCGTAGTGCCGACGAACCTCCCCACCATCCGCAACAGGCCGATGGTGCCGCGCCCGAGCAGCGGTCCGGCCACCAGGCCCAGCAGCGTCCCCGAGCCGCCGGTGATGAGCGCCTCCACTAACACCAACTGCATCACCTGGCGGCGGGTCATCCCCAGCGAGCGCAGTGACCCGACCTGCCGGCGGCGCTGCGTGATCGCCATGGCGAAGGCGTTAAAGACCAGGAAGCCCGCTGCCACCAGAATCACGATCCCCACAATGGTCAGGGAGAGGTCGACCAGTTCGCTGACGAACGCCGCGAGATTCCTCTCGTCCACCGTCTGGAGGGCGTTGCGGGAGGCGTTGGCGATCACGTCGGCTGCGATGATCATCGCCGTGCCCAGCGCCACCGCCAGCGCGCTCAAGGCCGTGCGCAGCCGGCTTTGCTCCAGGTTGCGCCAGGCCATCGTCCAGGTGAGCGAGCGCGTCATCTTGCGGCGGCCCTCCGGGCGCTTGGCCAACCTCCGGGATGGAGGCATCCGCTTGAGCGCCACCCGCTCGCTGCGCGTGGCCTCGACCACATCCAGCGCCGCCGCCTGCCTGGCCGGGTACTGGGCCGCCAGTGCAGCCACTAACGGGCCGAAAACCAGCGACAGGGCAGCGGCGGTGGACAGATCGCGCAAGGCAGGTGGCAGCACAGACGCAGCTAACTCCCAACTCACCCGAAAGCCCACCGACTCGGCGCCGCCTGACGAAAGGACCACGGTCACGAGCGACAGTGTGATCAAGCCCAGCGCAGTGGCGACCAGCGCTGCCATCAAGCCCAACGTCGCTGCCTCGGCTGCCACGGACTGGCGTACCTGGCGCTGGGTCGCGCCGACCGCTCGCATCAGCGCGATCTCGCGCCGCCGCTCAGCTACGTTGATCACCACCGTGTTGACTACGCCCAACGCGGCCACGATCACCGCCAGCAGCAGCAGCGCATTGAGGAGCATCTGCACCTGGTCAAATATCTTGAACCAGGTTGCTTCGAGGGCCTCGGGAGTCATCTTGCCTACGCTGACGCCCTCAAACGGCTCGATGGCGCTCTGCACCTGGGCGATTGCCGCATCCACATCCTCTCCTTCGGAGACAACGATGCCCAGCCACGATGGTCCCACCAGGCCAAAAAAAGCTTCGCCATCGGCGTAGGAAAAAGCCGTAAAATTGTAGCCGATGCCGCCGATCCCGGCCACGGTGAATTCGATCTCCCCTTGGAGCGTGTCCACCAGGATCGTATCCCCCACACCAACTCCCAGCTTTTCGGCCGTAATGGGCACCAATAGCACCGCCCGCCCGCGCTTCATCCATTCGAGCGCTGTTTCGGCATCGCCCTCGAAAAAATCAAAGTTGCCGAGGCGCAGGAAAATCTCTGGTTCCACAAAGACGCCCGGGCTGCCAGGGAGAGGTCCCAACTCGGGGGGAATCGGCGCAAAGCCAATCCGCTCCACCTCAAAGAGACCCGATTCGGTCAGTGACTCGACAGCCTGGACCAATGCCGGGTCGAGGACGGCACCGGTCGTCAGTTTTTCATAGCTGTTTTCCACGGACAGCTCGCCCGAGGCGAAAAGTGCGGCGATGTCGGGCATCAGCATGCCGTCCTCGTTGAAAAAACTAAAGTAGGTGCCCAGACCGCCCTTGAACGTGGCTGTCATCAACCCGCTGGTGGCAATGATGGTAGTTAGCGCGGCGGTCAATGCCCCGGCAGTCAGCACTGCCCGCAGCTTGTTGCGGCCCAGGTTGTCGGCGGCCAGACGGCCAGCGGTGCCCAGCCAACGGACGAGGAAGGGGCGGGCAAGCGCCACCACCGGGTTGATCAGCGACGGCAGAAGCAGCGTCGTTGATAGCAGCAACCCCACCTGTGCGATGCCGATGATGGCAAAAGACACGATAAAGTCAGGGTGCCAGATCAAGACGATGGCCGTCACTGCTGGCAACAGGATCAGCAAAAGAATCCCACCCACACGCCCGCCGTGACGCACATACCAGCCGGGATCCCCCGTTGCTCTCTGGATGCGCACGGCCACCAACGGCGAGACACGACTGGCGTGCTGAGCCGGCCGCAGCGCGCCGACGAGCGTCACGCCCAACCCCAGCAGCAAGCTCAAAGAGGCGCCCCACCAGGGCACGCCCAGTGCGACATCGTCCAGCGTGCCCAGCACGCGTATCACGCCCCAGGCTAACCCCACGCCGGTCGGTATACCCAACACAGCCCCGCCCAGGCCCAACAGCCCTGCCTCGGACAGAACCTGCCGCCGCACCTGTCTGCGCGTCATCCCCAGGGCCCGTAATGCGCCGATCTCGTGGATCCGCGCCGTGACCGACATCGCAAAGGCGTTCATGATCACAAAACCGGCCGCGAACAGGATGATGGCGCCCGCCATCACCAATCCGCCCTGCACCAGGACAGCGCCTAGCTCATGCCCTCCAGCGGACGCCTTTACAACCACCAGCTCATTCCCGACCCATTGGGCCAGGGTGTCTTTGACCTGATCGACGTCTGCGCCAGAGCGGAGCGCAATTGCGACCTGGTCAATTTGCCCTGGTGTATCGCTTAAACCTTGTGCCACTTCCAGCGGCACGTAGGCGACATGGGTGTCACCCAGTGCCGCGATGTCTTGCTTCAGCTTGAGTCGGCCGGTCACGATGGCCGTCACCCTGTGTCCGCCTGACTCCAGCGTGACCTCGTCGCCGACGCTCAGTTCGTTTTCGATGGCGATCATCACTGGCAGCACGATGGTGTTGGGCTCATCGAGGAACGTGCCGCCTGCCAACTCCGGTTCGTGGAGGGCCGCGTAGCTCTCTGGATCAACGCCGAGCAGTGTCAGAGGGAACCCGGTCTGGCGATCAGTTCCTGCGATCTCCGGGTCAACTCCTCCTTCGGCTGCGCTCAGGACAAGTTCCACTTCGACGCGCAGCGAGGGGGAAACCTGCTCGACATCGGGGGAAGCGCGCAGTGTGTCCAGAACAGCCTTGTCGAAGGGGGCAGCGTCGCGGGAGAAGACCTCCAGATCCATGCGTGGCCCCTGTTCGGAGAGTCCCGCCGCGCTCTGCCCCGCGGCCTGCCCGACGATGGACGACGCCAGCACCATCGCCACCCCCAGCGCGATCGCCATCAGGGTCAAGGTACTGCGCAGACGGTGCGCGGTCAGGTTTCGCCAGACGAGGGTGATTAAGGAACTCATGAGGTATCTCCTGGTGCGTATTGTGGTCCGACTGTACTGGTCGGCGCACGTGTTGCGCACCATTCACGGAACACGCAACACGCAGTACGCAATACGTTTCTCCTCAGCGTTGTCATACCAGCACACCCATGATACAATCCGTGTGCGTTTGTCCCGGCAGAGCATTTCCCGGAGGTGAGCGATGCCGTCTCCTTTTCCCGAAATGGACCCATATTTGGAAAGCCTGCTTCACTGGCGCGATGTGCACCACCGCCTGGCTGTGGAAATCAGCCGGCGACTTTCACCTCGGCTGGCGCCACGCTACGTGGCCCGGCTGGAGACTCGCCTTGTGGCGTTCTCTCCCGATGAAGAGGAGATCAGCATCCTCTATCCCGACATAGAAGTCACGCAGAAGCAATTGCGAGAGCTTGCTATCGCGACTTATGAGGCGGCCACCGATGTCGCCGATGCTGTTCCACCGCCCCCGCTTGTCCTCAGAGCGATCACCCCCGAACAGGTCGAGTTGATCACGGTCGAAATCCGTGACGCGGCTCAAGGCCGGTTGGTTACCGCTATCGAGATTCTTTCTCCTGTCAACAAACGGCCCGGCAGAGGACTGGAAGAATATCGCGCCAAGCGAGGGACGGTTCTCTCGGCCAGCGCGCATCTCCTGGAAATCGACCTGCTCCGGCAGGGGACGCGTCCCCCACGCTTGATCGGGCTCCCCCAGTCCGACTACTTTATCTTCCTCACCCGCGCCGGGCGCTGCAACGTGACCGAGACGTGGCCCGTCAGCGTGCGCGACTCGCTGCCCGTGGTGCCGGTCCCCTTGCTCCCCGGCGACGAAGACGTGCCGCTCGACCTGTCCCGCGCTCTGCGTACCATCTACGACGAAGCCCGCTACGACCTTAGCATTGATTACGGCGAGCCTCCCGTTCCCCCGTTGGCGGAGGAAGACGCGGAGTGGGCACAGGAGTTGCTGAAACGTGAAGCATAGTGCCTGTTTTATGTTGCGTACTCTTCATGGAACACGCAATACACTACAACTCCAGCTCCGCCATCACATCCATGATCTCCTGCGGACTGTGACCTTCGTCGCTGGGAGCCAGCTCACGCACCACCCTGCCGTCTCGTAGGAAGACCACCCGGTCGGCGTAGGAAGCGGCGCGCGGGTCGTGCGTCACCATCACGACTGTCGCGTCCAGCTCTTTGCAGGCCCGGCGCAGCAGCTCAAGGACGACTGTGCCGGACTTGGAATCGAGGTTGCCGGTCGGTTCGTCGGCCAGCACGATCTTGGGATCGTTGACGAAGGCGCGCGCGATCGCCACCCGCTGCTGCTCCCCGCCCGACAACTGGTCCGGCCTGTGATCCCTGCGATCGCCCAGCCCGACCAGGTCGAGCAGTTCGTCGACGCGCCCCGCATACTCCTCGATACGCTTGCCGTCGATGAGCAGCGGCAGGGCGACGTTTTCGGCGGCGGTCAGCGTGGGAAACAGGTTAAAGAACTGAAAGATAAAGCCCACCTGTCGCCGCCGCACGATCGTGACTTCGTCGTCGCTCAGGTGGGCCAACCGCTTGCCGCCCAGCACGACGTCGCCGTCGCTGGGCGTGTCGAGGCCGCCCATCAGGTGCAGCAGCGTCGACTTGCCGGCGCCCGACGGCCCCATGATGGCCACGAACTCGCCCTGGTGGACGACAAAGTCAACGCTCCGTAGCGCGTCCACCGTCACCTCGCCCATCTGGTACTGCTTGCGGAGACCTGTCGTCTGTAACACATCTGTCATTGAGTTCATCTCCTCTGAGAAGTTTGGATGCCCGAACTTGTTCGGGTCTTGCCTAATCCCGCAGGACAGTCGGCAGGTAGACCCGCGAGCCGCCGATCAGCAGCCTGACGCTGGCGGTCTCCGTAAAGCCGCCGCCGGTGGCGGTGATCGGCACCGTGTACCACCGGTCAGGTGGCGTCGATCCGGTGTCGGCGACCGTGAGCGTGGCCTGGTCGGGTGGAGTGACCGTGGTGGGATGCAGGTTCAGGTTCAGGTTGGCGGATGGGCTGCTGGCGACCAGGTCCACGGTGGCGGCAAAGTCGCCGACGGGTTGGACGGTCAGCGTGTAGGTGGCGACTCCGCCGGGGTCGATGGCGCGGCTGGCAGGAGCGGCGGCCAGCGTGAAGCCACTACCCTGGTACTCGAACGCGCCGACGTCGGGCGCCGCCCCGGCGTAGCCGTCGTTGATGCCGGGGATGACGACGCCGGCGTCAATCAGGTCGCTGATGGGGTCCAGCGTGTAGTCGCCGCTGGCGGCGTCGGCAAAGCCGGGCTCGACGTTGAGACCGTGTGGCTCCTGCCCTGTGGCGGCCTGAAACTCGGCCAGCGTGTTCAGATGACGGTCGGGCAGCCCGGCCCACCACACCAGTTCGCCGGCGAGCGTCGTGTACAGGTCGTCGTAGTCGAGGTCGAGCGGCTCGCCGGGATTGTCGTTGCTCAGCGCGTACGCTGTGCCGGCCCACACGTTGTTGCGGGCGTAGATCACCTCCCACGACCCCGGCTCGCGAATGTCCAGGCCGTGGTTGCCGGGCAGCGCCGCGTCGGCGGTGTTGTGCAGGAGCACCATCGCGCCAGACTGGCCGTATCCGCTGTTGAACTTGAAGGGGCTGCCGGTGTATGCGTTGTTGCCCACGCCGGTGCGGTAGATGAGATTGCGGATGGCGTACACCGGGCCATCGTCGACCGGGGCCAGTGAGATGCCCATCAGCACGTCGTGGAAGGTGTTACTCCAGATGCGCACGTTGCTGCACTGGCCGTCGGTCTCTATCCCATCGTCGCCCATGTCGTAGACCAGGTTCTCGTAGACGTCGGTCTCGTTGGTCACACCGGCATCGTCCGACGGGCAGGCGGTAAAGCCATCAAAGTCGTCGTGGAAGACGTTGCGCCGGATGACGTTGCCCCGCCCGGTGACCGGGTTGTAAAAAACGATGCCTCCATCCTCGAGCCCGCTGGCGTAATGCTTGATCCCTTCCCAGGGCCAGTCGAAGATGGTGTCGTAGAACTCGTTGTCCTGGATCACGTTGTGGTGGGATGCGCGCTTGATGCCGATGCCGGTGTCGTTGGACGCAAACGTGCATCCCTGCACCAGGTTGTCGCTGGCCTGGTTGAAAAAGATGGCCTTCGGATAATCCCCCTGCCCATAGTGGCGCAAGGTCAGATCGACGAAATAGATGTGATCTCGCCACTCGACGTTGAAGGCGGAGCCGTAGCGGGAGACCACCATCGTCGCGCTGTTGGGGTTGGCACCTCCGGCTAGATGGACGTAGAGGTCGGTGCCGCTGGCGTAAAAGCCGGGCGTGCTGTCCTGGCTCAGATTCTGTAGGTCAGTCGGGTTGTTGTATGGGAACAGCCGCTCCCCGTCGGCCAGAACCAGGTGGGTGCCAGCGACGGTGACCCCAGTGTGGTAGACACCGCCGCCCTGGTGTGTCCAGGTGAACGTCGCCGGGTCGGCCCCGTCCAGCACCGCCGTCTCGCCGTCGTAGCCCCGGATGACGATGGGCACTTCCTCCGCACCGGAACTGGGCAGAGAGATCTCGCCCTCGTAGTACACACCGCCGCGCAGGACGACCGCGTCTCCGGGTTGGGCCTGATCCAACCCTTCTGCCAGCGAGCAGGGCGCGGCCTTGCTGCAGTCTGTACCACTGCCGGTTGGGCTGACGTAGCGAGACCGGTCTGGTGAGGGGATGGCGATTTCAGCACGGGTGGAGCCGGTACCCACGACGGTCGTGCCGTCCAGCGGATCGCCAGGGTCGCTGAACGTGACGCGCACGTCGTAGGCCGTCCCCGGCTCCAGCCAGAACAGGCTGCCCACGAAGCGGGTATCGGCGACGCGGAAGAGGGGGAACCCCTGGCGGTAGGTGCCGCTCCCGCTGGCGCGGTACGCGACGCTGGCCGTGGCGTCGCCGTCGGGGTCCTCGGAACCGTCGAGTGTGACGATGATGCCCATCGCGTGGAACGTGCCGTACAGTTCCAGCGAGGCGGCGGCGCGGGCCGGGGCAGCGCCCACCACTCCACCCAGCGCCGCCACCAGAGCCAGGACCGTGACCTGCCACCAGGCTCTTTGCGTCTTCATCTTGTCCCTCCTTTCGAACTTGGTCCTTTAGGACACACCTTGACCGTACTTGAAAGATACCAGAGAAAGTGAAGCATGGCAATACCGCGTTGGTACTATGTGGGAGTGTGACGGTCGTCATTGCTGGGACGCGGTGGACTCGCTATACTGGTGGTGAAAATCGGAGGAGGTGGATGGACGATGCTTTACCTGATGTTCCTGGCTCACCTGTTGGCGGATTACCTGTTTCAGTCGGATGGCATCGCTCGCTGGAAGGCGCGCTCGCTGTCCGGCGTGCTGGCCCACGGCGCTATCGTGATCCTCACGACGCTGATGTGTGCGGCGCTCGTGTCTCCCGCCTGGTGGCCCTACGCGGTGCTGATCGGGCTGACCCATGCGGTGATCGACCTGGTGCGGGCGCGTTTCCTCCGCACGTCGAACCTGGCCTGGGAACTGATCTGGTATCTGCTCGATCAATTGGCCCACCTGGCGGTGATCGTGCTCGTCGTGGCGTGGACTCGTGCTCCCTCGCGGTCGGAACTGGCCGGTGTGGCGATGCTGCTGGCCGACCCGCGGGCGCTTGCCTGTGCCATCGGCTATACCCTGCTGCTCAATCCGGCGTGGGTTTTCCTCCGCCTCACGGTGCGCGGCGTCTGGGGTTCGGACGCGGCCCCTCATCTGGGCGGAGGGGCGAAATACGGGCCGATGGTTGAACGGGTGCTGATCGCCAGTTGTGTGCTCACCGGACAGTTCCACCTGGTGCCGCTGGTGCTGCTTCCGCGCCGCCTGGTGCCTCTCCGCGTACAGCGTTTCTCCAGTCTCTCCCCCTCTTTCGGGGCTTGGGCAGCGATGCATTGCACCGCCTGGCCGCAGAGTCCCGGCACCGCCGGTTTCGGGCGGGTGAGGTGATCTTTTACCAGGCGGAGCCTGGTTCAACCTGCCACATCGTCGTCCGGGGCAGGGTGCGGGTCCTGCTGGTGGGAGAGGACGGGCGCGAGCTCGCGGTGCGTATCCTGGGGCCGGGTGAGATCGTCGGCGAGATGGCGTTGTTGGAGAACCTGCCGCGCTCGGCCAGCGTGGAGGCGCTGGAGGAGACCGAGACGCTGGAATTGCACCGTGACGTGCTCCTCTTCGCCCTTCGAACGTCGCCCGCGCTGGCGCTGAGCCTGCTCCGAGACCTGAGTGCCCGGCTGCGGTACGTCACCGAGCAGGCAGAAGGGTTGGCCTCGCTGACGGTGGCCGATCGGCTGATGCGGCAGCTTCGGCAATTGGCCGAGTGGTCGGGGATACCGGTGCCGGGTGGCGTGCGGATCGTGCCGCCCATGACCCAGCAGGAACTGGCCGCCCTGATCGGCACCAGCCGCGAGAGCGTCAACCGGGCGCTCGTCCGGCTGCGCCGCCAGGGGAAGCTGCGGCTGGATGGCGGCTGGATCGTGCTCCTGGATGGGGAGCCGGGTGGCAACTTTCGCCGGAAGTGAAACGCAGTGCCTGAGTGCAGTTCGCGGGAGCGCCGCCCGGTGCCTCCTGTTGCCCTACCCGCTGGCCAACTTCTGCGTCAATTCTGCAGGCGTTGCGGCCGTGATGGGCTTGTACTCGATGCCGGGATAAAACTGCTGGAAGAAATCCCCCAGGCTGAGAGAGCCGGGCCACTCCTGCGGGTTGACCGCGATCACCCGCCGCACGTCCAGGTCGCCGATCCCCGCGTCGTCGGCACTGCTGCCGATCGTGTAGCGCTTCTCATCCCACGCGCCCTTGACCACAGCCCGCGCCCAGGCACCGTCTGCGTTGGGAGGTAACAGCACGTACGTGCGCTCGTACTGGACGCGAGGGTGCCCACGGGGTTTCTCGCCCTCGCCTTCCCCCTCACCTTCGCCCTCCTCCTCGCCACTGGTCACCGTGTACTTGAATGGCCTGGCCGGGTCTGCCTGCGTATACGCGATCAGCCCCTTGGCCACGGCCGTCCCGGCCACGTCAAAGTCTGACCAGGGTGGGCCAAAACTGCCCCACGTGAAGACGGTTGCGCCGACGACGTAATCGTCCTTTTGCAGTTCCTTGTCGTACCAGATCAACTGCCGGACGTAATAGTCAGCCTTGTCTGGCTCGTCGTCGTGGTCCGTCCAGAACCCGCCCAGGTGCCTCCACGTCCCGGCCGGCGCGCCTGGCGGTTTCGGGTTCACCAGCGGATCGATGCCGCACTCGGTGATCACCAGCGGCACCCCCAGCCCGTTGGGGAGCAGATGTTGGCGGTAGATCTTGCGGTAACGCAGCGTTGTCCAGCCCTCGTCCCCCTGGTCCTCGTTGGGGTCCAGTTGGTGCTTCCCTGTCATCCACCACATCCAGGGGCAACTGTACTCGTGGACGCCGAGGACGGCCTGATGCTGCTTGGCGGCCTGGAGGGCCGGGAAGAAGGCGGGCCACAGCGCCAGGTCCGGCGAACCGGTGGAAAAGTTCCCGATCACGCACTTTAGCCCCAGGTCGGCCATCAACTGCATCCGCTCTACCTCAAACTGGGCGTACCAACCCATTTCCTCCTCGGTGTTCCACACGGGCTCGTTGTGTCCCTCCCAGTACGTGATAAACGGATTGGACTGGTATGTGCCCTGCTGGTCCTGGACGAACTGTTGGGCGGCTTCCAGCGGCGTCTTCCCGGTGGCTCTCTGGAGTTGAGCGTCGTATCCGGATTGATGCCTGCGGCCGATCACCAGGATACCCGTCGGGATGTTGCGCCCAAGTCCCCAATCGCCCACGAGCTTGATCACTGCCGGTCCAGCCTGGATGTATTCACCTAAGTCCGCTGCGGTGCGCAGGACGTGGGCACCCAATTTAGCAGGCATTGCACTCCTCCTCTGTGGCTGTTAGCGCCAGGTTTAGTGTACTATGAAATGGCTCTGGTGACAAGGTTGGCACTCCACAGCCTCGTGGTATAATGACCTACTATTCAGTTTAGAGCCGAATTACGCAACACGCAACACGCAGCACGCAACACGCAACACATTTCCCATGTCCATTCTTACCGCCAGCAACCTGGCCAAGTCATACGGTCCTCAGGACGTCTTTGAGGATGTATCTTTCGATATTCCCCACGGTGCCAAGATCGCCCTGGTTGGGCCCAACGGCTCCGGCAAGACGACACTCCTGCACCTGCTCGTTGGCTTGGAGGAGCCCACGGTTGGCGCTGTCCACCGGGCGAAGGCGCTGCGCATCGCCTATCTTCCTCAGCAGGCCGACTTTTCCAGCACAGGCACGCTGTGGAAGGCGATGCTGGAGGTCTTTGCCGACCTGCGGGCCCAGGCCGCCGAGTTGCGTCGCCTCGAGGTGGCCATGGCCCGTCCTGACGCCGACGGGGAGGCGCTCCAGCGCTACGGCCGGGCCTTGGAGGCGTTTGAATTGGCCGGCGGCTACACCTACGAGCAGCGCATTGGGCAGGTGCTTTCCGGGCTCGGTTTCGACGAGCGTGACTTCCAGCGCCCCGTCGCGCAGCTCAGCGGGGGTCAGAAAACGCGCGTGCTGCTGGCCCGCCTCCTGTTGGAGGAACCTGACCTGTTGCTGCTGGACGAACCGACCAATCACCTTGACCTGGCGGGCATCGAGTGGCTGGAGAACTATCTCAAAACGTGGAAGGGCGCTGTCGTCGTCGTGGCCCACGATCGGGCGTTCCTCGACGCCGTCGTCGCAGGGGTGTGGGAACTGGAGTGGGGCCGGCTGGAGCAGTATCGCGGCAACTATAGTGCCTACACAGCCCAGAAAGCCGAACGTCTGGCCCTCCAGCAGGTCCAGCACGAGCGGCAGCGGCAGTTTATCGCCCGGACTGAGGAGTTCATCCGGCGCAACATCGCCGGCCAGCGTGGCCGTGAGGCGAAGGGGCGGCAGAAACGCCTGGCCCGGATCGAGCGGATCGGGCGACCACGGGAGTACGGTCCGATGACCCTCACGCTGGGCGACGCGGCCCGCAGCGGTGACCTGGTAGTGGGCCTCTACGATCTCGCCGTGGGTTACGGGCCGGCCGCTCCGCTTTTCGCCGCGGAGGAGTTCGAGTTGAGACGGGGACAGCGGGTGGCGCTGCTGGGACCGAATGGCTCTGGCAAGACCACGCTCGTGCGCACTGTCCTGGGCCAGGTTCCGCCGCTCGCCGGGCGCGTGCGCATTGGGGCGAATGTGCACCTGGGTTACTTTTCCCAGGGGCACGTGAATCTCGTTCTTGAGAGAACCGTGCTCGAAACCATCTTGGACACCGGCGATCTGACGACGGGTGAGGCACGTAACCTGCTGGCCCGCTACCGCTTCTCCGGTGAAGACGTCTTCAAGCGCGTCGGTGACCTTTCCGGCGGCGAGCAGGCCCGCGTCGCGTTGGCTGTCCTGGCTCTCCAGGGGGCGAACGCCCTGATCCTCGACGAGCCGACCAATCACCTCGACATCCCCTCGCAGGAGGTGCTGCAGGAGGTGCTCGCCGGCTTTGGCGGCACGTTGCTGGTCGTGACCCACGATCGCTATCTGATCCGCAGGCTGGCCACCTGTGTCTGGGCGATTGAAGACGGACAGTTGTGGGAATTCAAGCAGGGGTATGACGAGTATCACGACTGGGAGGCACGGCGACGCCAGCAGCGACGAACCTCTCAGGAACGCCGGGCCAGGACGGATCGAGCGCGCGCGCGGGAGGCCCGCAGGGCTGTGCAACGGGAGGCAGCGCGGCAGGCCCTCCGCCAGACTGAGCTCGAAGGGGCGATCCAGCAGTTGGAGGTGCGCAGGGCGCAGTTGGAGGCCCAACTGGCCGTCGCCAGCGAGCAGCAGCAAGTCGAGCGGGTGCGCCAGTTGGGTGCCGAGTACAGGCAGGTCGAGGCGGAACTGGACGCGCTGCTCGCGGCCTGGACGGAGGTGGTGGCGTGAAGGACAGCCCTCGTCTGTTGCTCATCGGCCTCACGGGCAACATCTGCACCGGCAAATCCACCGTCGCCAGCATGCTGGCAGAACTGGGCGCCGAGGTGATTGACGCGGACCGGGTGGCTCACGAGGTGATGCGGGCCGGCACACCCGCTCACGCGCGAATCGTCGAGACCTTCGGGCCGGGGGTGCTGGCTCCTGATGGCGAGGTGGATCGGGCGCGGCTAGGGGCCATTGTCTTCGCTGACCCAGAGTCGTTGGCGCGGCTCGAGGCCATCGTCCATCCTGCCACTCTGAGGGAGATCGACCATCGCGTCGCCGCTGCCTCTGCTGACGTCATAGTCGTCGAGGCCATCAAATTGATCGAGGCAGGAATGGCCGCTGCCTGTGCCAGCGTATGGGTGACGACCTGCCGGCCGGAGCAGCAGGTCTACCGCATTATGGGTGGGCGGGGTCTAAGCCGGGCCGAGGCCGAGCAGCGTGTGCGGGCACAGCCCCCGCAGGAGGATAAGGTCGCCCGCGCCGACGTAGTGATAGACACCTCCGGCTCACTCTCGCGGACGCGGGCACAGGTCCGGGCCGCGTGGGAACGGTTGGTCAAAAGGGCAGGCTGCTCGGGGTGACAGGGCGAGTTTTGCGCCATTGCAATTCTTGAAACGGGAGAACATTCGGAGTATAATTGGGGTCAGTGTACCCTTTCGGAGTTTGACCGTTCAGTCTTGAGGACCATAGGAGGCACATGGCGCAGGAGCTAGAGATCACGGTGCGACGGGCCAGGGCGAGTGATGCAGACACGATCGCCGCGTTCGTGAATCGCGCCCTGACAGGGCAGGCGGCGGTAGATCGGCTGGCGGTCATCGAACGCCTGGGCAGTGTGGGCTTCCTGCTAGCCGAGCGAGGGGGCGATCTGTTGGGAATGCTCGGCTGGCAGGCGGAGAACCTCGTGGTCCGGGTGACCGACCTTCTGATCTGGCCGGCTTCTGAGCGCGTCGCCGTCGGCCGCGCGTTGCTTGTCGAGATGGAGCAGGCCGCGATTGAGCTCCAGTGCGAGGCCGTGTTGCTCTTCTCGCCGTATCCGAGCCCTCCCCACGTGGTCGAGTTCTGGCGAGCGTTCGGGTACGAGTCTAGAATCGTCACCGATTTGCCGAAAGTGTGGCAGGAAGTCGCCCGTGAGGCGGACACAGGTGATGATGGGGCCGTGTTGATGAAGCAGTTACGCGCCAGGCGCGTGGTCCGCCCACTGTGACCCGGTAAGCAAGTTTCGTCGGAGGTGAGTATGTCTTCTCTGAAGCAGTTTGTCACTCAGCATCCACGCCTGACGGCGTGGCTGGTGTTGGCCGTAGGCATGGTGGCCATTCTTGCCTGGTCCGCTCGCGATGTGGGCCTGTTGGCGGGGCAATGGGCTGCCCTGATCGTAGCCACCATCGGCCTGGCTGGCCTGTGCGTCTGGATCATTGGATGGGAGGATGTGGACGAGGAAGCCAGCGATCGCAAAGAGTCCGAGGGAGAAGAGGTCGAGCAGACTGAGTAGCTTGGCTATGTTGTGTGCCTGTGATGATTGAGCGATTGAGACGGCCTTTGGCGCTGGCCCTCGTAGCTGCCACATTGATGCTCCTTGTGCCACCTTGGGCGGCCTGTGCCCAGGACGGGTCGGACCCGGTGGCGCAGTTGATGGAGCGCATGTCCAGCGCGGCAAAGGTCGGGCAGCTTTTCCTGGTCACCTTTCCCGGAGCCGAGGTGACCGATGATGCCGTCATCACCGAGTTGATCCGCGACTATCACGTCGGCGGGGTGGTGCTCCTGCCCGACAATGGCAACATCGTCAACGAGGGCGACACGCCCGCGCAGGTCGCCACGTTGATCGGTCAGCTCCAGGAGGTCGCCTGGGCGGCGACGCAGCCGGTGACCGAGACGCTCGTCGAGGAGGAACCCCTCCCGGGCCCGTTTGTCCCGCTCTTTATCGCCGTGAGCCACGAGGGCAACGGTATGCCCGCCACCAGTATCATCAACGGGATGACCCCGTTGCCCTCCGAGATGGCGTTGGGGGCCACCTGGAATCCGGCCTACGCCGAGACCGTGGGCCAGATTGTGGGGCAGGAGCTATTCGCCTTAGGCGTCAACGTGCTGCTGGGGCCCTCGCTCGACGTCCTCGAAACCCCGCTTCCTGAGAGCGCCGGTGACCTGGGCGTGAGAAGTTTCGGGGGTGAGCCGTTCTGGGTGGGCCAGATGGGCCAGGCGTACATCCGGGGCGTCCACCAGGGCGCTGGTGGGCGAGTGGCGGTCGTGGCCAAGCACTTCCCTGGCCTGGGGGCCTCCGACCGCTCGCTCGATGAAGAAGTCTCCACCGTGCAACGCACGCTCGAGAAACTGAGGCAGATTGACCTGGTTCCCTTCTTCGCCGTTGCCCAGGCCGAGGATCCATTGGCGCGCCCCGAGGGCGTGATGGTATCGCACATCCGCTTCCGGGGGTTGGAGGGTGGTCGCTTCGTCGCCACCCGCCCGGTCAGCGTGGATAGCCAGGTGCTCCAGCGACTGCTGGGATTACCGGAACTGGCCGGTTGGCGTGAGCAGGGTGGGGTGACCGTCTCCGACGGGCTGGGTGTGCGCGCGCTGCGGCGTTTCTACGATCCCAACGAGCAGACGTTCAACAGTCGTCGCATCGCGCAGGAGGCGTTCCTCGCCGGTAACGACGTCCTGTTCCTCTCCAAGTTCGCGCTCAGTGACGATTGGGCGGACCGGATTGCCAACGTCCAGTCGACGATCACCTTCTTCCGCGAGAAATATGACAGCGATCCCTCGTTCCAGACGCTGGTAGATGCGGCCGTAGCGCGCGTATTGCGGCTCAAGCTTTCGCTCTACGGCGACGCGTTCGGGCTCGCTCCCACCCAGCCAGACGTGGACACGGTTGGCGAACAGGTGGGGCTTCAGCGGGAGGTGGTATCTGCCATTGGCCGTGACGCCGTCACGCTGCTCTCCCCACCCTCGCCTGACCTGGTTCCCTTACCCCCGACTCCCGAAGACAACGTCGTCATCTTTACCGATGGTCGGGAGGAGCAGCCCTGCGCCGCGTGTGATCCCGTGCCCTGCATCGATCCGCTCGCGCTGCGCAATACACTCCTGAGACTCTATGGCCCCGATTCGACCGGGCAGGTCAATCCCTCGCTGGTGACCAGTTTCACCTTCGACCAACTGGAAGAATACATGAGCACGCCGCCCCCGCTCTCCACGCCGCCGCCTCCAGCCGGGGAAGTCATCACGCCGACGGCGCTGAGCCCTATCGAAGCGGCGCTGCAGGGGGCCGATTGGATCATCTTTGGCATGCTCAAACCGGCCGCTGATCCACCCCAGTCGGGAGCCGTGCGGCGCTTCCTGGCGGAGCGGGCCGATGCGCTGCGCAATCCGTACCTGGTCGTGCTGGCGTACGATGCCCCCTACTATCTGGACACGACCGAGATCAGCAAATTGAGCGCCTACTACGTGGCCTACAGCCGGATCGATCCTTTCATTGAGGCCTCGGTGCGGGCGTTGTTCGGCGAGTTCGCGCCGCTGGGCAGCCCACCGGTCAGCGTCGCTGGTGTCAACCGTGACTTGCTCACCCGGACCTCGCCCGACCCGGCGCAGACCATCGTGCTCTACTACGAGATCGGCCAGCCGCCGGAGGAAGCGGAGCCCACGCCGGAGCCGACCGGGGAGAGCCAGCCCACGCCGGAGCCTGCCAAGCTCATGGTCGGCGACGAGCTGAGGTTGCGCACCGGTGTGATCGTCGACCACAACGGCCATCCGGTGCCCGATGGTACACCCGTCCAGTTTGTCTTTACCTATCCGCAGGAAGCACACGAAAGCTCTGCGACGGTGATTACCTATGGCGGCGTGGCCGAAACAGCGGTGAGGCTGGATCGGACGGGCCAGCTCGACATCTCGGTCCAGGCCGATCCTGTGCCCCGCACCATCGCCCTCCAGATCACGATCCAGGAGGGAGGGGCAGCCATCATCGTGGCGGTCACGCCCACGTCCCGTCCCACGCCCGTCGTACCGACGCCGACGCCGACGACGGAGCCCGAACCGGTGGTCGAAGATACGCCCACGCCCACGCCCGGCCCGGTCGAGGAGGAGGAAGAACCACCCCCTCCAGACGCACGCGTTGGGCCGCTCGATCTGCTTTTGGCGTTGCTCGGCGTCCTGGTCACCGGCGGCGCAGGGTACTACTTTGTGCGCTCAAACAACGGGCTGGTCAGCCGGGGGTTGTGCCTGGCGTTGTGGTGTGTGATCGGTGGACTTGCACTGTATCTGGCCTACGCGCTGCGTGCGCCGGGGGCCGCTTGGCTGCGGGAGCAAGGTGGCGTCTGGGCCGCGTGGTGGACAGCGCTGCTTGGCGGTGTCGTGCCACTCGTCGTCGCGTGGCTTGACGGACAGCGGCGACAGTTGGTGTAGTGTGGGGAAAAAGTTCATAGTGGGCGCTTCAGCGCCTCGAATGTGCACTATGAAAAATCGCTACCTGCTACCTGCTACCTGCTGACGGCTAACGGCTAATTCACAAAGGTGGCCAATACAGCGAGGACGAACGTCACGGCGGCAACTGCCAGCAACGCACGGTTTTCGACCACTGCCCTCTGCCACTCCCCTTGTGCGGGTACCAGCGTGAGCAGGGATGGGGCGAGGGTGACTGCAGTGGCGTGCAGCAGTTCGCGGAACGACGCCACGTCCGGTGGGCGCTGGTCGGGATGCATGGCGATGGCTGCCAGGATGGCGCGCTCTGTGGCCGGGGAGATGCGTGGGTTGATCGCTCGCGGGGACACGAGCGTGTCGGGATCGAGGAAACGCTGCTTGGCATCGGCTGGAGGTCGGTTGGTCAACAGATGGTAGAGCGTAGCGCCAAGCGAGTAAATGTCGGACCGGGCATCGGTGTGACCGGTATCGCCACCATACTGCTCCAACGGCGTGTAGGCGACCGTGCCCCGGCCTTGCAGCACGGTGACCGTGCGGGACTCGTCCGTCGCCAGGAGTTTGACCAGCCCAAAATCCACCAGCTTGATCAACCCTTCGGGGGTCAGCTTGATGTTCGCGGGCTTGATGTCACGGTGGAGCACAGGCGGGTTCTGGGTGTGCAGATACTCCAGCGCATCACACAACTGGTCGGCCCACTGGAGTACCACCTCCTCGTCGAGAAACTCTCCTCGACGGCGTTTGTCCTCCATCAGTTGGCGCAAATCTCGCCCACCGACAAAGTCCATCACCAGGTACTCGCGCCGGTCCTCGGTGAATGTGTCGGAGACCTTGGGGAGGTTGGGCTGATCCAGCCGCGCCAGCGTGAAAGCCTCGCGGCGGAACTGTTCCCGGGATTGGGCCAGCGCCTCCGGCGTGGCGTCGGGGTCCGGGTGCACTTCCTTGATCGCGCAGACGCGACCTTCCAGGCGCAGGTCGTCGGCGCGGTATACCGCGCCCATACCTCCCTGGCCGACAGGCGCGATGATTTTGTACCGTCTGCGCAGGACGGTTCCAGGTGCGAGCGGGCGGGCCACGGTTTCTCTTCTTCTCTCCGGTGCGGTTAGGTGCATCATACTGGAGAAAGGCCATTCTGTCAAGGAGGCGGTGATGACACGACAGGACATGCCAATGCTCATTGTCTATGAGGGACAACTGGAGGGGCAGCGCTGGGTCATCGACCAGCCCCTGGTGACCATCGGGCGTGGGTCGGATTGCGAGATCGCGCTTCCAGAGCGGCAGGTCTCACGCCACCACGCCCAGATTGAGCGGGAGAACGGCGGCTATCTGCTGCGCGACCTGGGGAGCAAGAACGGCACCTGCGTCAACGGCCAGGAGGTGCGCGATCGGCCCTACTGCTTGAAGGATGGGGATGAGATACAGATCGCACTGTGCGTCAAGATGGGCTTCGTCGGCGCCGATGCCACGCTTCCGTTGGAGTTGACTGGCCCCAACCGGGGGCTGCACATCGACCAGGCGGCTAAACGGGCCTTTATCGGGGGGCACGAGCTGACCCCGCCCCTCTCCGTGGCTCAGTATCGGCTGCTGGACCTGTTGCTCGACCACGAGGGGGAGGTCGTCTCGCGGGATGCGATCGTCGCCGCCGTATGGGTCGAGGAAGAGGAGCTAGGTATCACCGAGCAGGCGATTGACGCGCTCGTGCGCCGCCTGCGTGACCGCATCGCGGCCGCGGACCCCGACCACGCCTACATCGTCACCGTGCGGGGGCACGGGTTCCGGCTGGACAATCGATAGGCAAACCCTTGCGAAGGTTGGGTGACAGCGCTCGGTCTACGAGCACCTTCGCCAGCCAGAAACCGCCTCATGCCCACGGCTACCTGTAACCTTCGCAAGGGTGTCGAGATTCCATTAGCGCGCCAATCTCCCGCCGCAACCACTTGATCTCCTGGACAATCTCAAGCTCGTCGGGCCGCTGCCGCTGCTGCACTTTCTTGAAAGCCAGTTCCGCACACAGTTGGTGCAATCGCCGTGCCCGCCGCCAACCTCTCGGCCCCCCCGCCAATAGCGCCCGCCACTGCGCGCGCGTCCGCGCCCCCGGCGTCACCACCGCGCGGTAGAGCGCACCGGGTACTTCGCCTTGTAACTCTGCCCGCAGGCACCGGTGCTCCCGCGCCAGCGACCATCCCGCGACGATCCCGACCAGGATCACCCCCACTCCCGTCGCCATCACTGTCAAGACGTTGAGCCCCAGCATGTTCCGTGCCAGCAGGTTGTGCAGTGCGTGCGTCGCCACTGCCAGCACGAATCCCCCCGCGGGCAGCGCCCAGCGCTTCCAGCGCTCCTGCGCCAGCCGTGCCAGCCCCAGCCCTGCGCCAAAAACCGCCGTGTAGAGCGCCTGGTTCATCCCGTAGACCAGTCCTTCGGCGAAGACGGCCGTGCTCAGCCCCTCGAAACCCCACACCAGGAAACTGCCGATGGTGCTGATGAGGTTCCCCGTCATCGCGAACCCAAAGCCCGCCGTCGCCCCGTATATGATGCCGTCCAGCACGTTGTCGAACTCGCGCCGGTAGCGCCGGGCGATGAACAGCACCACGGCGCCCTTCAATGCCTCCTGCAGCACCGGCGCGACCACGCCCAGCCGCACCGCTTCCAGCGCATAGGGACCGATCAGGTCCGGCGGCAGCCGGAAGAACAGTTCCGCCGCCAGCGCCAGCGCCAGCGCCGGGATCGCCCCCCACACGAACGCCGCCGCCAGCAACCGCTTCGGCTCCTTCTCGTACCGGTCCACCCAGTACAGCGCTCCCACGTAGACCAGCGCCGGCACCACGCTCCCCAGCGCCGCGACGAGCAGCCCGGTCCCGACCTGGCGCGCCGGGAGAATGCCGCCGATCCAGACCAGGTCGGGCGCATCCCACGTCGCCTCGATCATCTCCGATTCCGATGGACCCATCACCAGGTCAGTGCCATCCACTGTCAGGCTAGCT
>DATKTN010000064.1:0-6103 GCA_035531135.1 Anaerolineae bacterium
GCCGATGGGCAGCACCTGCCCCTGCAGCGTCACCTCGCCTGTCATTCCCACGTCGCCGCGCACGGGCCGCCGGGTCAGTTCTGAGACCAGCGCCGTCACCAGCGTCACGCCTGCCGAGGGGCCGTCCTTGGGGATCGCCCCCGCCGGCACGTGCAGGTGCATCACCTTGTCCTCCAGCGCGTCCCTGGGTATACCCAACCGCTCCCGCTCGCCCTGCACGTAACTGAGCGCGATGCGGGCCGATTCCTTCATCACGTCGCCGAGCTGGCCGGTGAGGATCAGGTCGCCCTTCCCCTCCATCGCCCGGCCCTCGACGAAGAGCACCTCGCCGCCGGTCGGCGTCCAGGCCAGGCCGGTCGCCACGCCGGGCAGCTCCGTCCGCAACCGCGCTTCGTCACGGAAGCGGGGCTTGCCCAGGAACTCGTTCACGCGTTCCGGGTCGATGACCACGGTACATCCATTCTCGCACGCAGCGATCTGCGTGGCGACCTTGCGCAACGCCCGGCCGATCTCCCGTTCCAGGTTGCGCACGCCCGCCTCGCGGGTATAGTCGCGGATGATGGCCCTCAGCCCGTCCGCGGTGAACTCTGCCTCGGCCGTTTGCAGGCCGTTCGACCTGATCTGGCGCGGCACCAGGTACCCCTGCGCGATCTGCACCTTGTCGTACTCGGTGTAGCCGTCGATCTCGATGATCTCCATGCGGTCCCGCAGCGCTGGCGGGATCGTGCTCAGCGTGTTGGCCGTCGTGATAAAGAACACCTGGCTCAGGTCAAAGTCCACGTCCAGGTAGTGATCGCGGAAGGCGTGGTTCTGCTGCGGGTCGAGCACCTCCAGCAGCGCGCTCGCCGGGTCGCCGCGCCAGTCCACGCCGATCTTGTCCACCTCGTCGAGCATAAAGACCGGGTTGCGGGTCCCCACGCGCTTGAGTGCCTGGATAAAGCGCCCAGGCATCGCGCCGATGTACGTGCGGCGGTGGCCGCGGATCTCGGCCTCGTCGCGCACGCCGCCCAGGCTCATGCGGGTAAACTCCCGCCCCAGCGCCCGTGCGATCGAGCGCCCCAGGCTGGTCTTGCCCACGCCCGGCGGGCCGACGAAGCACAGGATCGCCGCCGCGTGCTCGGCATCGTCGTCCACCCCGCGCTCCAGCCGCAACTTGCGCACCGCCAGGAATTCTAATATGCGTTCCTTGACCTTCTCCAGCCCGTAGTGATCCTCGTTCAGCACCTGTCCGGCGTGACCCAGGTCGAGGTTGTCCTCCGAGAGCGTATTCCACGGCAGGTCCGTCAGCCAGTCCAGGTAGGTCTTGATCACGCCCGCCTCGGCCGACTGAGGGCTCATCTGCGCCAGCCGGTCCAGCTCCCGCTCCGCTTCCTTGAGCGCCTCTTCCGGTAGCTCCGCCTCCTCGACCTTGTGCCGGTAGACCTCGACCTCCGATCCCTCGCCGTCCTCGCCCAACTCCTTCTGGATGGCCCGGAGTTGCTGGCGCAAAAAGTACTCGCGCTGCGTCTTCTCCATCTCCGACTGGGCTTCATCGCGGATCTCCTTGCCGAGTTCCAGCACCTCCAGTTCGCGCTGCAGCAAGGCCAGCAACGTGCGCATCTGGGTCGCCACGTCGTCGCCTTCGAGGATCTCTTGCGCCTGCTCGACCTCCAGGCGGATGTTGGAGGCGATCATGTAGAGCAACATGCTTGGCTCGGTGAGTCGATCCAGCATGTCCACGACGCCTTCGGGCACCTGGGGAAGGAAGGCCACCATGCGCCGCGCGGCAGAAAGCAGCTCCCGCCGCAGTGCCTCGACCTCCGTCGCGTCCCGGGCTTCCTCCGGGGCCACCTCCACCCGTGCTCTGAGGTATGGCTCCTCGGCCAACCACTTGGTGATCCGTACCCGCGTCAGCCCGCGTACCACGATCTGGTACTCGTCGCCGTCGACGCGCAGCGCCCGCTCAACCTCGGCCAGCGTGCCGACCTGGTAGACGCCCTCCGGGTCGGGCTCCTCGACCGAGGGGTCCGTCATCGCCGTCAACACCAGCATCCGCTCGCCGTCGAGCACGTCTTCCAGCAGGCGCACGGACCGCGGCAGGCCAACCGACAGCGGAAGTAGCCCAAACGGAAAGGCGACCACGTTGCGCAGCGGCAGCACCGGGAGCTCGCGGGTGCTCTCAATCTCCCAATTCTCTTTTTCTCGCTTATCCTTCCCTTGAAACAACGGTAGCAGCATATCTAACCTCCCCTTCAACCCACAACACGAAAGCGTGAAGCGTGAAACGTGATGCGTGATGCGTAATACGTAATACGTGATGCGTGAGTTTGTGTTTCACGCTGCGCGCCCGGTCGGGCCGTCAACGCTGGCACGACAGGGCAGTTTTCTCCCAATGTCCATATTCATTCGCGCTATTATCCCCCGGGAGTATTGGAAACACATTTTCATTGCGTTAGAGTTGCATTAGAAAGCTTTCCCGCAGGCCGGACGCCTGCGGGAAAGTCGCCGTGTTTCTTTCGAGATGGCTTGTCGGTTATCGGCGTCGCTACGACGCGCTCCTCGCCCGCCGGTGGCGCGGCTCCATCAACTGGCGCAGGTGTTCCACATAGGCCCGCGAGCGCGCCTGGCGGGCCCACTGCCGGACGTGGACGCGCCCGTACAGCCGCAGCACCGGGACGACCAGCATGTCCTGCAGCCGTCTCCACGACTCGCGCGGCAGGGCCCCCCGGATGATCTCTAACACGTCCGGCCGGCGGGAGGGGAGCAGTGACCACAGCGCCACGCGCGGCAGTTGCAACCGCAGCCTCCGTTCGCGCCACAGCAGCCCCAGGAGGAACGGCAGGTTGCGGGTCACGTTGGAACCGATCAGGCGCAGCGCGTAGCGGACGGAGTAGAAGCGCGCCATCGCCCGGTAGGCGCCCATCTGCAGCTCATATGGGCTCATCAGCGCCGGCTGAATCACGCAGTGGTGCCCGTCGTACAGGCTCAGATCGTCCGTCAGCAGTCGGCCCTGCGCGACCATGCGGTCGTAGAACGGCGTGCCGGGGCAGGGGGTGAGCATCAGGAACTGCACGGTGTCAATCCCGTTCTCGAGCGCAAAGTCGACCGTCCGCTGGAACGTCTCCACGTCGTCGGTGTCCGCGCCCAGCACGAACATGCCGTGTACGTGGATGCCATGGTCGTGGAAGGCGCGCACGCTGTCGCGGATGTCCCGCACGTCCTGGTGCTTGTTGTAGGCGGCCAGCGTGGCCGGGTTGACCGACTCGAACCCGCAGTAGACCATCGTGCAGCCGGAATCCCGCATGAGCCCCAGGAGCTCGTGGTCCAGCTCACCGCTGGACTTGGTCTTGTAGACCACATCGGCCCGCATCTGCGCCGACCAGGGCGGCGTCAGGCCGCGCTCGATCATCCCCTTGAGCAGCGCCCCGGTGCGCGCCTTGTCGACGACGAAATTGTCGTCGTAGAAAAAGACCGGGCCGCGGCCGCGATACGTCTCCAGTTCGGCCAGGACGGCCTCAATCGGGCGGGCGCGCACCCGCCGGCCAAACATGTGGATGACGGAGCAAAAGTCGCACGCGTAGGGACATCCCCACTGCGTCATGATCGGCACGTTGGTCATGCGCTCGTGGCCGGCGATCAGGTCGAGCGCCGGCGCTGGCAGCGCCGCGAATTCTTCCTGCGTGGAGGGAGGACGGTCGGGGTTGTGCACGGGGCGCCCGGCCGCGTCGCGGTACGAAAGGCCCGCGATGCGTGCCAGGTCGGCGCCGCGCCTGGGCGTGCCGGAGGGCGCGTGTTCGAGCGCGTCGACCAGTTCGAGCAGCGTCACCTGTCCCTCTCCCCGGACGACAAAGTCGCAGTGCTCGAGCGCCTCGTCGGGCAGGAAGGTGACGTGCGACCCGCCGATGACGGTCGGGATGCCCAGCTCGCGCACCCGGCGGGCCATCCCGTAGGCCGCCGGGGTGGTCGCGGTCGTGGTGGAGAAGCCGACCAGGCCGGCCTCCGCGACGTCGGCCCAGTCGACGGGGGCGAGTGTCTCGACGGTGATGCGTACGTCGTGGCCGCGCTCGGCCAGCAACTGGCCGAGCAGCGGCAGCCCCAGGCGCGGCAGCCGCGCCCGGTCAAACACGTTCAGCCCAGGAGCCTTGGGCTCGATCAATCGGATCTTCATGTTCCCTCTCCTAAAGAATACACAATGGCCGCAGCGCCTGGCTGCGGTGAAATGCTTCAGATGGACACAGTGTTGACAGGACGATCTTACAATGTCATGAGGCCATCAGCCTGCTTTCCGCACACTGTGGTCGGTGGACGCGCCAACTTGTTGGCGTCTTTGGCAGGGCGAAAGCTCCGTATGGGCAATTGACGTCGATGCCGTAGCCACCGAAACAAGACTGTGCCGAGCCTTGGGCGTGAACTCAGTCGAACGCTCAGCCGAGGCGTTTCGGCTTCCATCGAAGCGGAGCAGTGCGGAAAACAGCGTCAGGCCAGGGCAAGGTAGGGACAGGATCGGGCCCGGAGTGAGCGCAATGGGGGATAAGCGAGGAAATATGAGGGCGAAA
This sequence comes from Anaerolineae bacterium, assembly GCA_035531135.1. GTDB lineage: Bacteria > Chloroflexota > Anaerolineae > B4-G1 > B4-G1 > DATKTN01. The sequence continues at coordinate 4,536 of DATKTN010000064.1, forward strand.
CGGGCTGTTCGCTGCGCGTCGAGAATATGGTGCGGCGTTGGCCGGCAGTTTCCGCCATCCAGTGGAGCATCAGGCCCAGGCACAGCTCGAACAGCGCCTGGGCGGCGGCCTCCTCCGGCGTGCGCTCGGCGTCGTCGGCGCGGCAGAGCTCGAGCACCCGCTCGACCGGCAGGTGCAGGCGCGGCGCCGCGTCCAACAGCTCGCGCAGCCGCTGCTGCCCGCTCAGGAGCAGCGTGCGGGCCAGCGCCTGCGAGTTTGAGACGCTCTCGTTCACCGTTTGCGAGACCCCCACCACCATCTGCAGCAACATCAGGGGCTGCAGGAGGGCCAGCGTCTCCAGATTCACCTTGCGCCGCAGCGCTTCGAGCGAGGACACCGCCGTCCTCTTGGCTGGAGTGGACATGATTGGGGGAATTATAGGCATCTGCGCCTGAAAGTCAAGTGACGGCACACACCTTCCCGAAAGCTTGCGAACGAACTGGGAACACCAGAAGCGCAGCCACAAAGCGTCAGGATGTTGGTTGGGTACGCCGCGTGAGCTTTCGGGAAGGTAGCTCGCGATTGGCCAACTACAATTGACTTACAGGCCGGTCTTGTGATACAATAACACCAGAGTAGCGATTTGGGTTCTCTTCTTCTCTCGTCCCCGTTGCCCTGGAGGAGAGGCAAAATGGCCAAAGAAGCCCGATACGACGTCTTTCTCTCCCACAACAGCGCCGACAAGCCCGCCGTCGAGGCGCTGGCCCGGCGGCTGGTCCAGGCGGGCGTCCAACCCTGGCTGGACACGTGGAATCTGATCCCCGGCGAGCCGTTCCAGGAGGCCATCGAGGAGGCGCTGGATCGCTGCGCCACGTGCGCCATCTTTGTCGGGCCCAGCGGCACCGGCCCGTGGCAGAACGAGGAGATGCGGGCCGCGATCCAACGGCGGGTGGAAGAGCGCTGTGGAGGTGAGCGCCCGTTTCGCGTCATCCCCGTCCTTCTCCCCGGTGCCGAGCGCGGCCAGCGCAGCCGGCTGCCCTCCTTCCTCGTCGCCACCACCTGGGTCGAGTTCCGCCGCACGCTCGACGACGAGGCGGCCTTCCACCGGCTGGTCTGCGGCATCCGCGGCCTGGCGCCCGGTCCGGCCCCCGGCGAAGCCGTCTACGCGGGCGAGTGTCCCTACCGCGGCCTGCGGTTCTTTGACGTGCAGCATGCCCCCTTCTTCTTCGGGCGCGAGGCGCTCACCGAGTGGCTGCTGAATGAACTGCGCGGCGACAACCGCTTCCTGGCCGTCGTTGGCCCATCGGGCAGCGGCAAGTCATCGCTGGCCCGCGCCGGGCTGGTCGCCGCGCTGGAGCGGGGCGAGATTGAGGGCAGCGAAACGTGGCCCATCGCCATCTGCCGGCCCGGCCCCGACCCGCTGGAGAGCCTGGCTGTGGCGCTCGGCAACGTCCCCGGCGTCGCCCAGACGCCGTCGGCCATCCGCGACCTGATGCGCGACCTGCGTGAGGACGAGCGCATGCTGCACCTGACGGCGCGCCTGGCGCTGCGCGACGGCCCACCTGAGCGGCGGCTGGCCCTGCTGATGG
>DATKTN010000065.1:0-10606 GCA_035531135.1 Anaerolineae bacterium
GAGCTGTCGGTCAGCGCCGACAAGGAAAGCTACGCTCCTGGCGAGGTGGCCCAACTGCTCGTCCGCTCGCCGGTCACCGGCACGGCCCTCCTGAGCCTGGAACGGGGACGCACCCGCCAGCAACACTCCGTGTTTCTGACCGACACCGTCACCCTGATCAGCCTGCCCATCGAGGCTGACCATGCCCCCAACGTTTTCGCCACCGTCAACGTCTTCCAGCGCGGCGTGGAGCCAGATGGTGGGTATTGGTATCTCGAGCAGAGCACCCCCGAGGGCCGGCTGTTGCTCGACAGCGCCGAGCTAGTTGTGTCCGCGACGGACCGGATGCTGCAGGTGGAACTGCTTTCCGACAGAACCACCTATCACCCTCGCGAGGAGGTCACGTTTACGATCCGGGTGCGGGACCAGGCGGGGGACCCGGTCGCGGCAGAAGTCTCGCTCGGGCTGGTCGACGAGGCCATCTACGCCCTGTCCGAGGATCTGTCGGCCGACATCCAGGAGACCTTCTATGGCCGGCGCGACAACGACGTGGCCAGTTACGATTCGTTGCATCCAGGGAGGTTCTATTACTCGCAGTACCCACCAAGGCCTACCCCCCCTGCCCCTACCCCCGCCCCACCTGACGAGGAACCAGGGGAGGCGGATGGCGTGCGCCGCGACTTCCCCGACACCGCCTACTGGCACCCGGGCGTGGTCACCGACGCAGAAGGGCAGGCCGTCGTCTCCCTCACGCTGCCCGACAACCTGACCCGCTGGCGGGCGCTGGCCCGGGCGGTCAGCCTGGACACCCGGGTGGGCGAGACGATGACGGCGATTACCGTCACCCAAGATCTGATCGTCCGCCCGTCGCTGCCCCGCTTTCTCATTCAGGGGGACGTGGCCCGGCTGCGTGCCATCGCCCACAACTATCTGTCCTACGAGGTCACGGCTACGACAGAATTGAGCGCCACTGGCCTGGTGCTGCTGGGCGAAGGCTGCGGTCCCACCGGTTGCCACTCGGACGTAGTTGGTCCGCCGCCGGTGACGATTCCCCCTGGTGGCGCGGTCACCACCGATTGGTCGGCGGTCGCCAGCGAGCTGGGCGTGGGGAGCGTGCTGGCACGCCTGCGCACCGATGCAGGCGGCGACGCGGTAGAACTGCCCCTTCCCATCCATCCCTTCGCCGTGCCCGAGGTCACCACCCGCGCCGGCCAGGTGGAACACGAGATCACCGAGACAGTCTACCTGTCGGCCACCGCCATTCCCGGCGCCACCCATATGGAGATCGGGTTGTCCTCCTCCATCGCGCTGGGCCTGCTGGACGGGTTGGAGTACCTCATCAGTTATCCCTTTGGCTGAATTGAGCAGGTGATGAGCCGTGTGCTCCCAAATGCGATGGTGGTGCGGGCTTTCCGTAACCTGGGAATGCCGGAGGACCGCCTGCCTAAAGATATCGAGGAAATCATAAACCAGGGATTGCAGAAACTGTACGGTTTCCAGCACGCGGACGGCAGTTGGGGCTGGTGGTACGACGACGATAGCAGCCTGTACCAGACGGCGTACGTCATCTACGGGCTGGCGATGACGAAGCAGGCCGGCTATCCGGTGGACGAGAGGGTGCTGGCGCGCGGGACCTCGGCAGCACGGGCGTTGCTGGCGCAGGCGACGGACCCCCGCACCCGCGCTTACGCGCTCTACGTGCTCTCCGTGGCAGGGCAGGGGGATCTGGCGGCAGCGCAGGAGCTACTGGGGGATAAGGACCAGCTTGATGCCTTCTCCCAGGCCGCGCTGGCGCTGGCGCTGTTCCAGGAGGGGGACAGTGACGGGGCGAACGAGCTGATCGACGACCTGGCCGCAGCGGCGGTGGAGACATCCTCGACGGCCCACTGGCCGCAGTCCGACGTCGACGGCACCTACAGGCGTAAGGCGATGGCCTCCACCACGCGGGCCACGGCGCTGGTGCTGGAATCGTTGACCCATATACGTCCCGGCAGCCCATTGCTCCCCAAAGCGGCACGTTGGCTGATGGACAGGCGCGTCGGCGGCCACTGGCGGACGACGCAGGAGACGGCCTACGCCATCCTGGCCCTGGCCGATTACATCCAGGTCAGCGGTGAACTGCAGCCCGACTATACGTACGAGGTCTATCTCAACGACGAACTGCTGGGCAGCGGCACGATCACCGCCACCAACAGCCTGGACCCGATACCGGCGATCGTGGCTCCATCCGATCTGCTGGCCTACGGCGACAATCACGTCCGTCTCATCAAGCACGGCACGGGGCGACTGTACTATGCCCTCACGCTGCGCACCTCTCACCTGAGCGACGGGTTCGTTCCGGTCCAGCCGGCCGGAAGCGGCATCAGCGTCACCCGGCGGTACCGGCGGCCTGGCGACAGAGACACGGCGAGCCAGAGCGGTTCGGACTTTAACGCCGGCGACCTGATCGAGGTGCGTTTGAGCGTAGAGGCGACCAGCGACGCCTGGTACGTCATCATCGACGATCCGTTGCCGGCTGGCTGTGAGGCGCTCAACGAGCGCTTGAACACCACCAGCCACACCCCAGGTGCGGGCGGGTCCCCGTTCAGGTGGCGCACCTACGGCTACAACCGCAAGGACGTGCACGACGAGCGGGTGACGTTGTTTGTGACCCACCTCACGGCCGGGCGGCACGAGTACGACTACTTGATGCGCGCCACCACGCCAGGTGAGTTCAGCGTCCTGCCCACGGAGGTCTCTTTGATGTACGACCCGGATACGTGGGCACGCTCGGCCAGCCTGCGCTGTCGCATCAGCGTGGAGGAGGTAACGCTCCCGGCGAGGATTATCGGCGACTTTGACCGCGACTGCCGGGTGACCGACTTTGACCTCCGGCAGGTGGTCGTGCCCTGGAACACGCGCGCCGGGGAGCCGGGGTACAATGCGGCCCGCGATATGGACGGAGATGGCGACATGGACGTGGTGGACGTGGTGCGCGTGGCGGCCAACTGGGGAAGCGTTTGCTCGCCTCATGACCCCCGGCTGTTCACGCTGAAAGCTGTGTATCCTTCCCTGCGGACGGAGCCGGTGGGCCTCACCGTCACCCCCGGCATCTCCTACACGGTGGCGGTGATGCTGGATGAGCCGACGGACCTGGACGGCTACCAGTTCAGCCTGCGATTCGATCCGACTGTCGTGCGGGTCGGCAACGTGGCGATGAAACCGGGCTACGGGACGCTGGGTCCCCACGTTGACGAGGCGGCCGGACGGGTGACCTGCGGGGCCTTCCGATACGGCCGAGGGGGGACACTGAGCGAGGACACGTCCCTGGCACACGTCACGTTCATCGGACTGCAGGACGGGACCACCGGCTTTGCCCTGGAAGGCATCCAGGCCACGCAGGTCGGTCCGCCCGTCCGGTTCTTTTTGCCTGTGATCCTCAGACGAGCAGATTGACCGGCCCCTCGGGAGGTAAGGTCATGGACATGGCGATACAAAGACGAGCGCGAGGTTGTGCGGTGGGCGCGGCCGTGGCGGACGCGCTGGGGATGCCGCTGGAGTTTGGCCCGCGCCGGCCCGCCGACCAGTTGGTGCGGGAGATGCGAGCCGGCCGGATCTCTCCCGGCACCTTCACCGATGACACGGAAATGGCGCTGGCGCTGGCCGAGAGCCTGCTGGCACACCGCCCGCTGGACCCTGCGGACCTGGCACAGCGCTTCGTGGGTTGGTACCAGGCCGGGCCAGACGACGTGGGGAACCATACCCGGGCCGTCCTCTCCCGTATCGCAGCCGGCCAGGCGTGGGACCAGGCAGTCGAGGCGGTGCAGCGGCAGCGGCCCGATTCAGCGGGGAATGGCTCGGTCATGCGCTGCTGGCCGGGGGCGCTGGCTCACTGGAACGACCTCGACAATCTGTTGGCCGGCAGCCGCCTGCAGAGCCGGGTCACCCACCCCCACCCGGAGTGCGTGGCCGGGAGCGCGTTCGTCAACGGGGCCATCTACCATCTGCTGCGGGGGGCCGCGCCCGCGGAGGCGGTGGCGCGGGCGATCGAGACGGTGGAGGTGCCGGAGCCGCTGCGGGCGGCGGTCGAGGCCGCGCCGCGGCGCCGCCGCGAGGAACTGCCGAACAGCGGCTGGGTACGCCACACGTTGGAGAGCGCCGTGTGGGGGCTGCTGACCACCGGCTCGTTTGAGGAAGCGGTCGTCCAGGTGGTCAACCTGGGGAACGACGCAGACACGGCAGGGGCGGTGGCGGGGGCACTGGCGGGGGCAGCCTACGGGCTGGACGCGATCCCAGCCCGCTGGCGCGAGGTGCTGCGGGGGGAGTGGCCCATGGGCAGCGGGCGCATCTGGCGGGCCGCCGACCTGGCACTGCTGGCCGACCAACTAATAGAGTTCTGAGGCCTCAGAAGCACCTGAACTGACACAGGTTGCGTTGACTTCGAACGGCGGCTGCGTTGACTTTCAACGGCGGCTGCGTCCTCTACATCCTCTGGCCCAACCTGTGACCTGAAACCTGAAACCTGAAACTGCTCTCTGAAGAGCACCCGTCCAAGAGCCAACCCGCCCGGCCGCAGCCTGGTCACCTGACCAGGTAAAAGACTAGCCACCTGTCCAGGCGACAAACTCCCCACATGCCCGGTGCATGTGGGGAGTTTTTGTGGTATGCTGGCGCCATCACTTGAGCGAGTGAGTGAATGGTTGGAGGTGAGTGACGATGTTGGAGACCAAGCGGAACGCCTACGGACAGATGCACGATCTGATGAATTGGCTGGCCCTGGCCGGGTTGGCCGTCACGACCCTGGCGGTAGCACTCATCGCGCTGCTGGGGGCAGGATGATATGCGTGTATTGATCGCTGACGATCAACCCCAGGTGCGCTCGGCGTTGCTCCTGCTGCTGAAGCAGGAGCCGGGCGTGACCGTGGTGGGCGAAGCTGAGGACACACAGCAGGCACTGGAGCTGGCCGCCGGGCAGCGGCCGGACCTGGTGTTGCTCGACTGGGAATTGCCCGGCCCGTGGGCTGCCCGGCCTTTGAAAAACGCAGGCCAGCGCCTGCTGCCCGCTCTGCGGGCACGATGCCCACAAGTGAAGGTGGTCGCACTGAGCGGGCGGCCGGAGGCGCGCAAGGAAGCGCTGGCCGCCGGCGCCGACGCCTTCGTCAGCAAGGGAGACCCGCCGGAACGGGTGCTGGCGGCCGTGGACAACTGCATGCGCGAACAATAACAGGAGGGGAAAACAAGATGGATGATCGCATTCTGGTAACGTACGCTACCTGGGCCGGGTCCACCCGCGGGGTGGCGGAGGCCATCGGGCAGGCACTGCGCGACGAGGAGACAGCGGTGGACGTGCTCCCCGCTAAAGCCGTGACCGACGCGAGCCCCTACCGCGCCGTGGTCGTGGGCACCCCCGTTCACGCGGGAAAGGTGCATCCACACATGCCCGCGTTTCTGAAGGCACACCGGGAACCATTGAGCCAGGTGCCGGTGGCCTATTTCGTCGTCTGCATGACGATGAAGGACGACACGGAGGAGAACCGCCGCGCAGTGGCCGCCTACCTGGACCCGGTGCGCGAGAAATTCCCGCAGGTGCAGCCGGTGGACGTGGGCCTCTTCGCCGGGGCGATCTGGGCGGAGCCGCCCGAAGGGATCAAGGTATCGCTCCCCACGCGGCTGATGCTAAAGCTGATGAAGTCACAGGCGGGGGACTTTCGTGACTGGGAGGCGATCCGCGACTGGGCTACCTACATCCGCCCGGCGCTCTCGGGAGCGTAATCGCTTCCCTCTCCAACCCTTGCGAAGGTTAGACGATACCATTCAAGCCCAACTCATCGTCACCAGGCAAGAATCGCTCCTTTGCCAGGATGACCTGTAACCTTCGCAAGGGTGGCTAAACACCCGCTGGTCAGCTTACTCCACCCACCGCCTGGGCGTGCCTTCCAGCGTGTCCTCCGGCGACGGCCGCCAGGTCACGACCGCCTCGATCCGCCGGGCCAACTCAAAGTCCTTGTCCGTGATGCCGCCGGCCTCGTGCGTCTGCAACCGCACCGTCAGCCGGGGGTAGCTCAGGATCAGCTCAGGATGGTGCCAGGCCGCCTCGGCCAGGTAGCCGATCGCGTTGGCCAGCAGCAGCGTCAACTGCCAGCTTCCCGTCGTGTAGGTGCGGGCCAGGAAGCCCTCCTCCAGCCTCCAGGCCAGCAAGTTCTCCTCCAGCCAGGCCACCACCTCCGCCTCCGCGTACGTGTTGGACATAACTCCCTCCCCTCACGTTTCACGTTTCACGCATCACGCATCACGTTTCACGTTTCACGCATTCCGTCTCACGCTTCACGCACAGCGACAAACACCCCCGCCCTCTTCGCAACCCGGTATTCCCCCTCCGCAGCGATCATGGCCCGGATCTGGCGCTCGACCTGTTCGATCAACGGTTCCCAGCCCAGGCCATCCGGCAGCTTGGGTTCGTACGTGATGCGCATGCTGTCAATGTAGGCCACGGCCGGCGCTGCCTCGCAAAAGACCAGCGCGCTCTCGACGATGTCCTGCGCCACGCCGGGGAAGCACGGCCTGAGGGTGGCCCAGCCGTTTTCCAGCGTGAAGCGCACCCGCGCCGGGACAGGAGGAATCTCCACCGGATAGCCCAGGGCGTGGCCGGCCTCCTTCATCTCGGCGATCAACGCCTGCATTGCATCCCGGGCATTCGTCGCCGCCACAAAACGGCCGCCCGGCCGCAGCACACGGTGGATCTCCGCCACCGCCACCGCCATCTGCGGGACGTGGTAGAGCATGTGGTTGGCCAACACGACGTCGCAGCAGCCATCGGCGAGCGGGATTCGCGTCGCGTCGGCGTTGAGCAGGTCGACGCAGGCCGGCAGTGACCTGGCGGCCACGTCGCGCAGCATCCCCCCGGAAACGTCGCCGGCCAACATGCGCCCCCCTCGGGTCAATCGCTCGCAGACCGGCCCAACGTACGCGCCCGACCCACAGCCGATGTCCAGGACCCGTTCTTCGCCGCGCCAGGGGACGTGATCGAGCACCCAGGCCTGAAAGTCCAGCGGCGGCTGGGTGTACAATTCGTGGGTCCGAACGCGGACGGCCAGTGGCTCCTCCGTCGCGTACATCTGTGCGGTCAGGCGTGCCTGGTCGAGGGCTACCCCTTCTTCCATGCGTCTCATCCCTCCTTTTTTCGTACGCTCAGAGCGGATCGCCAGATCCGCGGCCGGCTCAGACCGACCCGGCTGAGCGCCGGATCGTGCGACTGAGCTCACGACCAAGTCTGGTGATCCGACGCGAGCAACAGGGAAAGTGACGTTATGGCACTAGGCCGGACGGTAGATCGCGTAGTCAAACACGTGCTCAAAGCCAAACTGCCGGTAGAGCCCGTAGCCAAGCCTGGAGGCCGTGAGCACGATCAGGTCGTGCCCATCCGCGGTCGCGTCGGCCAGGATGCGAGCCAGGATCGCCTTGCCCAGCCCACGGCGGCCCCACTCGGGCAGCGTCGCCATCACGTAGACGCCCGGTAGCCCGGCCCCCACGATCAACGCCCCGATCGCCGCTGGGGGGCCATCGGACAGGCGGGCCAGGTACAGGCGAGCAGGGTCACCCTTTAGCCAATCGTCCGCCATCGCCTCAAAGTAGTCGACGGCCACGCCATCGGGGAAGCGAAAGGCGATCCGGCGGATGGTGCTGGCCGCCTCCAGGTCCGCCCGGCTGCCCGCCAGCCAGACCCGCGCGCCAGGATGGAGCGGCGGGCAGTGGGCCGGCAAAGGGGCAACCAGCGCCGGCAAGGGTGGATGATCGAACACCAGGCCATGCCGCTCCAACTGTCCGGCCATGTCCGGCGGGTGAGGGCTCGGGCCAAGCCACCAATACCAGGGAACATCCCTCTCGGCGAAGAACCTCTTGACGGCCTCGATGTCGCTGGCGATGACCTCGTTGCTCGTCCCAGGAGGGTAACTGCCGCCGAGCGCCAGGTTCAGGAGCGAGACCAGCAGCCCGCTGGAACCGGCCGTGACGCCGACAGTCTCGAAAGGCACCGCCCGCGGCGCGCGCGTGGACAGCCACGCCTGGACGGCCATGGTGTGGTCGTCGGCCTGGCGGGCCACCTCGTCCCAGGGTTTGCCCAGGCGGGCCAGGACCGTCTCAGGTGAGGCGGGTCTCATATCCACCGCGCATCTCCGCAAGCCGAACCGCCAGGCCCTCAATGTACCCGTGATTCTCGAGCTTCTCCCGCCAGGCCGGCGGGATGGCCCCTACCCCAAGGTAGGCCCCGGAGACGGCGCACGCCATCGCGCCCAGCGTGTCCCGGTCCCCGCCGTTCAGGACCGCGCAGAAGAGACACGCCTCGAACGAGTGGGGATGGCGCAGAAAGGCATAGATTGCAAACGGTATCGACTCGTGCACCGCCACGCCGCGCCCCAGGCGCTTAGCCGCGTCTGGAGGAGGGACGTCCTCGGCGATCAATGTTCGGACCAGCGCCATCTTGTCCCGCACCTCCGGCGTCCGGGCCGAGTCCACGAGACCCTGCGTCAAGTCCACGACCGGGAACGGCTCCCGGGGATCCAGCCTCACCGCCCGGGCGATAGCCCAGGCCAGGACGGCGGCGCCGTCCACGCCGATCGGATGCGCGTGCGTGACGGTCGCGGACTGGCGGGCCTTCTCGTAGAGGTCCGGCGCGTCGTGGTAGAACAACCCGACCGGCGCGATCCGCATGGCCGCCCCGTTGCCGAACGAGCCCTGCCCGCCGAAAAGACTGCGGGCCGCCTCCGCGTAGGACACCCCGAATCTATCCACCCTGGAGAAAACGGTGGGTGGACCCGACGCGTATCCCCGCCAGGGCTCCCGCCTAAAGTTTGCCCGGAAGGTATCCCCCAGGCGCTGTGGGTCGAGCCCTCCGACCTGGGCGATGGATTCGGCCAGCCCGATCGCCATCGCGGTGTCGTCCGTGTAGACGAGGACGTCCATCTGCGCGACCTGCGAGCGCAGGCCCGCCTCCCCCAGACCACGGAAAGCCAACTCGCCGATGGCGTCCCCCAGCGCGCTCCCCACCATGCCACCGAGGAACTTTTTTTTCAGGTCCACCGGGTTGGTCACCTGGTAGCCTCCCACGCATCGAGCAGCGCCGGCAAATTGGCCGGGTGGAGTGCCAATCCCACCCGTTCGGCCGCCGCCCATAGCCGCCGATCGAAGGTGGACAGCGTCACCTGTTCGTTCATTGCGTCCTGCCATAGGGACGCAGCCGCCAGGTGGACAGCATCGTAGCCTCGCAGGCCATGCTCCCAGGCAAAAACATCAGCGCGGGCGACCACCAGTTCCGTCACCTGCACCCGCACCAGGTCAGGCCACTCTCCTCTGAAAACCTGGAGACTCGCCAACGCCTCCTCGCGCGTCAGTGCATCCACTCGCACCGCTTTAGCCAGTGCGGCCGCTACCTCCGCCCGGCTGATGAGCGCCGTCCCTATCATCTCTGCCGTGGATATCACCTCGCTGACCTCCGCCGAGCCCGGCTCAGCCACGTATCGCTTCACCAGTGCACTGGTATCCAGGTAGAGAATCATTCCCGATCCTCCAAGAGCAAGTCGGCCACCGTCTGCCTGCCCCGCGTTCGCGCCACCGGTGCCAGGGGAGCCAGTTTGTGCCCGCTCCAGGCAATCAACCCGGCCTGGACCAGCTCCTGCGCCCGGATCTCCGCTGATGGACTCAGCGGGACGATCCGTCCAACAGGCTGCCCCCGCTCCGTAATGACGAGGGTGGCTCCCGCCTTGACCTGCTTTATGTAGGCGCTCAGTCGCGCCTTCAGCTCTCGGATGCCTACCGTCGTTTGGATCATCGACACGCCCCCCTTCAATGTCATAAAGACCTGACAGGTTTCCAAAGGATTCATTTGGGGCAAGACCCGACCCGATCAGGGGTATGTCTACGCCGAAAAGTAGGCTGTGAAACCTGTCAGGTCTGGGATGCCCTCTTTGATTATTGTGGTTACATTATACCGCAAGGGACCACATACAACAAGCCGCACAGTCATCCGCGTTCAGAGCGATCTTTCCTATCCCCCCACCGCCATCGCGAACGCGCGCACGAACCGCTCGTCGGTCCGCTGCGTGGGGGGGAATTTCTCGCGCAGGCGATAGTTGCGCCGCATCTTGCGGCCCACGGATCGATGCCACGCGTCCTCGTAGCGGCTGAGGAAACTGGCCGACGTGTCGCCGGCAGCGATGGCCTCGACGGCCACTCGGGCGGCGAGCTCCCCGGCGGCCATGGCGTTGACGATGCCGCCACCAATGAGCGGGTCGACCTGCCGGGCGGCGTTGCCCACGAGCATCAGCCCGCCGGTCACCATGCGCGCGGGGGGCAGCGCGACGGGGACGTTCCCCGCCACCAGCGTCACCGGGTACCCCTGCGCCAGGAAGGGATAGGTCTCGATGAAGCGGGTCAGGTAGCCCAACACTGTCCCTTCCCCCACCCCGCCAGGTCCATCAGGCGCGGGCGCGGCCGTGACGTCCTGCCACAGATCGGCCTGCACCCCCAAGCCCACGTTGGCCTTCCCCTCGCCCTTGGGAAAGATCCAGGCGTACCCGCCGGGCGCCACCTCGTGGCCGATCACGCAACACGTGCACGCCGGGTCGATCTCTATCCCGGCCAGCAGGTACTGGAC
>DATKTN010000066.1:0-6317 GCA_035531135.1 Anaerolineae bacterium
CTGGTGAGACGTTCACTTTCAGCGTGCCGCTCCCCAGTGACCTGGGGCTCGCCGACCCGTATCGCTTGCGGCTGGTGGATGCCACGGGCGCTCCAGTCCCCACCCGGTTCGTCCCCTTGATCCACTGGAGCGACGCACCCGACGATGCCGCTGCCCTCATCCGCTGGGTGATGGTAGAATTCCAGGCCACCGTCGGCCCACGGGGCACGGTGTATTACTTCCTGCAGGAGGGCGGGCCCGGCCATGCGCCCGCTCCCCCGCTCGTCGTCCGTGCCACCTACGACGGCACAGTCACCCACACCCTCCATCTCCCCCTCGCTTTGAGGGACTATGCTATCCCAGCGCCGCCGGCCGGCCTGGACGTGACGCTGACCGTCAGAAACCCGCTGGACACCGCCCGCACGGACGAGCCGGTGACCTCCGGCGTGCCTATCCCTCGCGGCGAGAACCTGACCGACCTGGGGTCCTTACGTCTTCTGAACGGGAGCGGGCAACCGGTCGCTGCCCAGTTTGCCCCCCTGGCCCGTTGGGGTGGCGCCCCCGGCGACACGGGCCGGCCGGTCCGCTGGCTGCTTCTCGACTTCCAGACCGACGTGCCGGCCGATGGTCCGGCACTGTACCGGCTGGTGGACAGCGGCGGCGCGAGCCCTTCGTATCCCACGCTGAGCGTGACCGACACGGCGAGCAGTGTCGCCGTCGACGTCGGCAGCGCCCGGTTCAGCATCAGCAAGGTCGACGGCCGGCTGACCGGACCGCACCTGGACCCGTTGGTCGGGCGGGCTGTCGACGCTGACGGCACGGTCTACACCACGGCTGGCCCCGTCACCGTCACCGTGCCGTTGAGCGGTCCCATGCGCGTCTCCGTTCACGTCCAGGGGGCCTACCGGGACGCCGGCGGCACGTCGCTGCTTCACTACACCAGTCGCTACTGGTTTCACGCGGGCCTGCCCACCGTGCGGTTCTTCCACACCGTAGAGAACAACGACCTGTGCCCGCTGGCCGAGTACGAGCAACTGGATTGCTACGACGTCGGCTCGGGCGGCAGCGTCACCGTGGCCGATCTATCGTTGGTGCTGCCCACCGACCTGGGCGGGGGTCTGACCTACCGGGCGGCTGGCGAGGGCGCCCCGGTCACTGGCGGGCTGACGGGCGACCTGTTGCTCTACCAGGACTCTAGCGGCACCGATCACTGGGACACTTTCCCCACCTTCACCGACTGGGACGGCGACCCGCTGGACACCCGCCCCCGCATGCAATCCTACGTCACCTTCCGAGGCTACCGCACGACGCTGGGCGGAGCGACGGTGGACGGCGGCGACCACGCGGCCGGCTGGCTGAGCGTCGCGGGCGACGATGGTGCCTGGGCCGTCGGCGTGCGCGATTTCTGGCAGAACTTTCCCAAGGCGCTCCGCGCCCGGCCGGACGGCACGCTCGAGGTCGGCCTCTTCCCCGACGAGTTTGGCCCGGCCGGCTATGGTTTCGTCCTCCGCGCCGGCGAGCACAAAACCCACGAAATTCTCCTCTCCCCCTCTCCCACACCCCCACATCTCCATACCCTATTTGCCTCCGCCCCGCCCACCTGGTATGTGCAAAGCGGTGCCTTTGGCCCCACCGCCCTCCCCAACTGGACCGATTGGCCCGACCACGAGCGGTACATCGTCCACCAGCTCACCACCTCGCCCGACCACGATGGCTGGGATGACTATTTTGACAATTTGCTTGACGCTATCGAGCGCACCGACTTTTACGGCATCTATGACTACGGCGACTGGCCGATCGACTACGAAGGGTACCATGTCGCTCCGTTGAACGTCAAGTACGACAACGACCATGGCTTGTGGCTCCAGTGGGCGCGGACCGGCGACCCGCGCTGGTTCGACCTGGCCGAAGCCGCCGACCGCCACTTTGCCGACGTAGACATCCTGCACAACCGCCACGTCCCGCGCCATTGGGGGGACGGTATCGCCTTCGGCCACAGTTACCACGAAGAGGCCGGTTTCACCAACCCCCACCGTAACTATGGCGGCAACCATCCCGACACCGCCTTCGGCATGGCCGGGATGCTCCTCACCTACTACCTCACCGGCTACGAGAAGGCGCTTGACTCGGCCCTGGAGCTGGCCGACTGCATCGAGTACCGGCTGCGCAACGACAGCCACCTGTGCAGCTACTTCTTCGATTGCACCGGCGAGGGGTACGGGCTGGGCGGGAGCGATGGCCTGTACGACGCCGGCAGCCGTCCCGCCGCCAACGGCCTCTCCGTCGCCGTCGCCGCCTACCGCGCCACCGCCGACCCTCGCTACCTGGTCGTGGCCGACGCGGTCGTGGACTGGGCGCGCGCCGAGGACCAGCCTTACATCGACGGTCCTACCGGCCGGGGCGACGATCGGATGATGCGCCCGTGGATGTTGAACCTGTACCTGCGCGCGCTGGCCGACTACCTGGAGATGCGCGACGAGTTCGGCCTGCGCGACGAGTTCGGCCTGCCCGACACGTACGATGCCACGGGCTCTTTCCTGGCGTACGCCGACTGGCTCCGCACCTACGCCTGGATGGACCTCTCGCCCATCGCGACCGGCGCGCGTGCCGCCTATCCCTACGAGTGGTGGTTCGACGGTCGGGCGGAGAACGCTGATCCCTCGATCAACAACTGGCTGCTCCTGGGGGCCGACGCGATGGCGACCGCCTACCGCCTCAGCGGCGATGCCGGCTACCTGGAGCGCGCTGCCACACTCTTTCGCACCGGCAGCCGCGATCCCTGGTACGAGGGCGACCCCAACATCTACGCCGAGTGCAAGGAGACGATCAACAGCATTACCTTCGGCCACCGCTTCCTGCACGAGTGGGCGGAGGGGCAATGACTGTGCTCCTGGAAAGGGGCGCACAGATAGATGTCGCGTGGGAGGTGACAAATGAAACACTCGATTGATCCTCATCGCGGTGTAAGCAGGCCCATGGCTCTGTGTACGCTGCTGGGCTTGCTGATCAACTTTCTGATAGCGGTCCGGCCTGGCCTGGCCCAGATCACCCGCATCATCTTCCTCCACCACTCCTGTGGCCAGAACCTGATCGCGCAGGGCGGCGTGCGGCCGGGGCTCACCGCCCTCGGCTACGAGTTCTTCGACCACGGTTACAACGAAGAAGGGTTGCGCCTGGCCGACGGTTCGTACACCGGCACCAACTTTGCTGTCCCAGGCGACAACACTGACCCCGATGGCTTCGCCGCCATCTTTGCCCAGCCGCTGCACGACCCGCCGGACAACACCTTCAGCCACTTGATGCAGTACGATGTGGTCGCCTTCAAATCCTGCTTCCCTGCCAGCAACGTCGGGGACGACGCCCAGTTGGCCGCGTACCAGTCCTACTACCGCTCCATCCGCGACCGCATGGACCAGTACCCGGACAAGCTCTTCATCATCGTCACCCAGCCGCCGCAGGTGCCCGCTAACAGCGACCCCGAGGAGGCCGCCCGGGCGCGTGCCTTCGCCAACTGGCTGCAGTCAGGCGAATACCTGTCCGGCCACCCCAACGTATTCGTCTTCGACTTCTTTGGCCTGCTGGCTGGCGCTGACAACTTTTTGCGGCCCGAGTACCGGCTGGACGAATACGACGCCCATCCCAACGAGAGGGCCAACCGCGAGATCGGTCCGCGCTTTGTCTCCTTCATCAACCAGGCCATCCGCAGCGCTAGCGCTCGCCAGCCGCGTCCCACACCCCCGCCGCTGACCGCCACGCCGTCGACGGAGCTGCCCGCTCAGCCCACGCTAACGCCGACGCCGGGGCCGCCCACCGCGCTTCCCCCGACCCAAACGCCGTCGCCCACGGATCAGCCCGGCGTGCCAGCCTCGTCGGGCTTGGTCGAGGGCTTTGAATCGCTCGACGACGTCTGGGACGCCGGCACAGGTGGATCGGGCACGGCCGTCGAGTGCGGGCCGGACGCCGGGATGGCTCACGGCGGGGCGGCCGCTCTGCGCTTTCACTACGACGTCGTCCCCGACGGATGGGTGGACTGCGGGCACGCCCTCGAACCGCCCGAAGACTGGAGTGCTGGCGTGGGGCTCGCCTTGTGGATGCGCTCTGAGGGGGCGGGTAAGCTGTTCACGCTGATGCTGTTCTCCGGCGATCCTGGTGCGCCGACGCCTTTCGAGGTGCAGTTCGAGACGACGGCGGAAAGTACACAGGATTGGACCCGCTTTGTCTTCTCGTGGACCGACTTTGCTCGGGCAGCGTGGGCGGAAGAGGGCGGGCTTTCCGAGTTGGACCCGGCGCGGGTGACGGGCTACGCGTTCAGCCTCGGCGCGGGCGCCGATCCTGCCGAGGGCACCCTGTGGGTGGACGACGTCGCCCTCGTCACCGAGGTGGAGCAGCCAGAGCCTGTGCCCACCGCCACGCCGGAAGCTGTGCCATCCAGCACCCCGGCGGCGGCCACCTCGACTCCGAAGGACACACCCGCCGCGACGCCTGCGGCCACCGTGGCCCAGGAACCCGGCACGGGAGACCGGCGCAGCATTTGTCCCGGCGCGGCAGTCGCGCTGCCGCTGGCCGGACTGGGGATCTTGTTGGCCGGCCGCCAGCGGGGTAAGGGATCCACCGGATAGGGGAGAGCACTGCAGGTGGAGCAATATCCGGCCAGCGATCCACATCGTCCTCAATACCACTTCCTGCCCCCGGCCAACTGGATGAACGACCCGAACGGGTTGATCCAGTGGAAAGGGCGGGTGCACCTGTTCTACCAGCACAACCCCAACGGCCCGTTCTGGGGCACGATCCACTGGGGACACGCGGTCAGCGGGGACCTGGTGCACTGGACCGACCTGCCGATCGCGCTGTCGCCGACCCCAGGCGGTCCGGACGAGCGTGGGTGCTGGTCGGGCTGCGCGGTGGACGACGACGGGATCCCGACCCTCATCTACACGGGTGTCTATCCCGAGCGGCCGTGCATGGCCACGAGTACTGACGGCTTGCTCACGTGGGAAAAGTACGCCGGGAATCCGGTGATCGCGGCGCCGCCGAAGGATCTGGACGTCGTGGGCTTCCGCGATCACAGCGTATGGAGGGAAGGCGATACCTGGTACCAGGTGATCGGGTCCGGCATCCAGGGGCTAGGGGGCACGGCGCTGCTCTACAGGTCGCCTGATCTGGTTCACTGGGAGTACCTGAACCCGATCCTCGTCGGCGATGAGGACCAGGCCGGGCCGATGTGGACCGGCACGATGTGGGAGTGTCCGGACTTTTTTTTCCTGGGGGATAAGCACGTCCTGGTCGTTTCTGCCCACGCGAGCAGGCCTCTCTATACGGCCTATTTCGTCGGCACCTATGCGGATCACAGATTCACCCCCAGAATTCTCGGGAAACTTGATTTCGGGGACATGCTCTTCTACGCGCCGCAGACGTTCCTCGATGACAAAGGCCGGCGCATCATGTTTGGCTGGATCAAGGAAGGGCGCAGTGACGAGGCCCAGCGGGCCGCGGGTTGGGCGGGTGTGATGTCTCTGCCCCGCGCCCTGTCCCTGCGTCCCGACGGCTTGCTGGGCGTCGAGCCCGCGCCGGAGGTGGAGGTCCTGCGCGGTGAGCACTATCGGCTCACAGGCATCGTCCTCACGCCATCGTCTTCCGGTGCTTTGGAGGACGTTCGAGGCGCTTGTCTCGAGATCGACGCCGAATTCGAGCCGGGCGACGCGAAGCAAGTGGGCGTCAAGGTGCGCTGTTCGCCGGACGGCGCGGAGCAGACGCGCATCGTCTATGACCGCCTGGCCAGGCGGTTGGTCTTGAACCGGGAACGGTCGAGCCTCAGTCCCGAGGTTGACCGGGGCGTGCACGAGGGGCCCCTCGACCTGGCGGACGGTGAGCGCCTGAGGCTGCACGTCTTTCTCGACCGCTCGGTGGTGGAAATCTATGCCAACGGCCGGGCGTGCCTCACGAGCCGGATTTACCCATCCCAGCCCGACAGCCTCGGCGTACATCTGTTCGCCCACGGCGGCAGTGCCAACCTAAAGTCGCTGGACGTCTGGGAAATGGGCTCGATCTGGGCCGCCAGGCCATCTCGCCCTTACCAAGTGCCCGCTCGCTGAGCGGCTCACCACCGGCAGTGTCAGAACGCCCGACCGTCTTTCCCCATCCCCCCAACTACCCGCTCACCTAGTCCCCCTGTCCCCTGGTCCCCTGGTCCCCCTATCACCCCGTCTCCTTGTCTCCCTGTCTCCCCCTCTCCTTGTCCCCTTGTCCCCCCCTCTCCTTGTCCCTCCCTTCCCCCGTGGTATAATCCCATCCGCTATGACCGACGATCCGACACGCCCCGACGGCCGCCGTCCCGATGA